>NZ_JBFTPS010000014.1:0-132977 GCF_056398605.1 Variovorax sp. 01T432
CTCAACAGCGTGCTGAACATCGCCTGGTTTGACCGTATGGGACTACCCAGACTCTCATGACCTAAAACTCTCGAACCGCCCGGTGCGGACCCGCATGCCGGGTGGTGTGGGAGGGGCGCAGTCTAGGAAGACTGCCCCCTATCCCGATCCCTGGGGCATTCAGGCGACCGCTTCGGCCTGAATTTGTCCGAAGTTGAGTCTTGTTCGGCTGAAGCCATCCCCCTAGTATTCGCGTTCGCCCGGCACCCAGAGGCCGGCGACAACGAAGAACGATGGAGACAAGACGCTTGGCACCTTGGAGCCGCCTCACATCCGATGAGATGCAGCTGCTCGAGACCACTTTCTGGTCCGCGGGCGGTTCACGTCATGGCATGGCCGAGCGGCTGGGCTTCTCCAAGAGCAAGGCCAACGCGCTCATCGCCGGCCTGGTCGACCAGGGCCTGCTCGAAGAAGCCGGCCTGCAGCGCTCCTCCGGCGGTCGCCGTGCCGAAAACCTTCGCTTCCATGCCGGTCTCGGCGTGCTGCTCGGCGTCGACATCGGCGCCACCAGTCTGGACGTGGCCGTGCTCCGGCCGGACCTTAGCGTGCTGGCCCAGCATGCCGAGCCCGCGGACGTGCGCGAAGGGCCCGGCGTCGTGCTCGCGCGCGTGCGCATGCTGCTGCGCGATCTCCTCGACCGCTGCGGTCTGGATGCCCGGCAGGTGATCGGCATCGGCATCGGCGTGCCCGGGCCGGTGAACTTCGAGATCGGCCAGCTGGTGAACCCACCGCTCATGCCGGCCTGGGACAGTTTCTCCATCCGGGACTACCTGCGCGAAGACTATGCCGCGCCGGTGTTCGTCGACAACGACGTCAACCTGATGGCGCTCGGCGAACTCTGGCGGCTCCAGCGCTCGCTGCCGAACTTCCTCGTCATCAAGGTCGGCACCGGCATCGGCTGCGGCATCGTGTGCCACGGCGAGGTGTACCGCGGTGCGGCCGGCTCCGCCGGCGACGTGGGCCACATCTGCGTCGATCAGGAGGGTCCGCGTTGCCACTGCGGCAACCTGGGCTGCGTCGAAGCCATGGCGGCCGGGCCGGCGATCACGCGCATGGCCATGCAGGCGGCGGAAGCGGGCGAGAGCGCCGCGCTGGCCGAATGCCTGCGCACCCACGGCCGCCTCGACGCCGTCGACGTCGGGCAGGCCAGCCGGGCCGGCGACGCGGCGGCCAACGCCATCGTCCAGCGGGCAGGCAGCCTGATCGGCCAGATGCTCGCCTCGATCGTGAACTTCTTCAATCCGTCGCACATCTTCATCGGCGGCGGCATCACGCGCATCGGGCCGCTGTTCCTCGCCGCCGTGCGGCAGAGCGTGTACCAGCGATCGCTGGCGCTCTCGACGCGGCACCTGGAAATCCAGTACACGCCGCTCGGCACGCAGGCCGGGCTGACCGGCGCCGGTGTGCTGGCGATGCAGGAGACGCTCAGGGTCCGCGGAGTCGCGCCATGAATCCGCGCGGCAGCGTCGCCGTCGAGTTCGACAACGTCGTCAAGGCCTTCGGCCCTGTGCAGGTACTCCACGGCCTGAGCTTTTCGCTGCAGCCGGGTCGCGTCTATGGCCTGCTGGGCGAGAACGGCGCGGGCAAGTCCACGCTGATGAAGATCCTCGCGGGCTACGAGCCGCTCACCGGCGGCAGCCTCCGGGTCAACGGCGAGGCGCAGCATTTCGGCGGTTCGCGCGAGGCGGAGGCCCTCGGCATCGTGCTGATCCACCAGGAGTTCAACCTCGCCGAGGATCTGAGCATCGCGCAGAACATCTTCCTCGGCCACGAGAAGAAGAAAGGCTGGCTGCTCGACGACGCCGCGATGGCGCGGGACGCCGCCGCCGCGCTCGCCCAGGTCGGTCTGGACATCGACCCGGACACCAAGGTCCGGCGGCTCATCGTTGCCGAGAAGCAGTTGGTCGAGATCGCCAAGGCGATCTCGCGTCATGCGCGCCTGCTGATCATGGACGAGCCCACCGCGACGCTGACGCCCGGCGAGACCGAACGCCTCTTCAGGCTCATCGCGCAGCTGCGCGCCGAGGGCGTGACCATCGTCTACATCTCCCACAAGCTCGACGAGGTCGAGCGCATCACGGACGAAGTGATCGTGATGCGCGACGGCCGTTTCGTGACGCGCTCGCCCACCGCCGAACTCACGCGCCACCAGATGGCCAATCTGATGGTCGGCCGCGAACTCGCCGATCTCTACCCCCCGCGCGACGTGGTGGTCGCCGCCACGGCGCCGGCGTTGCGGGTGCGCGACTTCAGCGTGCCCGGCTGGGCGCAGAACGCGAGCTTCGATGTGCGGCCCGGCGAAATCCTCGGTTTCGCGGGCCTGGTCGGGGCCGGCCGCACGGAGCTGTTCGAAGGCCTGCTGGGGCTGCGTCCGGCGAGCGGCAGCGTCGAGATCCTCGGGCGCCCCGTGCAGCTTCGCAATCCGCGCGATGCCGCCAGGCACGGCCTGACCTACCTCAGCGAAGACCGCAAGGGCAAGGGCCTGCACGTGCACCTCGGCCTGCGGCAGAACCTCACGCTGATGGCGCTGGAGCGTTACGCGACGCCATGGCTGCACCCCGAAGCCGAGCGCGCCGCGCTGGCCGAAGCGGTGAAGGACTACGGCATCCGCACCGGCGACCTCGAAGCCCGCGCATCCTCGCTCTCGGGCGGCAACCAGCAGAAGCTCGCGCTCGCCAAGGTGCTGCAGCCGCAACCCAAGGTCGTGGTGCTCGACGAGCCTACGCGCGGCGTCGATGTCGGCGCCAAGCGCGACATCTATTTCCTGATCCAGCGCCTCGCTCGCGAGGGGCTGGCCGTGATCGTCGTCTCCTCGGAGCTGATGGAGCTCATCGGCCTGTGCCATCGCGTCGCCGTGATGCGTGCCGGCCGGCTGGTCACCACGCTCGACGCCGAGCACCTGACGGAAGAGGAGCTCATCGCCCATGCCACAGGAACAGCCCCCCTCCATGCCTGAAGCCAAGACTGAAACCCCCGCCAAGGTGGCGCATCGCGGCGAAGCCGGCCATCGCTGGACCGAGCGCCTGCACGGCTTCGGTCCCGTGATCGGCCTGGTGCTGCTGTGCATCGCCGGCACCCTGCTCAACGGCGATTTCGCCACCGTCGACAACGCGATGAACGTGCTCACGCGCACGGCCTTCATCGGCATCATCGCGGTGGGCATGTGCTTCGTCATCATCTCGGGGGGCATCGACCTGTCCGTCGGCTCGATGGCCGCGCTCATCGCGGGCAGCGTGATCATGTTCATCAACTGGGCGGGGCCCGCGTCCGGCTCGCCGCTGCTGGCGGTCGTCCTCGGCGCGCTGCTCGCCGTGGTTCTCGGCGCCGTCTTCGGACTGGCGCACGGCCTGCTCATCACCAAGGGCCGCATCGAGCCCTTCATCGTGACCCTGGGCACGCTCGGGATCTTTCGCGCCTACCTCACCTACTTCGCCAACGGCGGGGCGCTTACCCTCGACAACGAACTGTCGGATCTCTACGCGCCGGTCTACTACGCGAGCCTGCTGGGCATTCCCATTCCGGTGTGGGTGTTCCTGGTTGTCGCGGTGATCGGCGGCGTGATCCTCAACCGCACGGCCTATGGGCGCTATGTGCAGGCCATCGGCTCCAACGAGCAGGTCGCGCGCTATGCCGCGGTGGGCGTGGACGGCGTGAAGATCATGACCTACGTGCTGCTCGGTGTCTGCGTCGGCATCGCGACCCTGCTCTACGTGCCGCGGCTCGGCTCGGCCTCGCCGACCACCGGCCTGCTGTGGGAGCTCGAAGCCATCGCCGCCGTCATCGTCGGCGGCACCGCGCTCAAGGGTGGGGCGGGCAGTGTCACCGGCACGGTGATCGGCGCCATCCTGCTCTCGGTCATCAGCAACATCCTGAACCTCACCAGCATCATCAGCGTGTACCTGAATGCCGCGGTGCAGGGCATCGTGATCATCGTCGTGGCATTCCTTCAACGTGGGCGGCGCTGAAATACCGACCTCCCGGCGCCCGCCGCCCGTTCCGCTTTCATTCCCGTTCCATCGCTTTCACAACAGGAGACAAACCGCATGACTTCCATCAACCGACGCCTTGCATTGACCGCCATCGCCGCCGCCTTCGCGGCGCTCCCGGCCTCCCAGGCCCTGGCGGACGAGCCGGTCAACCTCGGCGTATCGATTCCCGCGGCGACGCACAGCTTCATGGGCGGCATCAACTACTGGGCCAACCAGGCCAAGAAGGACCTCGAGAAGGCGCACAAGGACCTGAAGATCACCATCAAGACGGCGGCCAACGCGCCCGAGCAGGCGAACCAGCTGCAGGACCTCTCGACCGTGACCAAGATCAACGCGCTCGTGGTCTTCCCCTTCGAATCCGCCGCGCTCACCAAGCCGGTCGCCCAGGTCAAGGCCAAGGGCACCTACGTCACGGTGGTCGACCGCGGCCTCACCGACACCAGCGCGCAGGACGCCTATGTCGCCGGCGACAACACGGCCTTCGGCAGGATTCCGGCCGAGTACATCGCGAAGAAGCTCAACGGCAAGGGCAACGTGGTGGCGCTGCGCGGCATCGCGACCACGCTGGACAACGAGCGCATGGATGCCTTCAACGCCGTCCTCAAGAACTACCCGGACATCAAGCTCCTCGATGCCAAGTACGCGAACTGGAACCGCGACGATGCCTTCAAGGTGACGCAGGACTACCTGACGCGCTTCAAGAACATCGACGCCATCTGGGCGGCCGACGACGACATGGCGGTGGGCGTGCTCAAGGCCATCGAGCAGGCCAAGCGCGACGACATCAAGATCGTGTTCGGCGGCGCGGGCGCCAAGGGCATGGTCAAGACCATCATCGACGGCAAGGACAAGCGCATCGATGCCGACGTGAGCTACTCGCCCAAGTTCATCTACGACGCGATCAAGCTCACGGCGGAAGCCCGTCTGAAGGGCGAGAAGCTGCCGGCGACGACGATCATCCCTTCGGTTCTGATCACCAAGGACAACGCCAAGGACTTCTACCACCCCGATTCGCCGTTCTAAGCACACCCCCAGGCTTCGCGCACTTCGTGTCGCTTCGCCTTCCCCCTTGCAGGGGGCAACACCGGCGGACCGGCGCAGCCGGATCCGCGGTGTCTTGCGCGAACACGCTGGTGAGGTGGCCGTTCTTACTTCCTTGCCGAGGAGATGGCGATGCCTGTTCGTCGCACCGAGATGACCGATACCCCACTTCGAAAACTGCGCTACGCCATGGTGGGCGGCGGGCGCGATGCCTTCATCGGCGCGGTGCATCGCAGTGCGATCGCGCTCGACGGCCAGATCGAACTCGTCGCCGGCGCGCTGTCGTCGAGCGCCGAGAAGGCCCTGGCCTCGGGCCGCGACCTGTTCCTCGCCGAGGATCGCAACCACGCCGACTGGCGGCACCTGCTGGACGACGAACTCAAGCGCCCGCCGCGCGAGCGCATCGACTTCGTGTCGATCGTCACCCCGAACCATGTGCACTACCCGGTGGCGCAGGCCTTCGTCGACGCGGGCTTCCACGTGGTGTGCGACAAGCCGCTCGTGCACACCCGCGAGCAGGCCGACGCGCTCGTCGCCGCCGTGGCCGCCCGGGGCACCGTCTTCGGCGTGACCTACAACTACACCGGCTACCCGATGGTCCGCCAGGCGCGCGAGATGGTGCGCTCGGGCGACATCGGCGAGGTGCGCAAGGTGGTCGTCGAATACAACCAGGGCTGGCTCGCGACGCGGCTCGAAGGCGAGGGCAACAAGCAGGCCGAATGGCGAAGCGACCCGGCACGCAGCGGCGCGGCCGGTGCCATCGGAGACATCGGCTCGCACGCGGAGAACCTGGTCGCCACCGTCACCGGCCTGGAGATCGAGAGCCTCTGCGCCGACCTGAGCTCCCTCGTGCCCGGACGGCCGCTGGACGACGACGGCAGCCTGCTGCTGCGCTTTCGCGGTGGCGCGCGCGGCGTGCTCATCGCATCGCAGGTCAACACCGGCCTGGAAAACGACCTGCGCCTGCGCGTGTCAGGCACGCTGGGCACACTGGTGTGGCGCCAGGAGCAGCCCAGCGAATTGACGCACCTTCCGCACGACGGCCCCCGGCGCATCCTCACGCGCGGCGCGCCGTGGCTGTGCGACTCGGCGCGTCGCGCGAGTCGGTTGCCGAGCGGACATCCGGAAGGCTTCATCGAGGCCTTCGCGAATGTGTATGGCGGCGTCGCGGCAGATATACGCGCACGCGTCGAGGGCAGGAAGGCCGACCCGCTCGCCGCCGACTACCCGCGCGTGGAAGACGGCGCGCGCGGCGTGCGCTTCATCGAGCGCACGGTGGCATCCGCGAAGAGCAAGTCCAAATGGACGTCATGGTGATGCGCGCGGCCTGGGGGCGAGCAACGCTCACATCGTGGTCGACCGCATCCGCGGGCTCGCATCGAATGCCGGCGCCAGGTCGGACATCTCGATACCGACTTCATCGAGAATGTCCGGCGGCATCTCGATGACCACGGGCGTTCCCCGCCGGCGCTCGATTTCCACGCCAGCGGCGTCCGCGAGCTGCTTCGGGGTGTACGGGTAGGGCCAGTTGGTGGTGTTCGGTCCATCGAAAGCCACGAACGCCATCGCCTGCCCGTAGGCCGCATAGAGCGCCGGCAGCGTCGCAAGCTTGGTCACGCCGTCGGCCGCGAGCATGGCCATCTGGTCGGTCGTCAATCCGGACCGGACCTCCTGCAGCGCCGCACTCGTCAACTCGAGTCCCGAGGGCGTCGTCAGCGCCGCCGCGGCTTCCTTCGCCGGGGAAATGGCGCTCTTGATGGCCGCCTGCGCCGCGAGCACCGCGCTGAAGCCCGCCGTCAACACGAGATGAGACGTCCATCCGTCAGCCGTGGTCAAGGCGTCGCGAATTCCTCCGGGGAGTTGCGTCACCGCATTCACCAGGTGCGAAACACAGCGCTTGCCCACGTTGAGGGCCTGCGTCGCCAGGGGCGCCTGCAGGGCATCGATGCACTCCGCGAGGTCCTTGCGTCCGCAGAAGTGATGGAGTCCGGCCCGTCCTGCCGTCTGGTCGCGGGCCTGCATGTACACCTTGAATGCCATGGAGGCGACCATGCCGCCCCCCACATCGAGGGCATTGTCGACCGTCGCCGCCAGGGCCCTGTCGCCCTTGCCCGCGACGATACCGGCCTCGATGAGGTACCGGCCCACGTTCCGGCCCCCATAGGTGCCCATGAAGCCGAGCGCCAGGTCGCGTCCCAGGCTGTTCATGGTGTGCTGTGACTTCTCCCGGGCCTCCAGAAGGCTCGGGGGCAGGAGATCGTCCTCGGGCCTCGTGAAGTAGGCGCGCAGAAAAGTCTTCTTGGCCGCCGGTCCGCTCGCGACATCGGCCACCGAGAGCCCGAAGCCCGCGCCCGCGCCCACGGCCGCCATGTGGGCGGGCGTCGTGCCGCCCACGGATGAAACGAGCATCCCCGCGCCCTGCTCGTTGATGGCGAGGCTGGAAAGGTTGAACGCGAATCCGGACACCATGCCATTGGCCGCGCCGGTGGCCAGGTCTCGGCGCCGGGCGGCGTTGAAGATGTCGCACAGCTTGTCCTTGGTGTCGATGCCCTTGTCGAGCAGCGTCTGGTTCTGCTGATGGATCAGCTTGTCGATCTCGTCCGCGTTGCTTTCGTTTCGAATGCAGCTGAAGACGAATTCGAGGCAATCCCTGGTCGTTCGCAGCGCCGGATTGTTCCTGATCTGCGTGACGTTGTTGATGTTGCTGAACGGCTCGCCATGCCCGCTGAGATCGATCTCCAGCGATTGCGGAATCGACTGCACGGAGGCTTCGAACTGCGCCGCCAGGTTGGTCTGGGCGCGGTGAAGCTCAGCCGGGGACAGGCCGAGCGAGGATGTGGGGAGCGACTGCGCGCGATCGTTTGCCGACGCGCGCACGGCGCCCCTGTTGCGAGGCAGCAGCCCCGCCAGTTCGTTGGACGGCGACCCGGCCGGCGTGGAGGCGTCGGACTCGCCGTCCCGCGCCGATCGGCTGCCGCTCACGTCGGGGCCTCCCGGCGAGGACGCGGTCTGCGACGCGCTGCGAATGTCCTGAAAGGGGCTGTGGGGACCGATTGCTCTCATGTGAATGACTCCATCGTGAATTCGTGGATAACAGTGAATGGCGGACGTCCAGCGGGGACTTTGGGGCTTGTCCCCCATGGCGCCATTCGCGTCGGCGAACACTCGAACACCGATGCGAAGTTCACGATGCCGCGAGCGGCTCAGGAAGTCGCGATCTGCACCATCGCCTGCGTCAGCACGCGCGAATCCGGCAGTTCATCGAGCCGATAAGCCAGGCGGCCCTTCTCGTCGAACAAGAGGATGCCCGCCTCATGCCGGTCCCGCTCGGCAGCCCCGGAACCCAGCGTGCGCAGGGCATCGAGCGCGGCGCTGCTGTTCGCCTCCGGCAACGCGGCATGCCAGGACGCGCCGGCGCCGAACTTGCGCAGCCATTCGAGCAGCCGCTGCGGCGAATCTCCCAGCGCGTCGACGCTCACGGACAGCAGCCGCATGTCCTGCCGGCCCAGGTCGCGCAGTTGCTGCTGGGTCGACGCGAACACGGCGCCGAGCAGCGGGCATGTGCTGCTGCAGGTGGTGAACATGAATTGAAGCGCCGTGACCTTGCCGGGCAGCCAGCGCCGAAGGTCGACGCGGCGGCCGTCCGCCAGCGTCGCCGGCAGCGAAGGCACGGGCAGCGGCGGCTGCACGGGGCCGAGGCCGCGCGCCGACGCGGGAGGCTGGAGGCCCGCGCTCGCCGCCAGCGTCATGCCCGCCCCCAGCAAGGTGCGTCGGCGCAGCCCGGCGCCGCTGGCCTTCAGTGCGCCGGGGCGGGTGGGGTGTTCAGGTAGCTCCACAGGTGCTCGCATTCCTTGTCCGTCAGGTCGAATCGCGGCATGCGCGATGGCAGTTGAATCTGTGCCGGGTCGATGCCGGTGCGCAGGGTGCGGCAGAACGCAGGCAGGTCGTAGGAGGTCGGGGGGCCGTTGCGCCGCGACTGGAGTTCGCCGAGCCAGCCTCCCTCCAGGCGAGGCGCAAGGCCGGAGGAGGACGACGCGATGCGCTCCGGCCCCCGCGCGTCGTCGCCGTGGCACTTGGCGCAGGCCAGCACATGGGGCGGCATGTCGGTCGAATGCCCGGCGAGCCGTCCCTTGAGCGTCGCGGCGCCGTTGTAGAGCGCCGCGCCGTGCGCGCGGTCCTGTGCGAGGCCCGCGAGCGAGCAGGACGCCGAGAACAGCAGCACCGTCAGGCGCAGCATCCGCGGCCGGCAAGTCGCGCCTCTCACAGTGCGGCGATGTTGACGGTCTGGGCGACGCTCGGCACGCCCTTGGCATTCATCGCGAACAGCATGTAGTTGCCGGGCAGCAGGACGCCGGGGTCGCCCGGCAACTGGAGCGTGTAGTTCGTGCCGTCCTGGCTGGTGGCCGCCAGTGCGATGCGGCGCTGGTCGTTGTTGACCGTGTGCGTCGCGGAGGACAGCCGGATCAACGCGAATTCGCGAATGGGCTCGCTGGCCGTCACGCCGAGGGTTCCGCCGACCTTTGCCGGCAGGCCGGCGGTCCGGATGCCGGGCCGGGCCGCGGGCGTGCCGTCGGCGTTGAGCAGGTAGGGCGGCGTGAGCACCTGGTAGTCCGCATGGTTGGTGTTGCAGGCGCCGCAAAGGCCGCCCCCGCCGGTCCAGACGCGCCCGTCGGCCAGCAGCAGCGCCACGCTGTGGTAGTTGCGAGGCGTCTCCATGGCGGGCATGCGCTCGAAGACCCGCGTCACGGGATCCCACATCTCGGGAACGAGGATCGAGTTGTCGTCGCTGAAGGGAACGGCGAACGTCTGGCCTCCGAGCACCATCACATGGCCCGTGGGCAGCACCACGCTGCTGTGAAAGGCGCGCGCATAGGCCATGGGCGCGACGCGCTCCACCTTCAGGCCATTGCCGGCATCGATGAGCTGTGCCGATCGTGTCGCATGGGCGTTGTCGTAGTTCAGCGCGCCGCCCGTCTTGAGCATGCGGTCGGTGCCGAAGTACGCCAGGCTGCCGTTCATGCTGTCGGCATCGTCGCCGCGCAAGCCGGCCGACACGATGCTGCCATTGCCGCCGTTGGCCGTCACGTCGATCCAGTTCATCTGCCTGCTGGGCCCCGCGTGCAGGAGCCGGCCGCCGCTGAGCACCTGCAGCCACAGCTGGTTGTCGGCACGGTAGACGCCGCGCCCATCGGCCGTGGCCACGTTGCCGGCGGGAATGCCGCGGCGCAATGTCCAGCCGCTTCTCTCCGACCACACTTCGCCGATCTTGTTGTCCCAACCCCCGCTCCAGGATCCGCCCAGGGTGAAGGCGGTGCCGTCGGGAATCATCACGCTGCCCTGGTAGCCGCGGCCGATGTTCATCGGCGCCGCGGTGGACCAACGGCCGGTCACCGGGTCGTAGATGCTCGTCTTGTTGCTGTCGCTGCCGCCGTTCACCAGGATGCGGCCGTCCGGCAGCATCACCGTGCCGGGGCAGAACATGTCGTGCCCCGTGTCGGCGATCAGATAGGTCGATCCGGACCTGGAGACGGGATCGAGCACTTCGGTGTAGGTCTTGCCGCCACCCCCGTTGAAATAGAACTTGCCTGCCGCCGACCAGGTGAGGATCTTTCCGTCGGGCAGGTGTGCCGCCGCGGCGGCGTTGACGTCCGTCTTGACCGGGCTCGACCACTGCCCGGGCAGTGTCGGCACGTGCAGCGTCCACCTGTCGTGCTTGTCCCTGTCGGTGCAGTGGGCCTGAACCAGCCTCGTGCCGGCATCGCGGAACTGCTTCGGTCGCGTGAGCTCGTCCAGGGCCAGGCACATGCCGCTGTGCTCGGACACCAGGCGCCATGCATCGCCGATCTCGCGCAGTCGCCACTGTTGATTGCCGCCGGCGTGGCATGGGTACTGGATCACCGCGGCGCCCTGCACCCTCGACGCAGCCTCGACGTCGAGGCACATGCCGCTGCCCAGAGAGACCAGGCGCAGCTTGCCGCCGCCGGCGTTCTGTGCCAGCCATTGCTGGCTTCCGCCGCCGTTGCAGCCGGACTGGATGGCCGCCGCCGCGACCGCCGGCCTGCCACTCGCGACATCGACACACTGGCCGGTTTCCCGCGACATGATCGCGAAGGGCGTCGTCTCGCCGAACACCTTGTGCTCGAAGTGGAAGACCTGATTGGGGCTGCCCGCGCAAGGGTACTGGATCAGGCCCGTGCTGTCCGTGCGCGCGGCTCCATACACATCGAGGCACATTCCGCTGTGCCTTGCCTTGAGTGTGTAGCCCCCGTTCTGCGCCGTCAGCATCCACTGCGTGGCATCGGGCGCGTCGCAGGCGCCCTGCACGACTTGCGCGGCCGGGTCCGTCGAGGCCCGCCAGACGCTCAGGCACGAGCTCGAATGGCGCG
The DNA here is from genome assembly GCF_056398605.1 of Variovorax sp. 01T432. Classification (NCBI taxonomy): domain Bacteria; kingdom Pseudomonadati; phylum Pseudomonadota; class Betaproteobacteria; order Burkholderiales; family Comamonadaceae; genus Variovorax; species Variovorax sp. 01T432. The sequence goes on from NZ_JBFTPS010000014.1 coordinate 11,456, forward strand.
CCTGGAGTGCGTGGTAGCCGTCACCCGTGGGCCGCAGTTGCATCCGCCTGGCATCGCTGCCATCGCAACTGGCTTGAACAACTCGCGCGCCAGGGGCGCGCGAAGCGTTTTCGATGGCAAGGCACTTGCCGCTGTGCGACGCGATGATGCCGCCATGAGGCACGTTGGTGACCTCCGCGCGCGCGCCCATGCCAATACTTGCTGCAGCGGCTGCGAACAGCGCTGCGCGAACTCCGTGAAAGAACTTCAATTTTCCAAACTCCCTGACCAGAACCAAAGCGCAACAAGCCCATGGAAACCCATCGATGGGCGTGGTCGCCGGCACAACGCGCGCTGGATGTCGCGCGGCTGGCGGCCTTCGATGCGCGGGGGAGTATATGAACTGGAAGAAGCCTCAATTCCTCGTTCCTGAAGCATTCTCGCGATGAAAATGCCGCATGCAATATTCTGGTGAAGTCCATTCCGGCATCGACTTGCGCGCGCATGCCATGGCGCTGCTGGCCCAGGCCGCGCCGCTGGCCGCCATGGCGCGGGACGAGGCGCGCACCGTGGTCGACGCCATGCGGCCGGTGCGCCTGGTGGCCGGCACGCTCCTGTTCGAGGAGGGCGACGCGATCGACAACGACTACATGGTCCTGGTGCTCGAAGGCCAGCTGCGCGCCGTCCACAGCACCGGCATGCCGGGCGAGGAGTCGGTGATCTCGGTCATCGGCCCCGGAAGCCTGCTGGGCGAAATGGGCGTGATCGATGGTGGACCTCGTTCCGCAAGTTGCACGGCGCTGACAGATGTCAAGCTCGGCGTGCTGTCGCGAGCCGCCCTGATCGAGCTGGTCGATGCGCACCCGGGCGCGGCCGCCCGCCTGATGCTGGGTCTTTCCAAGGGCCTTGCCGAGCGGCTGCGCGAAGGCAACCGGCGGCTGCGCACGCTGTCGCAGGTCACGCGCGCCCTGCAGTCCGAACTGGACGCGGCCCATGCCGTGAACCGGCGCCTGCTCGACGCGCAGGATCTCTGACAAGCGCCCGCGTCGCCCGTCCCTTCAGAAGACGACCGGCGCGTCCGGCAGTTCGTTGCGGTTGGGCTCGCCGTCGGCCAGTGGAAAGTGTGCGACCAGCAGCGCCGACATTTCCTCCAGCGCCAGCGTGAGCCCGTCCTCGAAGCGGCCTTCGCGAAAGGCCGCGCCCATGCGCCGCGCCATCGCGCTCCATTGCTCGGCGTCGACGCGCGCGTCGATGCCGCGATCCGCCACGATCTCGATCGCGCGTTCGGCCAGCAGCAGGTAAATGAGCACGCCGTTGTTGTGCTCGGTATCCCACACACGCAACTTGCCGAACAGCGTGATTGCGCGCTCGCGCGCGGTCGCGCCGCGCCACAGGTAGGACAGCGGCAGGCCGGCTTCGATGCAGATGCGCAACTCCCCGCTGTGTCGCCGCTCGCTCGCGCCGACGCGGCGCGCGAGCCGCTCGAGGGCCGCCGGCGGCAGCGCGCGGCGGACATCGGCCTCGTCGAGCCAGCGATGGCGCCACAGGCGCGCGAAACGGGAGAGCAGGCTTGCCATGTCTACCAGTTCCCCGAGGCGCCGCCGCCGCCGAAATTGCCGCCGCCGCCGGAACTGAAGCCCCCGCCGCCCGACGACGATCCGCCGCCGCCCCACCCGCCGCCGCCGAATCCGCCGAGCCCTCCACCGCCGCGATGGCCCACGCCGCTGCCGAAGGCCGTGGACAGCAGCGTGAACAGCAAGGCGGCCATCCCCGCGAGCACGGCGACGACGATGCTGGAAGTCAGCAGCATCGCCAGCACGCCGATGACAGTGCCCAGCGCCAGCGACCCGGCGATCTTGCCCAGGATGGCGCGCGCGATCGGGCCGCCGACCATCACGGCGATGAACAGGAAGATGGCGAGGTCCTGCCAGTTGAATCCGCCGCGGGAAGTGCCTTGATCGAAGCTCCCGCCGTGGGCATCGACCTCCGGCAGCGCTTCGCCGTTGACGCGTGCGATGAGCTGGTCGGCCGCCGCGTCCAGCCCGCCGGCGAAGTCGTTCTGCTGGAAGCGCGGCTTCATGGCCTCGTCGATGATGTGCGCCGCCGCGAGATCGGGCACCGCGCCCTCGAGCGCCTTGGCGACCTCGATGCGCATCTTGCGATCGTTCTTGGCGACCACCACGAGGATGCCGTCACCGACCTCCTTGCGTCCGATCTTCCAGGCATTGCCCACGCGGTTGGCGTAGCTCGCGATGTCTTCGGGCTGCGTGGTCGCGACCATCAGCATCACGATCTGCGAGCCCTTCTTCTGCTCGAAGGCCTGGAGCTTGGCGTCGAGCGCCTGGCGCTGTGCCGCATCGAGCGTGCCGGTCTGGTCGATGACCCGCGCATCGAGAGCGGGCACCGGCAGCAGCGCCTGGGCCTGCGCGCCCAGGAGCGCGACCGCCATCAGGAAGACGGCTGTCAGGGCGCGGCGGAGGCAGGCGGCCATCATCGGGGCCAAGGGGCGCTACTTCTTCGGCGCGCTGAAGTCGACCGTCGGCGGCGTGGAAATCTGCGCTTCGTTCTGCACGCTGAAATTGGGCTTGGGCGCGTAGCTGAAGACCTTGGCCGTGATGTTGGTCGGGAAGCTGCGCGCCAGCACGTTGTATTCCTGAACCGTCTGGATGTAGCGGTTGCGCGCCACCGTGATGCGGTTCTCGGTGCCCTCGAGCGTCACGCGCAGGTCGCGGAAGGCCTGGTTGGCCTTGAGGTTGGGGTACTGCTCGGAGACCACCAGCAGGCGCGACAGCGCACTGGAGAGCTCGCCCTGGGCCTGCTGGAACTTGTTGAAGGCCTCGGGGTTGTTGAGCGTCTCGGGCGTGACCTGGATCGAGGTCGCCTTGGCGCGCGCCTCGATCACGCGGGTCAGCGTCTCCTGCTCGAAATTGGCTTCGCCCTTGACCGTGGCGACGATGTTCGGCACCAGGTCGGCGCGTCGCTGGTACTGGTTGAGCACTTCGCTCCAGGCCGACTTGCTGGCCTCGTCGAGGCGCTGGAAGTCGTTGTAGCCGCAGCCCGAGAGCGACAGCGCGGCCAGGATGATCAAGAGCCAGCGTTTCACCATATCGAAGATCCTCGTTGCGTAGTCGGCAAAGGTAGCATAGTTGCATGGCCGTCGATCCCTTCCATGCGCTGCAGGGCGCGATCCATCCCGCGGCGCCGCTCCCGGCGGGCGCGGCCGAGGCGGGGACGCTGCTGATCGCAGGCGCGACCGGCGCGCTCGGCCAGGAAGTGGTGCGGCGCCTCGCGGGCAGGCACCGCTTCGCCCATACGCGCGTGCTCGCGCGCGAGCCCATTCGCGATGGCCTGCCCGGGGTCGAGACCGTGCAGGTGCCGGCCGCCGCCATTGCGCAGTGGCCGCGGGTCGAGGCCGATACCGCGCTGGTCCTGTTCGAGCCCCCCCGCCTCTACTACGACCGCGAGCGCGCCCTGTGGACGCCGCAGCCGGCGCAACTGCCGGCCCTCGCGGGCTGGCTGCGCGCTTGCTGCGTGCGCACGCTGGCCGTCGTGCAGCCCCACGCGCAAGGAAGCCTGCCCGAGGCCTTGAAGCGCGGGCTGGCCAACCTCGACGAGCAGGCCGTGGTCGCGCTGGGCTTCGAACGGGTGCTGTTCGTGCGGTCGGCGCAGAAGCCGGCCGAGGCCCGCTTTGCCAACCCGGCCGAGCGGCTGGCGGCGTGGATGCTGTCCATCACGCGCTTCATGGTGCCCACGAGCGAGCAGCCGGTGCGCGCCTCCAGGGTGGCCGAGATGGTCGATGTCGCGCTGCGCGTCGCCCCGCCCGGCGTCCACGTGGCCGCGCCGGAGCTGGTGTGGCGGGCGGCGCAGGGCGAACTGCGCACGGTGGTGGAGCGCTGGCTGGCCGTGTCTCCCCGATAGGTCGTACGCAAACCCGAGCTGGATGCAAAATCGGCACTCTCCCGGCAGCATTTCCCATGTCCACCAAGACCAAACTCCGCGCCGCCACTCTCGGCGGCACCGCCGACGAAGTCGAAACGACTTTCTACGAAGCCTTGCAACGTGGCGACATCGACGCGCTGATGGGCTGCTGGGCCGACGAGGAAGAAGTGTTCTGTGTCCACCCCGGCGGCCCACGGCTGGTGGGCCAGGAAGCCATCCGCGCCGCCTTCGAGCACATGTTCTCCAATGGCGCCATCCGCGCCACGCCCGCGCGCGTGCGCAAGGTCGAATCGATCGCGAGCGCGGTGCACAACGTGCTCGAGCGCGTCGAGGTGCTGACCTCCGAAGGACCGCGCCATGCCTTCGTGCTGGCGACCAACGTCTATCACAAGACAGCGCAGGGCTGGCGCATGGTTGCGCACCATGCGAGTCCGGGCACGGTGCATGAAGCCGGCGACGCCAGCGAGGGGCCTCAGACGCTTCACTGATGCAATACGTCGCGCCTCTCTGGTTGCCGGGCGGCAATCTCCAGACCATCTGGCCGGCGCTCTACGCGAAGCGCGCGGAGGGCGCGCCGCCGGCCTACCGGCGCGAGCGCTGGGACACGCCGGATGGCGACTTCATCGATGTCGATTTCGTCGATGCCCCGGGGGCGGGGCCGAAGCCGCTGCTGGTGCTCTTTCACGGGCTCGAGGGTTCGTCGCGCAGCCACTATGCCGAGGCTTTCGCCGCGTTCGCGCTGGCCAAGGGCTGGGACTACGCCGTGCCGCATTTCCGCGGCTGCAGCGGCGAGATCAACCTGGCGCCGCGTGCCTACCATTCGGGCGACTTCGAGGAAATCGCCTGGGTCCTCGGCAGGCTGCGTGCGCGGCGGGACGCGGCGGGCGGCGGGCGCCTGCTGGCCGCGGGCGTCTCGCTGGGCGGCAATGCCTTGTTGCGCTGGGCCGAAGAGGCCGGAGAAGAAGCCTCGAAGCTGGTGAGCGCCGTCGCCTCGGTCTCCGCGCCGCTCGACCTGGCGGCCGGCGGCGCGGCGATCGGACGCGGTTTCAACCGGCTGGTCTACACGCGCATGTTCCTGTCGACCATGAAGCCCAAGGCCCTGGCCAAGCTGGCGCAGTTCCCGGGATTGTTCGACCGCGCCAGGCTCATCGCGGCGCATGACCTCCATGCGTTCGACAATGTGTTCACGGCGCCGCTGCACGGCTTTCGCGATACCGACGACTACTGGGCGCGCGGTTCGGCCAAGCCGCACCTGCATGCGATCCGCATTCCCGCGCTGGTGGTGAACGCGACCAACGACCCTTTCGTTCCAGCAGCCAGCCTGCCGGGCCCGCACGAGGTCGGCGCGCATGTCACCCTGTGGCAGCCCGCGCACGGCGGCCACGTGGGCTTCCCGCTGGGCGCGCCACCCGGCCACGTGCGCGGCATGCCTGAGCGCGTAGGCGCCTGGCTCGACCAGCACCTCTAGCACCGCCAGCAGCGCTTTGCCAAGGGGCCGCCGCGCCCGGCCGCCCGAAGCGGCCGGCCCGCCCCCGGCAGGGGGTAGGCGAAGCGACACGAAGTGCGCGAAGCCTGGGGGGGAGCAAAATGCCCCCCATGGATGACATCGTCAGGCAGGCTCTGGTCAAGTGGCCCAACGTTCCGCATTGCTACGGCTGGCTCGGGCTGGACGCGCGCGGCAACTGGTACATGCGCGACGACCGCACGCAGGCGGCCGGGCCGTTCTCGACCGCCAAGGGTTCGATGCTGCGGCACGACAAGCTGATCGATTTCATCCAGCGCAACTATGAGCATGACGAGCGCGGCCAGTGGTTCTTCCAGAACGGCCCGCAGCGCGTCTACGTCGAACTCGAGGCTGCTCCGTGGATCTGGCGCCTGGGCGAGGACTTCTCGGTGAGCTCGCACACGGGCCTTGCCGTGGAAGTTTCGGAGTGCCTGCTCGACGAGGAGGGCAAGCTCTATCTGGTCGCGCCCATCGGCCTCGGCCTGGTCCATACGCAGGACGTCGGCACGGCGGCCGAGGCTGTGGAGCAAGGACGCTGGACGCCTGTCGAGGTCCGCGCCCAAGACCTGCCCGCGCGCTTCGGCTACGTCGCGAGCCCCGCGGCGCAGGTCGAAGCCCACAAGCACGCCGGCTGAGTCCGAGCCCCCAAATGAAAAGAGCCCGCGTGCGGGCTCTTTGACTGACGGCCCCGGAGGGGGCTTACTTGGCTGCTTCGGCGGCCGGGGCAGCTGCGTTCGCCGGTGCCGCGGCGTCGGAGGCTGCGCCCTCTGGCGCCGCACCTGCCGCGGCAGGGCGGTCCGGCACAGGGAACTTGGCGCCGCCGGCATTGGCCATGTAGACCACCGCACGGCCGACCTCGGTGTCTTCGAAGTCGCCGCCGCCCTGAGGCGGCATCGCGCCCTTGCCCTTGAGCGCATGCTCCAGCAGCGTTGCATAGCCCTGGCCGATGCGAGGGCCCCAGGCCGCGGCGTCGCCAAAGTGCGGCGCGACCGGAATGCCCGGGGTGCCGTGGCAGGTGATGCATTGCGTCTTGAACACGGTCTCGCCGGTGGCGAGGGCGCGGTTGGCGTCGCGGATCTCGATGGAGCCGACCTTCTGCAGGCGCTCGGCGAGCTCGCGGTCACGCGTGTCCTTCGAGACGCCGTAGAGCGCCATGCTGTCGCCTTCAGCCGAACCCGAGGGATGCGTTCCCGAAACCACGTACGAGACGAGGCCGACAATGATCAGGATGGGGGCGATGAACGAGAAGAAGACCGCGAGGAGCAATTGCTTCGGGTTCTTGATCGGGCCAGTGTGGGCATCTTCTGTGGCCTGGTAGTGCGGGTCGTCGCTCATTGCGTCCTCAGTATCGGGGGCTCTTCGGGGGGCTTTTCGAAATCAACCGGGGATTATAGAGAGACGCCCGGGGGCGCCCCTTTTCTTGGCGCCGCGTGGCCTTCAACGCGTGGCCCAGCCGCCACCCAATGTCTTGTAGAGCGTGACCTGGTTCTGCAGCTGCAGCAGGCGCGTCTGCACCGTCGCCTGCTGCGCCGCGAAGAGCGAGCGCTGCGAATCGAGCAGGTCCAGCCCGCTGGCGATGCCGTTGCGATATCGCAGGTCGGACAGCTTGAAGCGCGCCGCTTCGGCATCGGACTGCGCCCGCAGGGCGCGCACCTCCTCGCCGAGCGTCGCGCGGCCCGCCAGCGCGTCGGCGACCTCGCGGAACGCCACCTGGATTGACTTCTCGTACTGCGCCACCGCGATGTCCCGGCCCGCGCGGGCCGAATCCAGCCCCGCCTGATTGCGCCCGGCATCGAAGATCGGCAGCGTGATCGACGGCGCGAAGGACCAGGCCTTCGTGCCGCTGGCGAACAGGTTGGAGAACTCGTTGCTGGCGCTGCCCACCGACGAAGTCAGCGCGACGCGCGGGAAGAAGGCCGCCCGCGCCGCCCCGATGTTGGCGTTGGCCGCGATCAGTTGCTGCTCCGCGGCGCGAATGTCGGGCCGCTCGCCCAGCAAGTCCGAGGGCAGGCCGGCGGGCAACTCCGGCATGGGCTTGGCGGTGTCGAGCCCGCGCGCGCCGCCTTCGGTGGCATCCGCGGGCACAGGCGCGCCCAGCAGCAGCGCCAGCGCGTTCTCGTCCTGCATGCGCAGGCGCTGCTGCTGGGCGTAGGAGGCGCGGGCGGTCTCGGTCAGCGACTCGGCCAGGCGGAAATCGATCTCCGAGGACACGCCGTTGTCGAAGCGCATGCGCGTGAGCTTGTACGACTCCTCGCGCGTGGCCAGCGTCTGGCGCGTGAGATCGAGCAGTTCGTCGTCCGCCAGCAGCGTGAGCCAGCCGTTGGCAACGGCCGCGACCAGGCTGATCTGGGTGGCCTTGCGCGCTTCTTCCGTGGCGAGGTATTGCGCCAGCGCCGCTTCCTTCAGGCTCGCGATGCGGCCGAAGAAGTCGATCTCCCACGACGTGACGCCGACGCCGGCGCTGTAGCTCTCGCTCACGCCCGTGCCCAGCAGCGAGGGCCGCTGGCGCGTGCCCGACACGCTCGCATTGAGCGTCGGGAACTGGCCCGCGCGCTGGATCTGGAATTGCGCGCGGGCCTGCTCGATGTTGAGCACCGCCACGCGCAGGTCGCGGTTGTTGGCGAGCGCGGTCTCGATCAGCTTCGCCAGCCGTGGATCGGTGAAGTACGACTGCCAGGCGATGGTCGACGCCATCGGCTGCCCGGCGTTCGGGGCTTGCGCGCCGGGGTAGCTGGCCGGCACGGGTGCGGCGGGGCGCTCATAGGTCGGGATGAAGGAGCACCCGGCCATCAGCATCGCGGTTGCTGCCGCCAGCGCGGCGGAGGTCAAATTCTTATTAGTCATGGCTTTCCTCGATGCCCGCGGCCTGCGCATGGCGCTTGTCGGCCTCGTGCTGCCGCTCGCTGCCCTTGAAGAAGCTGCGCACGACCACGAAAAATATCGGCACGAAAAACACGGCCAGCCCGGTGCCGGTCACCATGCCGCCGAGCACGCCGGTACCGATGGCGCGCTGGCTCGCGGAGCCGGCGCCCGAGGCCAGCACCAGCGGCAGCACGCCCAGGCCGAAGGCCAGCGAGGTCATCACGATGGGCCGGAACCGCAGGTGCGCCGCGGCCAGCGCCGACTCGATCACGCCCTTGCCCTGGGCCTGCAGGTCCTTCGCGAACTCGATGATCAGGATCGCGTTCTTCGCCGACAGGCCGATGATCGTGATCAGGCCGACCTGGAAGTACACGTCGTTCGAATACGAGCGCAGCAGGGTCGCGAGCAGCACGCCCAGCACGCCCAGCGGCACCACCAGGATCACCGACAGCGGAATCGACCAGCTTTCGTACAGCGCGGCCAGGCACAGGAACACCGCCAGGATCGCGAAGCCATAGAGGATGATCGCCTGCGAGCCCGCGAGCTTTTCCTCGCGCGACTGGCCGGTCCACTCGTAGCCGAAGCCCGGCGGCAGCTTGGCCGCGAGCGACTCCATCTCCGCCATGGCGGCGCCGGTGCTGTAGCCGGGCGCCGCGCTGGCGCTGATGCGGATCGCCGGATAGCCGTTGTAGCGCACCGTCTGCGTCGCGCCCGTGACCCACTTCGTGGTCGCGAAGGTCGACAAGGGCACCGGCTTGCCCTGCGTGTTGCTCGCGTTGAGCTTGAGCAGGTCTTCCGGCTGCATGCGCGCGGGCGCATCGGCCTGCACCACCACGCGCTGCAGGCGGCCCTGGTTCGGGAAGTCGTTGATGTAGCTCGAACCGAGCGCGGTGGACAGCGTCGTGTTGACGGCGTCGAAAGTCACGCCCAGCGCGTTGGCCTTGTCGCGGTCGATGTCGATCTGCAGCTGCGGCGCATCCTCCAGGCCGTCCGGGCGCGTCTGCGTCAGGATCTTGCTCTTCGACGCCATGCCCAGCAGCTGGTTGCGCGCGTTGATCAGCGCTTCGTGCCCGGCGCCGGAGCGGTCCTGCAGGCGGAAGGTGATGCCGCTCGCGTTGCCCAGTTCCGGGATCGGCGGCGGGCTCAGCGGGTAGATGAACGCATCGCGAATGCCCGAGAGCGCGCCGAAGGCACGGCCCGCCAGCGCGTCGGCCGAATGGGCGGCATCCTTGCGCTCCTTCCAGTCCTTGAGCGTCACGAAGGCCAGGCCCGCGTTCTGCCCCTGGCCGGAGAAGCTGAAGCCCAGCACGCCCACCATGCTCTGCACCTCGGGCTGCTTGAGGATGTAGCCCTCGACCTGCTGGATGACGGACAGCATGCGTTCCTGGGTCGCGCCCGGCGGCAGCTGCACGTTGACGATGATGTTGCCCTGGTCTTCCTGCGGCAGGAAGGAGGAGGGCAGCTGGCGGTAGACCAGCACCACGGCGCCGACGATCGCCACGTAGATCACCAGGTAGCGCGCGGCACGCCTGAGCAGCCGCGCCACGACGCTTTCATAGCCCTTGGCCGTGCGCGTGAAGCCGCGGTTGAACCAGCCGAAGAAGCCGGTCTTCTCGTGGTGGTGTCCGGCCTCCACCGGCTTGAGCAGCGTCGCGCACAGCGCGGGCGTGAGCGACAGCGCCATGAAGGCCGAGAAGCTGATCGAGGCCACCATCACCGCCGAGAACTGGCGATAGATGTTGCCCGTGGAGCCGGCGAAGAAGGCGAGCGGCACGAACACCGAGACCAGCACCACCGTCACGCCGACGATGGCGCCGGAGATCTGGCGCATCGCCTTGCGCGTGGCTTCCAGCGGCGAGAGGCCTTCCTCGCTCATGATGCGCTCGACGTTCTCGACCACCACGATCGCGTCGTCCACCACGATGCCGATCACCAGCACCATGCCGAACATCGTGAGCACGTTGATCGAGAAGCCCAGCGCGAGCAGGACCGCGAAGGTGCCCAGGAGGGCGATCGGCACGACGATGGTCGGGATGATCGTGTAGCGCCAGTTCTGCAGGAACAGGAACATCACGAGGAACACCAGCGCCACGGCTTCCAGCAGCGTCTTGACCACCTCCGTGATGGAAATGCTGACGAAGCGCGAGCTGTCGTAGGGAATTGTCCACTTCACGCCCTGCGGGAAGTAGCGCGCGAGCTCGGTCATCTTGTCGCGGATCGCCTTGGCCGATTGCAGCGCGTTGCCGCTCGGCGCCAGCTGCACGCCGATGCCCACGGCCGGCTGGCCGTTCAGCCGCGCCGAGGTCGAATAGGTCTGGCCGCCGAGCTCGATGCGCGCCACGTCCTTCAGCCGCACGGCCGAGCCGTCGGTGTTGGCGCGCAGGATGATGTTGCCGAACTGCTCGACGCTCGAGAGCTGGCCCGTCACCACCACCGTCGCGGCGATGGCCTGGCCCGGCACGTTCGGCAGATCGCCGATGGTGCCGGAGGACACCTGCGCGTTCTGCGCGCGGATGGCCGCGTTCACGTCGCCCGCCGACAGGCTGTAGCCCTGCAGCTTCGCCGGGTCGATCCAGATGCGCATGGCGCGCTCCGTGCCGAACAGCTGCGCCTGGCCGATGCCCGGCACGCGCTGGAGTTCGGGCACCACGTTGCGCGAGGCGTAGTCGCCCAGCGCGATCGGGTCGATCGCGGGATTGTCCGAAGACAGGATGGTGAACAGCAGGAAGTTGGTGCGCGACTTGTCCACGCGCACGCCCTGTTGCGTCACCGCCGCCGGCAGGCGCGGCGTTGCGCGCGACAGTCGGTTCTGCACGTCGACCTGGGCCAGGTCGGGGTTGGTGCCGGTCTGGAAGCTGATCGTGATGGTGCCGGTGCCGTCCGCCTGCGCCACCGATTCCATGTAGATCAGGCCGGGCGAGCCGTTCATTTCGCGCTCGATCACCGACAGCACGCTGTCCTCCAGCGTCTGGGCGGAGGCGCCGGGGTAGGACGCGTTGATGACGATCGCGGGCGGTGCCACCGGCGGGTACTGCGAAATCGGCAATTGCGTGATCGCGACGCCGCCCATCACGATGATGAACAGCGCAATCACCCACGCGAAGATCGGACGGTCGATAAAGAACTTGGCCATGCGGGCGCGCTCCTTACTGCTTCGCGGCCGGAGCCGTGGCGGCGGCCGAGGCAGCGGGCGCGGCGGCCGTGGCGGCCGGCGTGGGCGCCTTCCACGGCACGGCCTTCACGGCGGTGCCGGGCGGCATCATCTGCAGCTTCTGGAAGCCGTCCACCATGACCTGTTCGCCGGCCTTCAGGCCGTCGAGCACCACCCATTGGTTGTTCTGCGCCGCGCTGATCTTCACCGTGCGCTTGGCGAGCTTGCCGTCGGGGCCGACCACGGTGAGCGTGTCGCCCTGCTGGGTGCGGGTGACCGCCTGCTGCGGGACGGTGATGGCATTGGTGGCCTGCGCCTGCTCCACCTTCACGCGCACATAGAGGCCGGGCAGCAGCTCGCCGTTCGGGTTCGGGACTTCGGCGCGCAGCGTGACCTGGCCGGTGGTCGAATCGACCGTCAGGTCGGAGAACAGCAGCTTGCCGGGCAGCGCATATTCGGTGCCGTCCTCGAGGATCACGCGCACGCTGGCCGCGTTGGTTCCGCTGGCGCGCTTGAACTGCCCGGCCTCCATGGCCCGCCGCAGCTTGAGCACGTCGGTGGCCGACTGGGTGAAGTTCACGTACATCGGGTTGATCTGCTGGATCACGGCCAGCTCGGTGGCATCGCCCTGGCCGACGAGGGCGCCCTCCGTCACCAGCGCGCGGCCGATGCGACCGGAGATCGGCGCCGTCACGCTTGCGTAGCCCAGGTTGATCTTCGCGGTCGCGACCGCGGCGCGGCCCACGGCGATGTCCGCCTCGGCCGCCTTCTGCGCCGCGACCGCGTTCGCGTATTCCTGCTTGCTGACGGCGTTGGCCTCGACCAGCGGCTTGTAGCGCTCGGCCAGCGCCTTGGCCTGGGCCGCATTGGCCTCGGCGCGCTGCAGGCTGGCCTGGGCGCTTTGCAGGGCGGCGTTGTAAGGTGCGGGATCGATGCGGAACAGCGGCTGGCCGGCCTTCACATCGCTGCCTTCACGGAACAGCCGTTCCTGCAGGATTCCCGCCGCGCGGGCGCGCACCTGGGCGACGCGGGTCGCTTCGAGCCGGCCGGGCAGCTCGGTCACCAGGCCGACGTCGCCCGGCGTCGCGATCACCACGCCGACTTCGGGCGGCGGCGGCGCGGCGCCTGCTCCCCCGCCCTGTGCGGCGGGGGCATCGCTCTTGCCGCATGCCGCGAGGGCCAGCACCACGATCGAGGAGGCGGCAATGGCCGCCAGGCGCGGCGAAAGAAACGAATGGCGCGAGACATGCAGGAAGGGCATGCGATTCCTTTGAAGCGAGGACGGGGGACGGCGCTGGGTCGCGACCGGTGCCAGAAGCAGCACGGCGGACCGGGCCATCGGGAAGTCCGGTAGTTTACATACATTCATGCATGTATAGTGACGAGATTCCGCGACAGTCTGATTCAAAACAGGAGACAAGGGTGGTTCGTCGTACCAAGGAGGAAGCGCTGGAGACTCGGCATCGCCTGCTCGATGCCGCCGAGGTGCTGTTCCAGGCGCAAGGCGTCTCGCAGACCTCGCTGCAGCAGATTGCGCACAAGGCGGGTGCGACGCGGGGCGCCATCTACTGGCACTTCAAGGACAAGGCGGCCCTGTTCAACGCCATGATGGAGCGCGTGGTGCTGCCGCTGGAAGCCGCCTTGCAGGCCGCGAGCGTTCAGGACGCCGGCGCCGACGCCGATCCGATGGACGAGGTCGAACGGGTGATGGTGGAGGCGTTGAAGCTCATGACGACCGACCCGCAGGTCCGCCGCGTGTTCGAGGTGGCGACACACAAGGTCGAATACACGCCCGACATGGAATCGGTGCAGCAGCGCCACCTGGCGGCGCGCAACGCCTGCGTGATCGACTTCGAGAAGGCCATGCTCCATGCGGCGCACCGGGCGGGCATCGGGCTGCCGATTCCGGCGGCGACCGCGGCGCAAGGCCTGCATGCGCTGATCGGGGGGTTGATCCAGAACTGGCTGCTCGACCCGGAGGCCTTCGACCTGGTGTCGACGGGGCGCCGCACCTTCCGTGTCTACCTCGCCGGCCTGGGCTTTTCGCGGCCGCTGGCGAGCGGCGCGTGATCAGCGATAATGCGAGGCACCCGACACGTTGGGAGCACCCATCTCGCTGTATTTCAACGGATAGAATTCGGCCCTCCGAAGGCTGAGATCCAGGTTCGATTCCTGGCGGCGGGACCACACACAAGGCCGGAAGCTTCTTGAAGCTTCCGGCCTTTTTGTTTGCCCAGTCTGGCAATTCAAGTCGCCCCACCGCTTGAGAGCCATCGTGGTGTGAGCGGACCAGCCTGACCACGAGCTTTTCCTTGCGACTCAGGGAAAGCGCACCACCGGCCCTTCCGCCTTCCCGCCTGGTGGCACATACGCAGGCGCCGGCGTACCCGCCGCACCCAGCGAACGGGCATAGGCATAGATGGCCTTCAGGTCGGCGTCCGTCATCGCGCGGACATTGAACCAGGGCATTGGCGGCCTCGGCTCCATGGTGCGCGCGTGGTGCAGCCACTGCTGCTCGCTCATGCGGGCGAAAAGCAGCCGCAGGTTGGTGGCATAGGTCGTGCCCCAGGGGCCTTGCCAGCCGACGCTGTCACCCGTGAGCCAGAGGCGGTCGTCGACTCGCCCATTCTTCGCGCCGTAGTTCGGCGTGTGGCAATCGTTGCAGCCGGCCACCTGGACCAGGTAGCGGCCCCGTTGCAGGGCACGGGCGGGCGCCGCGGCGGGCTGTGCCGCGGTGGCGGCGGCCGCTGCGCCGGCGAGGGCCAGGACGGCGCCTCCCTTCCGAAGAGGCGCGAGATGGAGAGAGCGAAGAAGGTTCATGACTGGCTCCTTTCTGCTGCGGCGACCAGGGCCCGAATGGCCCAGCGCCTGACCTTGCGTGCCTCGGCGTCGTCGAGCCGCAGCACGTCCTTGAACACGATGGCGGACTCCGGGCCCATCACCAGGGCCAGGGCATGCTTGAGATGCTTCAGCGCCGCGGGCAGGAAGCGGTCGCTCGCCGGGGCGAGCGCGGCCTCGATCAGCGGCATGCGCCGGTTCTGCCGCGCCGGCAACTGCGCGTCGGTCTCGCCCCGGGCACTGAGCTCCAGCGATTGCGCCAGCATCAGCCGCAGCGACACCTCGTTGGCCACTGTCATCGCATGCAGCGCGTCATCCACGCGCTCCAGCCGCGCGACCGGGTTCGCCGCCGGTGCGCCGGCCAGCACCTGCTGGGCATCCGGCGTGTCGACGTCGATCGAGGCCTCCAGGTAGAGCGCCTCGACTCTCGGGAAATAACGGTAGGCCGTGGCGCGGGACACCCGGGCCTGCGCGGCAACTTCCTCCAGCGTCGGCCGGCCGCCGCGCGACATCAACTCGGCCGCCGCCTGCAAGAGGGCCTGACGGGTGCGCTGCTTCTGCTGGTGGCGCAGGTCCATGTCGCTCATGGTTCGGGCACGGCCTGCGGCAACTGACGAACAATGGCCGTCATGTCGACCCACACGTTCTCGCGCCTGATCTGGGCGTCGTCCGAGAACTCGATGATGTGCAGCAGCCGGAAGCTCAACGGCCGGCCCCGCCCCTCGAGCCCGAACGGCCGCCCGGGCGCCCGGCCGCTCCACAGGGAGTCGTCGACCATGAAGCCATTGCCGTAGAGGCGCCGCAACGACTTCACCTGCCCGTGCGACAAGTCGGCGAACAGCGCTCCGTAGAACGGCCGGGCGGCCTCGCGGCCCCGGCTCGGCCCGGTGGGCCAACCGACCACGTCGTGCTCGACCTCGGGGGCCAGGGTGTGCAGGACGCCCGCGACGTCGTCCCGGGCCTCGAAGCCGAAATGCTCGTCGAGCCGGCGGTCCATTTCTGCAGGGTTGAGTGGCATGGCAATGGGTCCTTTCAAGAATGCGTGCCTTGCGGTCGTGTCCATTAAGGTGATTTTTATGAGACAAAAATCTCACGACGCGAATGCTATCTCACGAAAGCAGCAATCGCAAGCCGTCAAAAAGCCCCTCGTGGCCTGGGCCGCGAGGGGCTGCGTGAAACCTTGCGTTGCCGCTCAGAAGAAGCGATCGAAGTGGATCTGCTGGAACGGCACCAGGGACTTGACCATCAATTGCTCCTGCAATGCCTGGGTCATCGGTGGCGGCCCGGCGAAATAGAACTCGTACTTCGGAAGATCGCCACCCAGTTGCCGCACGACCGCCTGATGCACGAAGCCGGTCTCCCCGCGCCACGGCGTCTCGCCCGATTCCGGGCTCGACACGACGGGGTGGAAGTGGATCGCCGACGCGCCCTGCGGCAACTCGCGCAGGAACGACTCGCCGCACACATCGCGCGTGGTGCGCGCGCCGTAGAAGAAGTGCAATTGGCGCGTTGCCAGCAGACCGGCCGCCGCCGCCCCGCGCGCGATGGACACCATCGGCGCCAGCCCCGATCCGCCCGCCACGCAGACGATGTCGCGCGGGCTGTCCTCACGCAGCCACGCCAGGCCATAGGGCCCATCGATCTCCACCGTATCCCCCGTTCGAAGCTGGTCGAACAAGCAGGTCGTGCCCAGGCCGCCGGGCACGCGCCTGGCCTGGAAGTGCCAATCGCCCTCGGCGTTGGGCAGGTTGGACATCGAGTACGCGCGCGCCGAGGGCACGCCGGGCAGCTTCAGGCTCGCGAACTGCCCGGGCAGGAAGTCCGCGGGCATGTCGCTCGCAAAGCGGAACTCGCGCAGATCGTGCGTGATGTCAGCCACACCGGCCAGGCGCGCTGCGCGGCGCCGTGGCTTCTTGCGCGGCACGTATTCGTCGCCCAGCCGCACCTTGATGGCCACTTCACCAACCGCGCGGCACTGGCAGGCCAGATGGCGGTGGCGTTGGCGATCGCGCTCGCTCAGGCCCGGCGCGGCGGGCCACAGGTCATCGATCTGGCCCTCGACCAAGTCGAACCTGCAGGTGCCGCAACCGCCGGAGTTGCATTCATAGGGAAAGCCCAGCCCGGCGCGCAGCGCCGCGCGCAGCACGGTGTCTCCAGGGGCCTGGTCGACGGAAACAGCGCCCCCGTCGATACGGATTCGATCGACCATGTTGAACCTTGCAGATGACGCGCGGAGGCGACGCCCGTCGCCTCCCGCGATCGGTGGATGTCAGAGCCCGATCGAACGGCGGAACTCGCGCGTGGCAGCCTTGGCGTCGGCTGCGGCATTCGGCACGTCGGGAATGGCCGCGGCGAACAGGTCGATGGCGCGGTCGGCCATCGGTTCCCACTTGGCGATCCAGCCCTTGATGACCTCGGCATTGCCCGGCACGGCGCTCGCCATCTTCGCCAGGGCGCCCGCCCACCGCCGGTGGCGCGCGCCGTCGAGCAGTTGCGCATCGGTCAGCATGCCCAGCAGCGTGTCGCCATTGTGGCGGCCGGCTTCGCCCAGCTTGCGCAGCACGGCTTCCTCGATGGCCGGCTTGGCCACCAGGTTCAAGGCGACGAAGGCCTCGCCCCAGTCCCAGGTGGCCAGGACCTTCTCCATCAGTTCGCGCATGCCCTGCCAGGCGGGGTCGGTCTCCCAGTAACGGCGCTCGTCGGTGCCCAGGCCCTTGCCGACATGGGTCAGCGACAGTTCCTTCGTCCGATAGGCCGTGTGACTGAGCCAGCGCAGCGAATCGGCGGCCTGGAAGGCGTTGCAGTTGGTGATGGTGCTGGCCGGCGCCATCTGCATCACATACGCCGAGGCCATCTGCAATGTGTGGAACAGGTAGCGCCCGGGCGTGTAGATGCGCGCCAGCGTTCCTGCCCAGGTGGACTCCAGCGCCTTGTCGTGCTCGCGTTCGTTGAACTGGTCGAACAGGCTGAAGACGTAGGTTTCCTGCCCGTCCTGGAGCATGTTGTAGGTGCGATAGACCAGTTCGTCGGGATCGCGAAAGGCATTCCAGTCGTCATGCCTGAGCGGACTGGCGTTGCGGTACTTCTTGTACCAGCGCGCCATGAACAGGTCGGGGTCGAGCTCGAAGGGTGCGTTCTCGTCACGGTCGCTGTAGTGCAGCCCGACGGATACGATCTCGTATTCGCTCGGCTTGCGCCGGCGGCCCGCCAGGTGGCTCCAGGTCCTGAGTGGCTTGAGGACTTCGACTTCGCTCATGAATGTCTCCTTGATGAATGGGCCGTGGCCGACTCAGATGTGCTTCTGGAAATAGAACCGGATATGTTCCGGCCCGGTCTCGATGCGCCCGGCGAATGACGACAGGTTGACTTCGAGATCGCGCATGGCGAAGGATCGACCCAGCATCTCCTCGATCGTCGCGCGGCGGATGATCATTTCGCTGTCGGTCTGCACGCGGATGTAGGCGACCTTGTCGTCCACCGCGACCTTCTTGCCGGGGTTGTCCAGGGCGGCCGCCTCGGCGACGGCGTTGGCCACCTCGCCCTGGCGGAGAACGGGGCCCACCATGTTGTTCTGCTCGACGGTGATTGCGTTGCTCATGCTGTCTCCTGGGGGTGGTGTGATGCGTACCGCATCAGCTGTGGGCGAACAAGGGCGCGACGTCCGCGGTGTCGATGTACACGTCCTTGCCTTCGATCTTGATGGGGTAGCTCGCCAGCTGGCAGTCGCCGGGGTTGATGCCCTTGCCGGTGCAGGCGTCGAACACCCACTGATGGGCTCGGCAGATCAGCGTCTTGCCGTCGAACTTGCCTTCGATCAGCGGGATGTCCTGGTGCGGACACACGGCCTGGTAGGCCTTGAGGTCGCCGCCCTCGATGCAGGCGACGATCACGTCGATGCCGCCCACCTCGAAGGATTCCATTTCGCCTTCCCAGACGTCGTCCAGGCTGCAGATCTTGGTGAATGCCATGTMGAAATGCTCCGCGGTTCTCAATGGCCGGCCGCGGCCGACTCCCAGATCACTTCGATGCACTCCATGGGCAGCAGGCCGGCGTCGGCCACCTTGGTGCTTCGCGCCAGGAGCTCGCTCGCGCCTTGCCGTCGCACGCGCATGACGTGGCCCGGCCGGGCCGCCACGCGGCGACCCACGCTGTGGTGGGCCGCGGCGGCGGCCACCTGGTCCATGCTGTTCTCGGTGTCCACCGGAAGCAGTTGCAGGACGAAGTCCCCCTGGAACTTCGCGGTCAATGGAAAAAGTGCCATTCAGTTGTCTCCTCGCGGGCGCGCACCCGATGCGCGACCCGCATGTCTGTTGAACGAAGAATTGCGCGCTCAGGCCGCGGCCTTGATGCGGTTCCGGTAGCCTTCGACCCAGGCGTAGCCGTGGGCGTCGTCGCCGATCTCGCCCGGCGCCAGGCTCATGTACTTGAGGCCTCCGCCAAGATCCATCGGCTGGATCATCCCGGCGAGGAAGCGGTCGATCAGCGAGAGGTGGCCTTCGTAGCGCTCGGGTTCCTGTTCGAAGCACCACTTGCAGCCGTCGGAGCAGAAGTGATACCAGCGGCCCTTGTGCTGCAGCGGATGGTCGGCCACCTTCTCCGGCGCGTTGTTGATCGGCAGCTGGCACATGTTGCACACGACGGGCAGCGTCTCGGGGTAGGTCAGTTCACGCTTGCCCGCGAGCAGGTTGTCGATGATCACGTCCCATTGCCGGCCCCAGCGCTCGTTCCAGCCGGGGTACTTCTCCTCCAGCCACGCGCGGTCCTCGGGGGTCATGCCCGCGGCGGGGTTCCACCACACGGTCGGCCGCCAGAACCACACGCCCATGTGCATGCCGTGGTGCTGGTCGTCCAACTCCTTGAGGAACTGGTCCCAGTACCAGGGCTTGTCGAGGCCGAGGTCGAGGATCGAACGCTCGAACTGCGTGACGATCCACTCGAGCATGAACTCCTTGAACGACTGCTTGCGATGGGCCAGCGGCGTGTAGTAGTCCATCATCGGGCCGGTCAGCACCGAGAACAGCTTCCACGAGCGCCAGAAGGCGATGTCGATCATGCGCTGGGCTTCGGCCTTCTTGCCATTGGCCATCAGGATGGGAAGCAGCGCGCCGCCGATCTGCGCATGGCGCGACTCGTCAGTCTGCACGCTGGAGATCATGCTGGCGAAAGTCCAGTCGCCGGCCTCGGCGGCGTCGGCGGCCAGGCCCAGGAACTGCATGTTGGTGAATCCGGTCTCGAAGGCGAAGGTCAGCATCAGGCCGACGCCCACGGCGCTGCGCGTGTTCATCATGTCGTCGAACAGGTGGCGCGCGGCGATGATGGCCCACTCGTTCGTGTCGTAGGCCTTGAAGGCCCAGTCGAACTGGCGATCCTTCGAGACGTACTCGTGCGGGAAGAACAGCTGGATCTGCCCGTGGCGGATCTCGTCGAGCATGCCCATCGTCGCCATGTTGCGCTGGCCGGGCGCCTTCGCGAAGCGCGCCATGCGTGCCTCGGCCGACGCGGCGGCGTACTCGGCGCGCGCGATGGCGCCGTAGTGGGCCTTGATCACGCTGAGCCAGCCGGGGTCGGCGTTCTCGAACATCTTGCTGCGCTCGAGTGCGCCCTTGACCGAATAGACGCCCGAGTCCTTCTCCCGCTGCACCTTCACGTATTCGGGGTAGGTCTGCTTGTACGGCTCGTCGTAGCTTTCCCAGTCGGCCATGGGTATGCCCATGTCGCCGGAGAGTTCGGTGGGGAACAACTCGGACTCCGCGACGTAGGTCGGCGTCCAGTTGGTGCTTCGGGCCAGGTCGTACCAGTCCAGTCTCTCAAGAACCGCCATATCGATGTCTCCTTGTGTCGATTCGCTGCGCAACCTCGCGCCGGGTTGCGTGAAGTGAAGAGTAAGGAGCGGTCGACCGGCGCGCCATCGCACCTAGGTTTAGACCGGTGGGTCTTTCCGACAGGGCGCGGCGGCTCAGGCGCGGTGGGCGGCGCCCCTGGACTGGCGCAGCCGCTCGACCATGCCGACCAGCGCCGGCACCGAGCGCGCGGCCATCTTCTGCATCGCGTTGTGGCGATGGACCTTGACCGTGATCTCGGTGATGCCGAGCTCGGCGGCCGACTGCTTGTTGCGCATGCCGCGCATGATGAGGTCGATCACCTCCCGCTCGCGCGGGGTCAGCGTGTCGTACCGGGCCTGGATCTCGCCCAGCTCGGCCCGCTGCCGCCGTGTCGCCTCGTCCCGCTCCAGCGAGTGCGCGATGGCGTCGAGCAGGTCCTGGTCGCGAAAGGGCTTGGGCAGGAAGTCCACCGCGCCGGCCTTCATGGCGCGCACGGTCATCGGGATGTCGCCGTGGCCGGTGATGAAGATGATGGGAATCTCGCTATTCACCCGAGAGAGTTCGCGCTGCAGCTCCAGGCCGCTCTGCCCGGGCATGCGCACGTCGAGCACGAGGCAGGCGGGCGCATCGGGGCGCTGAAAGGCCAGGAACTCCTGCGCGGACGCGAAGGTCTCGACCCGCAGCCCGACCGATCGGATCAGGCTGCTGAGCGCCTCGCGCACGGACAGGTCGTCATCCACGACCAGGACGATGGGGTTCATGCGTGATCGATCGGCAGAGTGAATCGGAAGATCTCCCCCCGGTCCTCGTTGGGCGTCGCCCACAAGCGCCCGCCGTGCATCTCGACGATCGAGCGGCTGATGGCCAGGCCCATGCCCATGCCCTCGGGCTTGGTCGTGTGAAACGCGTCGAAGATGCGGTCCCGATCCGCCGTGCCGATGCCCGCGCCCGTATCGCGGACCTCGACGAGCAGGGTGTCCGAGCCGTGCCGGTGCGCGCTCACCGCGAGCACCCGGGGCCCTTCGGTCGAACTCATTGCCTCCAGCGCATTCATCACGAGATTGAGGATGACCTGCTGTACCTGCACGCGATCGGCCATCACCGCGGGGAGGTCGCGCGCCGGCGTGTGCCGCAGCGATACGCCCTGCGCGCGAGCTTCGCCCCGCACCAGGTCGATCACCTCGCCGATGACGGCCTCGACGTCGACCCGGGCGTGCTGGACCTCCCCCCGCTTGAGAAAGCCGCGGATTCTCGCGATCACCTCGCTCGCCCGGTTGGCGTCCCTGATGATGCGCGACACCGCCGCCTCGGCCTCGCCTTCGTTGGGCGGTTGCGCATCCAGCCATCGCAGGCTGGCGTGGCCGTTGGCGACGATGGCCGCCAGCGGCTGGTTCACCTCATGGGCGATCGACGCGGCGAGTTCGCCCAATGTCGAGACGCGCGAGACGCGCGCGATCTCGTTCTGCGCGTTCGCCAGCGCTTCGGCCGCCCGCTTGCCCTCGGTGATGTCCTCGGCGACGACCACGAGCATCCGGGGTGTGCGGCCCGAGGCAGGGATGATGGATACGCTGGTGTTCGCCCACACGACGTGCCCTTCCTTGTGTTGATAGCGCCTCTGGAGGTGGTACTCCCGGACCTCGCCCGCGAAGAGCCCGGCGACCCGCGATTGCATGACGGCATGATCTTCCTCGGGCGTGATCTTCAGCAGGGAGCATGTGCGGATCTCCTCGCGCGAATAGCCAAGCATGCGCTGGAATGCGGGATTGGTCGTGCGGATCTGGCCGCTCGAGTCCATCAGCGCGATGCCCACCGGCGAGTGTTCGTACAGCGCCCGCCACCGCTGTTCGGACTCCAGCAGCGCCTCCATGTTGCGCTGCAGGGCCTGGCGGTTGGCAATGAGCTGGCGCGTCATCTGGGACAGGTCTTCGTTCTGGGTCGCCAGTTCGCGCTGCAGCGCGTCGCGCGCCCGTTTCATCGAGACGAGGTTGCGCACCCGGGCACGCAACTCGTGGGCGGAGAACGGCTTGGTGACGTAGTCCTGCACCGACTCAGCCAGCAGCCGCGATCTCAGCGCCTCGTCGCCCTTGGCGGACAGCACCAGCACCGGCACCTGCATCAGGCGTGGCTGCTTGCGCATCTCGGCGACGAGTCGATCGCCGCCGAGCTTGGGCAGCATCAGGTCGGTCAGGACGAGATCGGGCGGATCGGCCTCGGCGCGCGCCAGCGCCTGCATGCCGTCCGCGGCCGCGGCCACGCGGTAGTCGCTCGCGAGCACGTCCGTGATGAAGCGCCGCATGTCGGCGTTGTCCTCGACCACCAGCACCGTGGGCCGGTCGTCGTCCGGTGCCGCCGCTTCGGGGGTCTCGGCCTCGATGTCGATCGGCTGCAGGCCCGCGATCGCGTCCCCGATGGCGCGGTGCTCCCGCTCAAGACCGGCCGCCGCCTCCAGCTCGCGCACATAGGACCCGGCCGGGGCGTGCGAGGGGATCTCCACCTGGAACATCGCACCGCCGCCCGGCGCCTGCGACACCGCGATCGTCCCCCGGTGCAGGTCGACGAACTCCTTGGCGATCGCCAGGCCGAGGCCGGTGCCGCCGACATCGCGCGTGGTGCCTTCCTGCGCCTGGCGGAAGCGCTCGAAGATCGCGGCCCGCATGGCGGGTGGCACGCCCGGACCGCTGTCCTGGACGCTGAGCACGAATGAATCGCTCGTGCCGGGCTCCAGCGCGCAGCGGATGCGGCCGCCGGCCGGCGTGAACTTGAAGGCATTTGACAGAAGATTCAGCAGCACCCGCTCGAACTTCTCGGGATCGACTTCCGCTTGCAGCGCATCGGGCGTCGCGATCACGTAGGCCACCGGGCGCTGCGGCGCGAGCGCATGGAACTGCTCCGCGACCCGGCGCACCGCGCGCGCGAGGTCGATGCGTGCGTAGTTCAGCCTCATCTTGCCCGCATCGAGCTTGGCGAGATCGAGCAGATCGTTGACGTGGTTGAGCAGCGTCGCGGCGTTCCGATGAATGACGCTCAGGTCGCGACGCTGCAGATCGGTGAGGTTGTTGCCGCTGGAAAGAATGGTCTCGGCCGGCCCCAGGATCAGCGCCAGCGGCGTCCGCAGCTCGTGGCTGATGTTGGCGAAGAAGTCGCTCTTGAGCTGATCGAGCTGGCGCACCTTGTCGAGCAGGCGCTGCAATTCCTCCGTCTTGCGAGCGATCTCGGCCTCGGCACGCTTCTTCTCGGTGATGTTGCGGCCCTCGGCCAGCAGGAACACGATGCGGCCGTCCTGGTCCCTGACGGGCAGCAGCGAGAAGTCGATGACGATGGTCTCCTCGCCGCTGGCCCTGCCATACACCTCGGTGTCGCAGCGCACGAACTCGCCCCGGCTCGCGCGTCGCACGAACTCGCGTGTCGCGGCCACCGTCTCCTTCGACACCGCCCACCAGCGCGCGTCCCAGAAGGGCCTGCCCTGGATGTCGTCGAGTCGGATGCCCGCGCCCTCCAGCGCCGCCCGGTTGATCTCCAGGGTCATCCCGTCGACGTCGAGCAGCCCGACGAACTGGTACATCTCGTCCAGCACGATGCGCGCGAACTTCTCCCTGAGCGTCTGCGGGTCGTCGGTGGCCGAGAGGACGACATCGCGCACGCGGCGCGACGCCTCATGCGCGAACAGGTGGCGGTGGAGGGTCGTCATGCTTGACCTGGCGATCGTCTGGGGGATGCACGGGTCACTTTAGCTCTTTAATTCCGTCGTCAGATACACGTCGTCCCTAGGGACGCGTGCTGGCGTCGCGGTCGACGCGGCCCCGGTCGAGGCCTTGGACCCGGCCTCCTTACTCCTTATCCTCGGGGTCTCCGTACTACCAGGCGAGGCCTTCCTTGACCTACCAGCTTCACTACTGGCCCACCATCCAGGGGCGCGGCGAATTCGTTCGCCTCGCGCTCGAAGCGGCGGGTGCCCCCTATGTCGACGTCGCCCGCGAGCCGCCTTCCAGGGGCGGCGGCGAAGCCGCGCTGTGCGAGCGCCTCGGCGACCCGCAAAACCCGCGCGCCGCATTCGCGCCACCCTTCCTGGTCGACGGCGACATCGTCGTGGGCCAGACCGCCGCGATCCTGCTGTACCTCGGCCCGCGCCTGGGCCTCGGGGGCGTCGGCGAGGCCGACGTGCTGTGGACGCATCAGTTGCAGCTCACCATCGCCGACGCGGTGGTCGAGGCGCACGACACGCACCATCCGATTTCGAGCAGCCTTTATTACGAGGACCAGCGCGAAGCCGCGCTGGCGCGTGCCAAGGCCTTCAGGGAGGAGCGCATCCCGAAGTTCCTCGGTTGGTTCGAGCAGGTGCTGCGGCGCAACCCCGCGGGCGACCTGCACCTGGTCGGCGATGCCCTGACCTACGCCGATCTCTCCCTGTTCCAGCTGGTGGCGGGCTTGCGCTACGCCTTCCCCAAGGCCACGGCGCGCGCGATGGCGCAGACGCCGGCGGTGGCCAAGCTGCACCTCAACATCGGCCACCGGCAACGGGTGCACGACTACCTGCAGAGCCCGCGCCGCATTCCCTTCAATGAGGAAGGCATCTTCCGCTGCTACCCGGAACTCGATGCCTGAGCGCTCTCAGTCGGCGGGTTCCTCGCGCATGCGCAGGGCCGCGTCGTAGAGTGCGTTGCGCGGCGCGCCGCTGATCTCGGCCGCAAGGCGCACCGCGCTCTTGAGCGGCAGCTCCTCCAGCAGCAGGCGCAGCACGCGTTCGCCCTCGACGCCGTCGTCCTGCACCATGGTCCTGGGATGCAGCACCAGGGCGAACTCGCCACGCGTGCGGTCGCGGCTGGCGGCGAACCAGCCGGGCAGGGCGCTCGCCGCGACGGTGGCGATCTCCTCGAACTGCTTGGTGAGCTCCCGGCCGACGGTGACGGGCCGCTCGCCCAGCGTGGCCAGCGCGCGCGCCAGGGCTTCGATGCGATGGGGCGCCTCCAGCAGCACCACGCTGCGCGCCTCGCCCGCCAGCGCGAGCACGGCGGCATCGCGCTCGCCCGCCTTAGTGGGCAGGAAGCCGGCGAAGACGAAGCCGCTGCTCGCGTCGCTCGCCGCGACCAGCCCGGCCGCACCGATCAGCGTGGTCACGCTGCTGGCACCTGGCAGCGGCAGCACGCGATGGCCGGCCTGTCGCACGGCGGCGACCAGGCGCGCGCCGGGGTCGCTCACGCCGGGCGTGCCGGCGTCGCTCACGTAGGCGATGCGTTCGCCGCCCGCCAGCCGCGCGACCACCGCCTGCGCGGCCTCAGCCTCGTTGTGCTGGTGCAGGGCGAGCAGCTGGCTGGAGGGGCGGTCGAGCCCGTAGGCCCGCAGCAGGCTGTGGGTGTGGCGCGTGTCCTCGCAGGCGACGGCATCGACGATCTGCAGTACATGCAGCGCGCGCAGCGTGATGTCCGCGAGGTTGCCGATCGGCGTGGCGACCACGTAGAGCGTCGCCTGCGGATAATGCTGCGCACCCGCGGCATCGCTTGCGGCCTTCAGGGCGGCGCCGAACGAGGCGGGAGCGAGTGAATTCAATGGATTCTCCAGAACAAGACAGCAGGGGGCTCATCAGGGATGACGACAAAGCAGCGCGGCGACGCGGCGGAAGACGCCGCGCTCGACCATCTGCAGGCGGCGGGGCTCGGCCTGGTCGCGCGCAATTATCGAACCCCGGGGCGCGGCGGCGGCGAGATCGACCTCATCATGCGCGATCCGCGCGACGGCACGCTGGTGTTCGTGGAGGTGCGACAGCGCGCGAATGCCCTGCATGGCGGCGCCGGAGGCAGCATCACAGGGGTGAAGCAGCGCCGCATCGTCTTCGCCGCGCGGCACTACATCAGCCGCCTGCGCGTGCTGCCGCCATGCCGCTTCGACGTGGTCCTGCTCGAGGAGCGCATCGAGTGGATCCAGGGCGCCTTCGACGCGGGTTGAGCGTCCAGCGGAACCTCGCGGCCCGCCGGATGCTCAACCATGCACATCTTGTTTCATCACGCACAGTTATCATCGCGCCCCATGCTCGAGCAACGGATTCAGCAGCACTTCATCGACAGCGCCGACCTCAAGTACCAGGCAGGCCCGCTTCTCAGCAAACCGATTGGCCAGGCCATGCAGGCGTTGCTTGCGTGCGTGACAAGCGGTGGCAAGATCCTCGCGTGCGGGGCCGGCGTCTCGGGCCTGCTCGCCGCGCAGTTCGCCGCGCAGTTCGTCGGCCGATTCGAACGCGACCGCCCTGAACTGGGCGCGATCGCCCTTCCCGGCGACACCACCGACCCCGCGGCGGACACCGCCAACGCCATCGACGTCGACCGCTTCGCGCGCCAGGTTCGCGCACTGGGCCAGGCCGGGGACGTGTTGCTCACCTTGAGCGCCAGCGGCCAGTCGGCGGCCGTGCTGGCCGCGGTCGCGGCGGCCCATGCCCGCGACATGACGGTGGTCGCGCTGCTCGGCAATGCGCCCGGCGGCGGCGCCAGCAGCAGCCCGGGCGGTGCCGTGGGGCGGGCGCTGCGCGAAACCGATGTCCAGATCTGCGTGCCGCACGAGCGTGCGGCACGAATCCACGAAGTCCACCTGCTCGCGCTGCATTGCCTGTGCGACGGTGTGGATGCCCAGCTACTCGGAGAACAGGAAGGTTCCATATGACGACATCCATCCAACGCATCGCCATTGCATTGACCGCGGGCGCCGCGTTGGTCGCCGGCCTTTCAGCCTGCGTGCCGCTGGTGGTGGGCGGGGCGGTGGGCGCCGGCATGGTCGCGACCGACCGCCGAAGCTCGGGCGCGCAACTCGACGACCAGACCATCGAGCTGCGCGGCAGCGCACGCGTGCGCGAGATCGCCAACGACCAGATGTACGTCAGCATCACGAGCTTCAACCACCAGGTGCTGCTGACGGGCTCCGTGGGCAGCGAGGCCGATCGCCGGCGTGTCGAGGAGCTGATCCAGCGGGTCGACACCGTGCGCTCGGTCGTCAACGAGCTGACGGTCGGTCCATCGAGCACCTTCCAGGAGCGCTCCAGCGATCTCTTCATCAGCGGCAAGGTCAAGGCATCGCTGCTGGACGCGAAGGATGTCTTCGCCAATTCCTTCAAGGTCGTGACCGAGCGGGGCGTGGTCTACCTGATGGGCATCGCCACCCGGCGTGAGACCGATCGCGCGACCGATATCGCGCGCGGGGTGTCGGGTGTGCAGAAGGTGGTGCGCATGGTCGAGGTCGTCAGCGAAGCGGAACTCGCGAACCAGGTGCCCCAGGGCAGTTCGAGCGCCTCGGGCGGCTCGAGCACTGTGCCGGTATCGTCGTCGCGCTCGAACGTGCCGCTGCCTCCGATGGAGCCGCTGCCGGCACCGGCCGGCGGCGCGACCGCCACGCCGATCCGCTGAGGGCCCGCGGCCCCGGCGCCTACTTGATCCGGGTGATCAGGCTCGAGGTGTCCCAGCGCCCGCCGCCGGCTTGCTGCACGTCGGCGTAGAACTGGTCGACCAGCGCCGTCACCGGCAGCCGGGCGCCGTTGCGCTTGGCTTCGTCGAGCACCAGGCCCAGGTCCTTGCGCATCCAGTCGACCGCGAAGCCGTAGTCGAACTTGCCTTCGATCATGGTCTTGCCGCGGTTGTCCATCTGCCAGCTTTGCGCGGCGCCCTTGCCGATGACGGCCAGCACCTCGTTCATGTCCAGGCCGGCGCGCTGGCCGAAGGCGATGGCCTCCGACAGGCCCTGCACCAGGCCGGCGATGGCGATCTGGTTGACCATCTTCGCGAGCTGACCCGCGCCGCTCTCGCCCAGCAGGGTGACCGCGCGCGCGAAGGCGCCGATCACCGGCTTGACGCGCTCGAAGGCCGCCTTGTCGCCGCCGCACATCACGGTCAGCGCGCCATTCTGGGCGCCGGCCTGGCCGCCGGAGACGGGCGCATCGATGAACTGGAGGCCGAGTTCGAGTGCCGCCTTCGACAGTTCGCGCGCCACGTCGGCCGAAGCCGTCGTGTGGTCGACGAAGACCGATCCGGGCGCCATGCCGGCCAGGGC
The DNA here is from genome assembly GCF_056398605.1 of Variovorax sp. 01T432. Lineage (NCBI taxonomy): Bacteria > Pseudomonadati > Pseudomonadota > Betaproteobacteria > Burkholderiales > Comamonadaceae > Variovorax > Variovorax sp. 01T432. Next base: position 39,576 of record NZ_JBFTPS010000014.1, read on the forward strand.
GCCGTTCTCCCCGAGCACGACCGAACGCAGGTCATCGTCGTTGCCCACGCAGCAGAAGACGATATCGGCGTTCGAGGCCGCGCCGTGCGGCGTGGCGGCATGGGCCAGAGTGCCCTTGGCCTGCGGTCCGAGTTCCTTCTGCCAGGCGGTGGCCTTCTCCGCGCTGCGGTTGAAGACCGTCACGCTGTGGCCCGCCAACGCGAGGTGGCCGGCCATGGGATAGCCCATCACGCCGAGGCCGAGGAAGGCGACCTTCTGCGAGGGGATGGAGTCGTAGGTTTTGGGGTTGAGGCTGCTCATGGCCCATAGCTTAGCGCCGTGGCGTGACGGCCGCGTCCGGTGCTGCCGGGGGGCCAACCATGCGGCCGCCGCCGGGCCGCCCCAAGGCGGCCGCGCCGCCCCCCCGGGGGGTGGCGAATTACACGCAGCGAAGCGAAGTGAAAAGCCGGGGGGCCAACATCAGATGATTGCGAAATGCTCGGTGCCGGCCGAGAGGTCCGTCGTGCGGGCGCGCTGGCTGTTCAGCTTGATCTGCAGCCGCAGGTCGTTCGCCGAGTCGGCATTGCGGATCGCATCCTCGAAGGAGATCGCATTGCCTTCGAACAGGTCGAACAGCGCCTGGTCGAAGGTCTGCATGCCGAGGTTGCGGCTCTTCTTCATGATCTCCTTGATCTCGCCGACCTCGCCCTTGAAGATCATGTCGGAGATCAGCGGCGTGTTCAGCATGATCTCCACCGCCGCGATGCGGCCGTGCCCATCCTCGGTCGGGATCAGGCGCTGCGACACCAGCGCGCGGAGGTTCAGCGACAGGTCCATCAGCAACTGGGCCCGGCGTTCCTCGGGGAAGAAGTTGATGATCCGGTCCAGCGCCTGGTTGGCGCTGTTGGCATGCAGCGTGGCCATGCACAGGTGCCCGGTCTCGGCGAAGGCCACGGCATGCTCCATGGTCTCGCGGTCGCGGATCTCGCCCATCAGGATCACGTCCGGCGCCTGGCGCAGCGTGTTCTTGAGCGCCGCTTCCCAGCTGTCGGTGTCGATGCCGACCTCGCGCTGGGTCACCACGCAGTTCTTGTGCGGGTGCACGAACTCCACCGGGTCCTCGACCGTCACGATGTGGCCGTAGGAGTTCTCGTTGCGCCAGTCGATCATCGCGGCCAGCGTGGTCGACTTGCCCGAGCCGGTGGCGCCCACCAGGATGGTGAGGCCGCGCTTGGTCATGGCCACGTCCTTCAGCACCTGCGGCATGCCCAGTCCGTCGATGGTCGGCAGCTTGGCGGGGATGGTCCGCAGCACCATGCCGACCTTGCCCTGCTGCATGAAGGCGTTAACGCGGAAGCGGCCGATGCCCGTCGGCGAGATCGCGAAGTTGCACTCCTTGGTGCGCTCGAACTCGGCCGTCTGGCGGTCGTTCATGATCGAGCGCGTGAGCGCCAGCGTGTGCTGCGGGCCGAGCGCCTGGGCCGACACCTTGGTGACCTTGCCGTCGACCTTGATCGCCGGCGGGAACTCGGCCGTGATGAACAGGTCGCTGCCATTGCGGCTCACCATGAGCTTGAGCAGTTCGTTGATGAACTGGCTGGCTTGATCGCGTTCCATGTGTCGGACTCCTTAGGCTCAGCCTGGGAAATTCTCGGGGATCTTCGCCCGGCTGCGCGCTTCCGCAGAGGAAATGAGGTTTCTGCGCACCAGGTCGGTCAGGTTCTGGTCCAGCGTCTGCATGCCCTGGCCGCTGCCGGTCTGGATGGACGAATACATCTGCGCCACCTTGCCTTCGCGGATCAGGTTCCGGATCGCCGGCGTGCCCAGCATGATCTCGTGTGCCGCCACCCGGCCCTGGCCGTCCTTGGTTTTGCACAGTGTCTGCGAAATCACGGCCTGAAGCGACTCCGAGAGCATCGCGCGGATCATTTCTTTTTCCTCGCCCGGAAACACGTCGATGATCCGGTCGATGGTCTTGGCGGCCGACGAGGTGTGCAGGGTGCCGAACACCAGGTGGCCGGTCTCGGCCGCGGTCATGGCCAGGCGGATGGTCTCCAGGTCGCGCATTTCGCCCACCAGGATCGCGTCCGGGTCCTCGCGCAGGGCGGAGCGCAGCGCATTGGCGAAGGAGAGCGTCATCGGCCCGACCTCGCGCTGGTTGATCAGGCACTTCTTGGATTCGTGCACGAACTCGATCGGGTCTTCCACGGTGAGAATGTGGCCGTACTCGGTTTCGTTCAGGTAGTTGACCATCGCAGCCAGCGTCGTCGACTTGCCCGAACCGGTCGGGCCGGTCACCAGCACGAGGCCGCGCGGCTTGAGCGCGAGGTCGCCGAAGATCTTGGGCGCGTTGAGCTGCTCCAGCGTGAGGATCTTCGACGGAATCGTGCGGAACACGGCCGCCGCGCCGCGCGATTGATTGAAGGCGTTCACGCGGAAGCGCGCCAGGCCGTCGATCTCGAAGGAGAAATCGACCTCGAGGAATTCTTCGTAGTGCTTGCGGTGCGTGTCGCTCATGATGTCGTACACCATGGCATGCACCGCCTTGTGGTCGAGCGCGTCGACGTTGATGCGCCGCACGTCGCCGTGCACCCGGATCATGGGCGGCAGGCCGGCCGAGAGATGCAGGTCGGAGGCCTTGTTCTTGACGCTGAAGGCCAGCAGTTGGGTAATGTCCACGAAGTTCCTCGGTGACGTTTTGATACGCTTTTGACGATTATGACGATGATTGGTGACAACCTCCAGCAAGTTCGCGCGCGGATCGTGAGCGCGTGCACGGCCGCCGGCCGCGATCCCGCGAGCGTGCGCTTGCTTGCGGTGTCCAAGACCTTTGCCGCCGAGGCGGTGCGCGAGGCCCATGCGGCCGGCCAGAGCGCCTTCGGCGAGAACTACGTGCAGGAGGGCGTCGCCAAGATCGTGGCACTGGACGACCTGCGCGACAAGCTCGAATGGCATTGCATCGGCCCCCTGCAGAGCAATAAGACGCGGACCGTGGCGGAGCATTTCGACTGGGTTCACAGCGTCGACCGGCTCAAGATCGCCGAGCGGCTGAGCGAGCAGCGGCCGGCGCACCTGGCGCCGCTGCAGGTGTGTCTTCAGGTCAATGTCGACGGGGGCGCCAACAAGTCGGGCGTGTCGGCCGAAGAGGCGCTGCCCTTGGCGCAGGCCGTGGCGTCGTTGCCACGTTTGCGCTTGCGCGGCTTGATGGCGATCCCCGAGCCGGCGGCGGATTTCGAGGCGCAACGCGCGTTGTTCCTGCGCGCGGCGGCTGTTTTCGATGAAATCCGGCAGGCGGGGATCGCGCTGGACACGCTCTCGCTGGGCATGTCGGCGGACCTCGAAGCCGCCATCGCCGCCGGCAGCACCATGGTGCGGGTGGGAACGGCCATCTTCGGGGGCAGGTGAGCACGCCCCCAGGCTGCGCGCACTTCATGTCTATACGGCCAGGGGGATGCGGGCGCTGCTCTTGACCTCTTCCATCACCGCGTAGGTGCGCGTCTCCCGCACGCCTGGCAGCTGCCACAACACCGTGCCGGCGAATTCGCGGTAGGCCGCCATGTCGGCCATGCGCGTCTTGAGCAGGTAGTCGAAGCCGCCAGCCACCATGTGGCACTCCATGATCTCGTCGCGCACCTGCACCGCGGCCTTGAATTCATCGAACACATTGGGCGTGGTCCGGTCGAGCAACACCTCCACGAAGACAGTGAAGCCCCGGCCCAGCTTGTGCGGATCGAGCCGCGCCTCGTAGCCCTGGATGAAACCCTCGCGCGTGAGACGCTGCACGCGCGCCAGCACGGCCGTCGGCGAGAGCGAGACGGTCTCCGCCAGCTTGAGATTCGATATCCGCCCGTCTTCCTGAAGAATCTTCAGGAGTTTCAGGTCGATGCGGTCCAGATCGGGGGCGGCATGGCTCATGAATGGTGAATTATCCAGTTTGAAGGCAAATTTTGGTGAATAACTCGGCAGAAGAACGAGGAGCATTGCCGCATTGACTACCGAGCCACTGCCATGCGCCTGCCCACCCCTTACCGACCTGAAGCCGACATCGTCGCGCATCGACTTGCTTCGCTGAATCACGCGCTGGACTGGGTTGCCGCCGAGGCGGTCGCCACGCCCTGGGTGCGGGCCGTGCGGGACCGGCCGCCGCCTTTCTGGGCCATGGAAAGCCTGCTGCGCGAATATCCGATCTCCACCGCGGAAGGCTTGGCGCTCATGCGCCTGGCCGAAGCGCTGCTGCGCGTGCCGGATGCCGAAACCGCGATCGCGCTCACGGCCGACCAGCTGGACCGCGCGGACTTCGACGGCAGTGCCGACTCGACCCTGTCGCGACTGTCGTCATCGGCGATCGCGCTGTCGAAGAAATTCCTCCCCCATGCGTCGGACGATCCAGGCCAGGCGGCATCGCAGCCCGGCGTGATGGCCAGGCTGGGCGCCCGCACCGTGGTGGCCGCCACCCTGCGCGCCGTGCAGCTGCTGGGGCGGCAGTTCGTCCTCGGCCAGACCATCGACGAGGCCATGGCGCAGGCGCGCTCGGCGCACCGGAAGCAGGCCGCGCTGCGCTTCAGCTACGACATGCTGGGCGAAGGCGCGCGCACCGATGCCGATGCGCTGCGCTACCTCGACAGCTACGTCAACGCGATTCATTCGATCGCGGCCGGCGCCGACCGCGCGGCCGCGCCCGAGCACAACGACGGCATCTCCATCAAGCTCAGCGCGCTGCATCCGCGCTACGAGGATGCCCAGCGCGAACGCGTGATGCGCGAACTGGTGCCGCGCGTCTGGCAACTGTGCGCGCTCGCGGCCGACGCCCGCCTCAATCTCACCATCGACGCCGAGGAAGTCGACCGGCTGGAACTCTCGCTCGACGTGTTCGAGGCGCTGGCCGCGCGGGTCGCCGCCGAGCGGCCGGACTGGCGCGGCTTCGGCCTCGCGATGCAGGCGTACCAGACACGCGCGCTGGAACTGGTCGAGCACGTGACCGCCATCGCGCGCAAGTACAAGCTGCGCCTGATGTGCCGTCTCGTGAAGGGCGCCTACTGGGACGCCGAGATCAAGCGCGCCCAGGAACTCGGCCTGCCGCATTACCCGGTCTTCACGCACAAGCACCACAGCGACGTGAGCTACCTGGCTTGCGCGCGTGCCCTGCTGGCCGCGCCCGACGCGATCTATCCGCAGTTCGCGACGCACAACGCGGGCACCATCGCCGCGATCCTGCAGATGGCGGGGGAGGCCCCGTTCGAACTCCAGCGACTCCACGGCATGGGCGAGGGCGTCTATCGCGAAGTGATGAAGAGCACGTCGGCGCCCGTGCGCGTGTACGCGCCGGTCGGCCAGCACAGGGATCTGCTCGCCTACCTGGTGCGCCGGCTGCTGGAGAACGGCGCGAATTCCTCCTTCGTCAATCAGCTGGGCGACGCGTCGGTCGGCGTGGATGAACTCCTGGTGTCGCCCCTGTGGGTGGACCCGAAGGCCTCGCTGCCGATGCCGCTCGCGCTCTACGGCCCGCCGCCGGCGCGTCGCAACAGCGCCGGGGTGGATCTCACCGTCGAGTCGATGCGCGCACCGCTCTTCGCCGCGCATGCCGAGACGAGCGTGCCCCGAGTTCCCGAATTCGATGCGCGGCAGGCGGCCGATGCCGTCGCGCTCGCCGCCGCGAGCTATCGCGGGTGGACGCGGACACCGGTCGCGCAGCGCGCCGCCGCCCTTCATCGCGCCGCCGATGCGCTCGAAGCCGGCCTGCCGCGCTTCTGCGCCCTGCTGGTCAAGGAGGCCTTCAAGACCTGGGGCGATGCGGTGGCCGAGGTGCGCGAGGCGGTCGACTTCCTTCGCTATTACGCCGACGAGGCGGAGCGGATCATGCAGCCGGTCGAGTTGCCCGGCCCGACGGGCGAGAGCAACGAGTTGCGGCTGACCGGGCGGGGCCCCTGGGTGTGCATCAGCCCGTGGAACTTTCCGCTGGCCATCTTCCTGGGGCAGGTGGCCGCGGCGCTGGCCACCGGCAATACGGTCCTGGCCAAGCCGGCCGAGCAGACCCCGGCCATCGCCTTGGAGGCCGTCAAGCTGCTCCACGCAGCCGGCGTGCCCGCAGACGCCGTGCAGTTGCTGCATGGCCCGGGCGAGACCGTCGGTGCGGCGCTGGTCGCGGCGCAGGGTGTGGCGGGCGTCGTGTTCACCGGTTCGACACCGGTTGCGAAGATCATCCACCGCGCCCTGGCCGCCAAGGAGGGGCCGATCGTCCCCCTGATCGCCGAGACCGGTGGCATCAACGCCATGGTGGTGGATTCCAGCGCCCTGCCCGAGCAGGTGGTCGATGCGGTCGTGCAGAGCGCCTTCCGCTCGGCCGGCCAGCGATGCTCGGCCTTGCGCCTGCTGCTGCTCCACGAGGGCATCGCCGACCCTGTCATCGAGATGATCCGCGGCGCCGCCAGCGAACTGATCGCGGGCGACCCGGCATCGCTGGCGACCGATGTGGGCCCGGTGATCGACAGCGAGGCCTTCGAAGGCATCCAGCAGCACCTCCAGCGCCTGGGCGCGCAAGCCCAGGTGGTCGTCGCGCGGGCGTCGAGCGCGAAGGACATCCCCAACCTGATACCGCCGCATGCCTTCGAGCTGCCCTCCATCGAGAGCGTCAAGACCGAGATCTTCGGCCCGGTGCTGCACATCGTTCGCTGGTCGGGCGATCCCCAGGCCGTGATCGAGAGCATCAACCAGCTCGGCTTCGGCCTCACGCTGGGCATCCATACGCGCATCGACAGCCGGGCGCTGGCCATGGCCGCGCGGGCGCATGTCGGCAATGTCTATGTGAACCGCAACATCATCGGCGCGGTGGTGGGCGTGCAGCCTTTCGGCGGCGAGGGCCTGAGCGGCACCGGCCCGAAGGCGGGCGGTCCGCATTACCTGCTGCGTTTCTGCGCGGAGCAGACGCTCACCATCAACACCACCGCGGCGGGCGGGAATGCGGCGCTGCTTGCCGCAAGCGCATAACGCCCAACACTTCGCGCATGAGGCATGGCGTGGCGCTCGCCACGCGGCTATCGTCCGCTCTCCTATCAACAGCAAGGGATCAACACATGAGCTTTGAACTGTCTTACGTCCATCCGAGCGCCAACAGCCCCTGGGGCACTTACCTGTCGCAGATCGATCGGGTGGTGCCGTACCTGGGCGAGCTGGCCCGCTGGGTCGAGACACTCAAGCGCCCCAAGCGCGCGCTGATCGTCGACGTGCCGATCGAGATGGACGACGGCTCCATCGCCCACTTCGAGGGCTATCGCGTGCAGCACAACCTCTCGCGCGGGCCGGGCAAGGGCGGGGTGCGCTTCCATCCCGATGTCACGCTCGAGGAAGTGATGGCCCTGTCGGCCTGGATGACGGTGAAGACCGCGGCGGTGAACCTGCCCTACGGCGGTGCCAAGGGCGGCATCCGGGTCGACCCGAGGAAGCTCTCTCTGAAGGAACTCGAGCGAGTCACCCGCCGCTACACCAGCGAGATCGGCATCATCATCGGCCCGCACAGCGACATTCCGGCGCCCGACGTCAACACCAACGCCCAGATCATGGCGTGGATGATGGACACCTACTCGATGAACGTCGGCGGCACGGCCACCGGCGTGGTCACGGGCAAGCCGCTGCACCTGGGCGGATCACTGGGCCGTGTCAAGGCCACCGGCCGCGGCGTCTTCGTCACCGGCCGCGAGGCGGCGCGACGCCTGGGGCTCGACCTGCGCGGCGCCCGCGTGGCGGTGCAGGGCTTCGGCAACGTGGGTTCGGTGGCGGCGGAACTCTTCGCCGAGGCCGGCGCGAAGATCGTCGCCGTGCAGGACCACACGGGCACCATCGTCAACGAGAAGGGCCTGGACCTGTCCAAGCTCATGCCCTTCGCGCGGACCGACGGCGTCGTGGGCTTCAAGGGCGGCGACGTGGTCGACAACGAGGACTTCTGGGACGTGGCCTGCGACATCCTGATTCCGGCGGCCCTGGAAGGCCAGGTGACGGCCGAGCGCGCGCAGCGAACCAAGGCCCGGCTGGTGCTCGAAGGCGCAAACGGCCCCACCGTCCCGAGCGCCGACGACATCCTGGCCGAGCGCGGCGTGCTGGTGGTCCCGGACGTCATCTGCAATGCGGGCGGCGTGACGGTGAGCTACTTCGAGTGGGTGCAGGATTTCTCGTCCTTCTTCTGGGACGAGGACGAAATCAACGAGCGGCTCGACCGCATCATGATGAACGCGCTCCACGGCATCTGGGACACGGCCGACAGGCACAAGATCAGCCTGCGCACGGCCACATTCGCGGTCGCCTGCGAGCGCATCCTCATGGCGCGCCAGGAACGCGGCCTCTATCCGTGATCCCATGACGCCCTGAAGCGTCAGGGCGGGGAACGCCGGGCCCGCGGGAATGTCCAAGCGAAGCCGCCGGCCCAAACCGGCGGCGCACGCTAGCATTCCCACTTCGACATTTCCAGGCCCGCCATGCGTCTTCCGCTTTCGTACACCGCTGCCTTGCTCGTCCCGCTGGTTCTCGCCGGCTGCGGGAGCACATCTTCGAGGCGCACCTCCTACGAGCCGGAAGAATTCGATTCCACCACGACCCATACGCGCAGCTATGCCGCCAGCGAGGCCCAGACCTGCGAGGCCGCGCGCCGTGCGCTGCTGAGCCAGGGCTACATGATCACGACGGGCAATTCGGACCTGGTGACGGGGCGCAAGAGCTTCCAGCCGGACGCCGAAGTGCATGTGGAAGTCGAGTTCCGCGTCGTGTGCGCCCGCGAGAGCAAGGCCGGCAGCCGGGGTGCGGGCAACGCCCAGAGCACCGTCGCTTTTGCCAGTGCGCTGCAGGACCGCTACGGCATCAAGAAGGTCAACAACTCCGCCAGCGTGGGCGTGGGCATGCTGGGGTCGCTGTCGCTTCCCTTTTCGTCGAGCGACGATGCGCTGGTCAAGGTGGCGAGCGAGACGCTCACCGACGATCGCTTCTACGACCGCTTCTTCGCCCTCATCGATCGCTTCCTGCCGGAGGTCGCCGAAAGCGTGCCGGCGCCCCAGCCAGCAGCGTCCCCCCAGGCCCATGTGCCGGCCAGCCCACCTGCAGCCGTCGGCACGCCGGTCGGCACACCTGCCGCCACGCCCGCGAGCGCACCCTCGGGCGCGCCCACCTTCGCGCCTGCCGAACCGGCGCTGCGGCCCGTTCCCTTGACGCCCTCGCGCGGCTGAGTCTCCGCGCTCAGGCGGCGGCCGCGCTGTCGCCGACCTGCCGCAGGGCTGCTTCGAGCTGTTCGACGTCGTAGGGCTTCTGCAGCCAGAAGGTCCCGGGAATCGGATTGTCGGGGCGGGGCCGCCCCGTCGCGAAGATGACGGCCAGCCGATGGCGGGCACGGAGCGCTTCGGCCAAGTCCAGGCCCGACAGCGCGGGGAGGCCGACATCGGCCATCAGGACGTCGAAGGCGCCTTCCAGATAGCGGTCCTTGGCGGTTTCTGCGCTTCGAACCCCGGTGGCCCAGTGACCGAGCAGGCGGAGCATTTCCACTGTGGCCTCCAGCGTGTCTGGATCGTCTTCCACCACCAGCACGCGCAGCTGTCTCAGCGGCTCGCCGCCGTGCCCTTGCGGATTGCCTGGCATCGTTTCGTGTTCTTGTCGGTTAAAGCATCCAGCTTACGGACAACTGGCTGCGGCGGCATACGACAAATTCACCTTTGTTCGTAGGAGACCGGCCTTGCCCGCGCAGGCGCCGCCGCGGGTTTCAGCGGCGCACCAGCGTCGACTTGCCGAACAGGCTCTCGATCAGTTCCACGGCCACCTCGGCCGTGCGGTTGCGCACGTCCAGCGCGGGGTTGAGCTCGACCACGTCGAGCGAACCGAGCCGGCCCGTGTCGGCGATCATCTCCATGCACAGCTGCATCTCGCGCCAGGTCGGACCGCCTCGCACGCCGGTGCCGACGCCGGGCGCGTAGTCGGGGTCCAGGCAATCGAGGTCGAAGCTCACATGCAGGTGGGTGTCGTCGTCCACGTCCTGCAAGGCCTCGGCCATCGTCGCCCGCATGCCGTTCTCGTCGATGCGGCGCATGTCGAACACATGGAGGCCGAGCGCGCGGATGGCGGCCTTCTCGTCGGCGTCGACGCTGCGGATGCCGAGGAAGCGAATCGCGTCGTGCTCCAGGGCCGCGCGCTCGCCGCTCCAGCCGGTGAGCGCGGCCGGGCCGTGCCCGAGCAGGCAGGCGACGGGCATGCCGTGGATGTTGCCGCTGGGGCTGGTGGCCTCGGTGTTGACGTCGGAATGGGCGTCCAGCCACAGGACGCGCAGCTTCTGATGGCGCTGGCGCACGTGCCATGCGATGGCGCTGATGGAGCCGATCGCCAGGCAATGGTCGCCGCCCAGCAGGATCGGCAGGTGGCCCGCGCCCAGCGCCTGGTCGACCGCGTCATAGACCGAGCGGTTCCAGGCCACCACTTCATCGAGGTGGCGCAGGCCGCCCTGCGGCGCGGTCCACGGCGTCGCGGGCCCGGCCAGGTTGCCGCGGTCGATGATGGAGAAGCCGAGATTCGCCAGCGTCGCGGCGATGTCGGCGACCCGCAGCGCATCGGGCCCCATGCCGGCGCCTCGCACGCTGGCACCCACGTCAGTGGGTGCGCCGATGAGTTGAAGGGTGGCGGTCATGGGCCGAGTGTACGGAGATCGCGCGCAGATCGCGGGTAAGCCCGAGGCGCCGCGTGCTCGCGGTGCCCGCCCGTCGTCGTAGCATCGCGCTGGCGGGAAATTGGGCCAGATGGACTAACTATCGAACCGTTCTAGTTTTTCAGGCCTAGGGCTTTGCGAAGAAGATGACCCCATCGACTTCTTCCTCAAGGAAACCAGCATGACCACCACGCAATCCAGCGCCGACGCCAGCCTCTCGGCCATCGCCATCCACGTCATCGGCCAGTACAACGATGCGGGCAAGACCCTGGTCAGCGCCTACCGCAGCGGCGCGCATCGCCTGCTGGACGGCGCTGCCTCGCGCTACGGCCAACTGCTCGGCAAGCGCCGGCTCCCGCTCGTGGGCGAGGACCTCAAGACCAGGCTGATCGGTGCGCAAGAGAAGGTCAGTGGCTTCCTGGCCAGGCGCCTCGATGCCGACACCGGTCGCGTTGTCTCGGTAATGGACCGTGTCGCCACCGGCGCCACGAGCGGCATCGCCTCGGTCGCCAACGTGGCCGCGCGTGTCGAATCGCCACTGGGCGCCTCGGTGCTGAACACGCTGGGCAGCCTCCACATGCCCATCGCCAAGGTCTCGATGCAGATCGCCGACCGGATGGCGGCCGGTGCCAGGCAGATCGAAACCCGCGTGGCCGGCACGACGACCGTCGCCGGCAAGGTCAAGACCGTGAGAGCCAAGGCCAAGCCGATGGCCCGCCGCGCCGCGCCCTCCACCCGCGGGGCTCGCAAGGCCTGATCGGGAGCAGAGCATGGCGAGTCGCCGCGACGGCACTGTCGATGTGAAGAAGGCGGCCCCGCCCGCCAAGGCAGCCCGGAAAGCGACGCCCGCCCGCAAGGCGGCGCCGCGCAAGACCGCGCGAGCCAAAGGAACGGCGAGCGCCGGAACGGCCGCGCCGACCCGGCCCGCCGGCGCCAAGGCCTTGCTGCGTGCCGGGCTGACCGCCCTGGGCAATGTTCGCGATGACGTCGTCAAGCGCCAGACCAACGTGATCGAGAGCCTGCTCGGCATGAGCCAGGGCAAGGCCGATGCGGGCGCCGCGCCGGCACGCGGATTCCCGGGCCTCGACAGCTTCGGCATCCGCAAGTTCGAAGACGTGTTCGACCAGCGCGTGGCAAGCGCCCTGCAACGCCTGGGCATGCCGAGCGCGCAGGAGATCCGGGAGTTGCGCGAACAGATGCGGCTGCTGCTCGAACATCTCGAGCGGGCCGAATCCGGCCGGCGCAAGCGCTGAGGCCCGACGGTCGAGCCCAGAGCCCAGACCCCGTGGCCAGTTCCAACACGCGCGAACGCATCCTGCAGGCCAGCCTCGCGCTCTTCAACGTGCAGGGCCTCGCGGCGGTGTCGACGCACCGGATCGCGGCCGAACTCGAGATCAGCCCCGGCAACCTGCACTACCACTTCAAGGCCAAGCAGCTCATCGTCGAGCGCCTGTTCCGGCGCTTCGAGGAAAGCCTCGAGCTTCTCAATGCGTCATCGGGCTCGGTGCGCGCGATCGACGATCTCTGGCTTGCGCTGCACCTGCGTTTCGAGGCCATCGATGCGTACCGCTTCGTCTACCGCGACATGGCTTACCTGTGCGCCGAATACCCCGCACTGGGCGCGCGCGCGCAGGCACTGACCGCGCAGAATCTGCTGGCGGCCCAGTCGCTGTGCGAGACGCTGGTCGCGGCCGGCGTCATCGAGGCCACCGCCGAGGAGGCGCAGATGCTGGCCCTGCAGATGGTGTTCACCACCACCTGCTGGCTCTCGTTCGAGCGCCTGGTGCCCGGGCGCGAGGCCTCGGGGCAGGCCGACCCGGGCTTGGCGGCTTTCTATACGCTCACGCTGGTTTCCCCTTATGTTTCCCGCGAATCGAGGGCCTATCTTGAGTACCTCAGAGGCAAGTACCTCGGCTAGCCGGAGGTCCACGACGAATGACAAGGAGCAACGCATGATGACCGCCGCCCACGAACCCATCGCCCCGCCTTCGCGCCTGCTCCTCCTCGCCGAAGGCCGTGCGATCTGGGAGGCCGGCGCGGCCTTGGCCTTGTGGCCCCTGCTGCAGCTTGCACCGCGCGGTGACGGCCACCCGGTGCTGGTGCTGCCGGGCCTGGTGGCCAGCGACATGTCCACCAGGCTGCTGCGGCGCTACCTGCGGGGCCGTGGCTACGACGCGCACGGCTGGGGCCTGGGCCGCAACCTCGGGCCGCGCGAAGGCATCGAGCAGGGCATGGTCCGCAAGCTCGAATCGCTGCACGCCGAGAGCGGCCGCAAGGTCAGCCTGATCGGATGGAGCCTGGGCGGCGTCTATGCGCGCATGCTGGCTTCGAGCAAGCCGGAGCTGGTGCGCAGCGTGATCACGCTGGGCAGCCCCTTCACCGGCAGCGCGCGCGCAACGAACGCATGGCGCGTCTATGAAGGCTTGAGCGGCCAGAGTTCGGAAGACCCGCGGCGCATGAAGCACGTGAGGCCGACGCCGCCGGTGCCGACCACGTCGATCTTCAGCCGCAGCGACGGCGTGGTCGCATGGCGCTGCAGCGTCGAGGCAACCGGCCCCAGGGCGGAGAACATCGAGGTGGTGGCAAGCCACCTGGGCCTGGGCGCGCACCCGGCCGTGCTCTATGCGCTGGCCGACCGGCTGGCGCAGCCCGAGGGAGCCTGGAAGCCCTTCGACCGCGGCGCACTGGGCCCGCTGGTCTACCCCGACCCCGCGCGCGAGGGCTAGGCTCCCGCCCAGACGTCCAGCACGTAGCGTTTGTCGGCGATCATCCGGTCCATCCAGTCGCCGCCCTGGCCGTGCTCGCGCGCCATGTCCGACAGGGCGCGGCGCACGTCCGGCTCCATGCGCGAGCCGTCGCCGCACACATAGACGATCGCGCCCCGTTCCAGCAGCCGCCAGACGGGCCCGGCCTGCTCGCGGATCAGGTCCTGCACATACACCTTGCGCCCTCCGGCGCGCGAGAACGCGGTGTGCAGCCGCATCACGCCGCGCTCCGCCCAGCCTTCGAGCTCAGGCGCGTAGATGAAGTCCTGCCCGGGATGCCGGCAGCCGAAGAACAGCATGGCCTCGCCCGGCCTGGCGCCCCCGGCGATCTGCGCCGCGCGCTCCTGCAGGAAGCCGCGAAAGGGCGCCAACCCGGTGCCCGGCCCGACCATGATGATCGGACGCGCCGCATCCTCGGGCAGGCGGAAGCCCTCGGCCGTCGTCTCCCGGATCACGCCGTGCACCATGTCGCCGGGCTGGGCTCGCGAGAGATAGCTGGAGCACACGCCCTCGAAGCGCCCGAGCCCGGAGCGCGCGGGCTCCGAGACCACGCCGACCGTGATGCTGCAGCGGCTTTCGTCCACCACGGGCGAGGACGAGATCGAGTAGTAGCGCGGCGTGAGCGGCGACAGCATCTCCAGGAACACGGCCAAGGGAAGCCGGCACGCCGGGAACTCCTCGAGCAGGTCCAGCACCGACTTGCGTTTCTGCAGCACCTCGGTCTTGTACAGCGCGGCGGAGGCTTCATCGGCGCCCGAGAGCGCGGCCAGCTTCGGCTTCGTGAACGGGCACTCGGTGTGCGCCGCGAGCAGCGCGATCTGCTTGCGCGTGGCGGCGTCCTGCAGCTCCACGTAGTCGCCGAGCAGGCGGTCGACCGCGATCACTTCGTCGACCGGCAGCGCCGGCTTGCGGCCCGCGGCGGCGTGCAGCCGGACATGGGCGTTGCGCTCGAGCCCGAAGCGGGTCATCGCGCGTTCCACCTGCGCCGGGCCGTTGCGCGGCACCACGCTCAGGTGGTCGCCGGCCCGGTAGCGAAGGCCCTCGGGCAGCTGGAGTTCGACGTGCCGCGTCGAGCGCGCGGGCGCCGCGCCGTCCTCGCCGGCACTCTGGAGCTCGCGGTTTGCCAGCACCCGCAATGCCACGGCGCCGAGCGAATCGACCAGCGCGTTCTTCTGGGGCGGCGGCAATTCCTCCAGCGCGTACAGCGGCTCGACCAGGGCCGGTGTGTCGGCGCCGGCCTTCAGGTCGAAAGCCGCGACCAGCGCCGGCCACAGCGCATCGCTCCAGTCCTGGAAGGCGCCATCCATGTCCTCGCGGGCATCGCCCTCGCCGCGCGCATGGACGCGGGTCGCGCCCAGCGCGGCCAGGCGCTCGTCGATGCGGCGCGGTACCGCCTGGTAGGTCGCGGCCCAGTCGGTGTTGCCGCAGCCGAACACGCTGAAGCGAACGCCCTTGAGCGAGTCGTCGGCCGTGTCGAGCCAGCGTTGGAATTCGGCCGCGTTGTCGGGCGCCATGCCGTTGTAGGAAGCGCAGACGACGGCGACGGCGCCGCTCGCGGGCAGGCGCTGCGCGTAGTCGTCGAGCGAGGCGAGCCGGGTCGAGAAGCCGCGCGTCTCGCCGGCCTCGGCGAGTTGGCGCGCGAGATCCTCGGCGGTCCCGAGGTTGGAGCCTTGCAGCACCAGCAGCGAGGTGCCGTGGCGCGCGGCCCGCGGCCCGGAGGAGGCCGGCCGCTCCACGGCCGCYGGCACCGCTTGCGACGCGCCGGCATCGCCGCGCCCGCGCGCGGCCGCCTCGCGCGGCAGCGCCTTGATCCGGAAGCCCTCGGGCTTGATCGTCAGCGCTTCCTTGATCCTGAGCTTGTAGCCCGCGTGGTCGACCAGCGTGAAGCGCTGGAGGATCATCCCCAGCGTGAGCACCGCCTCCTGCAGCGCGAACTGGCGGCCGATGCAGGCGCGCTGTCCGTTGCCGAACGGCTTGAAGGCATTGGGCGGCCGCTCGCGCTCGGCTTCGCGGCTGAAATGATCGGGATTGAACTGATCCGCGTCCTCGCCCCACACCGTTTTGTCGCGGTGCAGCGCCAGCGCATGCATGATGATCATGTTGCGCTTCCTGATGGTGTATTGCCCGCCGATGATCGTGTCTTCCTTCGCGGCCATCGCGATCGCCGGCGCGGTCGGGAACATGCGCAGCGACTCCTTCAGCACCTGCAGTACGTAGGTGAGGCGGTTGACCTGCGCGTAGGTCGGCTTCACCGCCGGATCGGGGCCGAACACGTGGTCGACTTCGGCCTGGGCCTTCGCCATCGCATCGGGGTTGTTCAGCAGGAAGTAGATGGCGAAGGAGAGCAGGCCGCTGGTCGTCTCATGCCCCGCGATCAGGAACTCGATGCACTCGTCGCGGATCTGCCGGTCGTCGAGCCGCTCGCCGGTCTTCTTGTCGACCCCCGCGATCATGTAGCTCAGCAGGTCGGGCTTGGTGGCGATGTCGGCGCCGCTCTCGCGCCGCTCGCGCACGATGTCCTCCACCATCTTGTGCATGTAGCGCACGTCCTTGCGCTGCTGCGCCAGCTCCTTCTTGAGCATGAGCTCTTCCAGCGGAATGCCGCGGCGGTTCTGCACCGTCTCCAGCGTGCGCACCATCGCGTCGACGAAGGGGTGGAAGCCCTCGCGGTAGAAGGAGTTGAAGCGGTAGCCGAAGCCGCACAGGCCGATGGTGTCGAGCGTGAGCGCGGTCATGTCGCGCACGACGTCCACTTCATCGTCGAAATTCAGGCGCTCCCACTTGGTGACGAGCTGCCCGGCGATGTCCAGCATCATCGGGTGATAGGCCTGCATCGCCCGCTGGCTGAAGTTGGCCAGAAGGATGTTGTGCGGCTTCGACCAGGTCGTCTCGTGCGTGTCGGAGGTGAAGAGGCCGTGCGACAGGGCGCGCAGGCGGCGCAGCGTGCCCTTGGTGCTCTTGTCGAAGCGCTTCTCGTCGCACAGCTCGTCGACCAGCGCGGCCGACGACACGACGATCACCGGCATGCCCGGCATGTCGAGCCAGTAGATGGCGCCGAGCTCCTGCGCGATCTTCCACATGTCCAGCACCGGCGAATCGGAGCCGATGGACAGCAGGTTGCCGACGAAGGGCTTCTTCGCCGGATGCGGGATCGGGTAGAGCGCGTTCCTGCCTGCCATGGTGGTCTGGTGCCTCCGGGTAAAGCGCTCGCGCGCGACACCGGAGTATCTCGACGCGACCGGGCGCGTCGGGCAGGGCTATCCCTTAGCGGGCCGCTCGCGCAGCCCCAACACCCGCATGGCGAGCTTCGTGAGTTCCGCCGCCACGGCATCGGGCGAGAGGCGGCCGTCGGGCCGGTACCAGCTGTAGAGGAAGCCGGGCAGGCTGCAGGCGGCGAGAGCGGTGATCCGGGTTTCGCCGAAGTCGAGGTCGCCGTCTCGCCGCGCCTCTTCCAGCAACGGGAAGAGCCGGTCGTAGAAATGATGGGCGAGCTTCTTCTGCGCGGCGATGTATTCGGGCCGGTAGACCTGCGGCTCGCGGTAGGCGAAGAAGGCGCAGGGGTGATGCGCGATCGTGGCGCGGATCAGCCTTTCGATGCCGTCCTTGACCTTGTCGACCGCGCGGCGCGCGTCGTCCTCGGCGAAGTCCAGCGACGTGAAGCAGTCGACCGCGGGCCGCCAGGAGAGCGTCTCGAAGATCTCCTGCTTGTCGCGGAAGTAGTAGTAGACGAAGGGCTTGGTCACGTCGAGCGCGCGCACGATCTGCGCCATGGTCGTGTTGGCATAGCCTTGCGCGGCGAAGAGTTGCGCCGCGGCCTGCAGGATGCGCTCGCGCTGCACGTCGGTGCCGGCCGTGGCGGCACGCTGGCGGCCCGTGCCTTGCGGAAGATGGTCGCGCGCAGAGGGTTTGTGCTGTGTCGCCGAAGTTCTACCCATGAGTAGGATTGTTCGTGCGTCATGGGGCGATGGCAAGCGCCGGCCCCTATCGATAACCCTGTGAGCATGACGCGCTGGGAGGCTTTCGTTGTTCAAGAGGATCCTCGTCGCCAACCGCGGCGAAATCGCGGTACGGCTGGTGCGCGCGCTGCGCGATCTCGGCATTGAGAGCGTGGCCGTCCATGCGAAGGACGACGCGTCGCCCCTGCATGCCCGGCTGGCCGACACGTCGGCGCCGCTCGCGGCGGCCGGTCCCTCGGCCTATCTCGACATCGCGGCGCTCATCGCGGTCGCGACGCGGCAAGGCTGCGACGCGGTGCATCCGGGCTACGGCTTTCTGAGCGAACGCGCGGACTTCGCGCAGGCCTGTGCCGATGCGGGCTTGCGCTTCATCGGCCCGACGCCCGAACAGCTCGCGCTGTTCGGCGACAAGGCGCGCTCGCGTGCGCTCGCCCGGCAATGCGGGGTGCCCGTGATGCCCGGCAGCGCGGGCGCCGTGACCCTGGCGCAAGCGCAGGCCTTCTTCGCGGCGCAACGGGCCGACGGTGCCAGCGGCGTCATGGTCAAGGCCATCGGTGGCGGCGGCGGCCGCGGCATGCGGGCCGTGCGCGATGCGGCCGAACTGCCCGAGGCGTATGCGCGCTGCGTGTCGGAAGCGAAGGCGGCCTTCGGTGTCGAGGGCGTCTACGTCGAGCGCCTCATGCACGACGCGCGCCACATCGAGATCCAGGTGCTGGGCGACGGTCAGGCAGCGGCGAGCCTCGGCGAGCGCGAATGCACCCTCCAGCGGCGCTTCCAGAAACTGGTCGAAGTCGCGCCGAGCCCGACACTCTCGCCGTCGCTGCGCGACGCGTTGACGCAGGCGGCGCTGAGCATGGCGCAGGCTGTGGGCTACCGGGGCCTGGGCACTTTCGAGTTTCTGGTCGATGCGCATGCGACGGCGCTGCCCTTCGTCTTCATCGAGGCGAATGCGCGCCTGCAGGTCGAGCACACGGTGACCGAGGCCGTGACCGGGCTGGATCTCGTGCAGCTCCAGATCGGCATCGCGGCTGGCCGCAGTCTGGAGGATCTCGGTGTCGAGATCGGCCGCACGGCCGCGCAGCGCGGCTTCGCCGTGCAGTGGCGCATCAACGCCGAGACGTTCGACGCGCAAGGCGCAGCCCGGCCCTCCAGTGGACTGCTGACCCGCTTCGAACTGCCGGCGGGTCCCGGCGTGCGTGTCGACACGCATGGGTACGTGGGGCTTGCGCCTTCTCCGCACTACGACACCTTGCTCGCCAAGCTGGTCGTTCATTCGTCCTCGCCGCGATTCGGCGATGTGCTGCGACGTTCGCTGCGCGCGCTCGCGGAATGCCGCATCGAGGGCATCGCAACCAACCTGGCGCTGCTGCGCGCGATCGCGATGCGGCCCGAGTTCGCCACGCAGGCGATCCATACGCGCTTTGTCGAGACGCACCTGGCCGACCTGCTCGCGGCGGCCGTGCACATCGGCGCGAGCGACGCCGAGGTGGCCACGCCCGCCGCGCTCGCCAGCGACGCCGCAGCGCCGGCGCGGGATGAGGCGGGCGGCCTCGTCGTCAAGGCCCCGATGGCCGCGAGGCTGGTGCAGTTCGAAGTGGAAGCCGGCGACATCCTGCCCGCCGGCGCGCAGCTCGGCGTGCTGGAGGCGATGAAGATGGAGCATGTTCTTCACGCGCCGGCGGCCGGTCGTGTGATCGCGCTGCTGGCGACGCCCGGCGACTATCTCGTCGAGGGTCAATCGCTCGTCAGGCTCGAAGCGGTCGACGCACGGGCTGTGGCGGGCGAGGCGCGCGCCGCGCAGGACCTCGACGCGATCCGGCCGGACCTGCGCAAGGTGATCGATCGCCACGCGCCGACGCTCGATGCCCACCGCGCCGCCGCGGTCGCGAAGCGTCACGCGCAGGGCGGGCGCACGGCGCGCGCCAACATCGCGGACCTGTGCGCGCTGGCCGACGACCCCGGCAACTTCACCGAATACGGCGCGCTCGCGATCGCGGCGCAGACACGGCGTCGCGCACTGGACGACCTGATCGCCAACACGCCGGCGGACGGCATGGTGACGGGCATCGGCAGCGTGAACGCCGCGCGCTTCGGCCCCGAGAAGTCCCGCTGCGTGGTCATGGCCTACGACTACACCGTGCTCGCGGGCACGCAAGGCCTGCGCAACCACCAGAAGACCGACCGCATGCTCGGCATCGCGCACCGCCTGAAGCTGCCGGTGGTGCTGTTCGCCGAAGGCGGTGGCGGACGCCCGGGGGACACCGACATGCCCATCGTCGCCGGCCTGAACAACCACACCTTCAGCCAGTTTGCTGCGTTGTCCGGCAAGGTGCCGGTGGTGGGCATCGCGCACGGCCGCTGCTTCGCGGGCAATGCGGCGCTGCTCGGCTGTGCCGACGTGATCATCGCCACCGAGGCAAGCAATATCGGCATGAGCGGTCCCGCGATGATCGAAGGCGGGGGCCTCGGCAGCTTCGCGCCCGAGCAGATCGGCCCGAGCGGCGTGCAGGCGGGCAATGGCGTGATCGACATCCTGGTGAAGGACGAGGCCCATGCGGTCGCGGCGGCGAAGCAGTACCTCTCGTACTTCCAGGGCGCGACGAGCGACTGGCAGTGCGAGGACCCGCGCGCCTTGCGCCATGCGGTGCCGGAGAACCGGTTGCGCGCCTACGACATGCGTGCCGCGATGCGCGGCGTGGCCGACACCGGCTCGCTGCTGGAGCTGCGCTCGGGCTTCGGCGCGGGCATCGTGACCGCGCTGGCACGCATCGAGGGCAAGCCCGTCGGCCTGCTCGCGAACAACCCCCATCACCTCGGCGGCGCGATCGACGTCGACGCCGCCGACAAGGCAGCGCGCTTCATGCAGCTGTGCAATGCGCACGGCCTGCCGCTGGTCGCCCTGTGCGACACCCCGGGCTTCATGGTCGGCCCGGACATCGAGGCGCAGGCGCAGGTGCGTCACGTGTGCCGCATGTTCATGGTCGCATCGCATCTGCGCGTGCCGTACTTCGCTGTCGTGCTGCGCAAGGGCTACGGCCTGGGGGCGCAGGCCATGACGGCCGGCGGCTTCGATGCGCCGGTGTTCACGGTCGCCTGGCCCACGGGCGAGTTCGGCGCGATGGGGCTCGAGGGCGCGGTGCGGCTCGGCTTTCGCAAGGAGCTCGAGGCCGTGGCCGAGGGGGCGGAGCGCGATGCGCTTTTCAGGCGACTGGTGGCGCAGCAGTACGCGAACGGCGAGGCGATCCACATGGCGCAGACGCTGGAGATCGACGCCGTGATCGACCCGGCCGACACGCGTGCCTGGCTGGTGCGCGGGCTTGCATCCTCCGCATCGGCCACCCGCCCGGCGACGACCTTTGTCGACACCTGGTGAGGTCGAAAGCGCCAGGAAGCACCCAACATGAGGGGATGCAGCTTTACACAAGACTTCGCGCAAGGCTTACAGGAAATTCACAGAGGCAGGACAGCATCGAGTCTTCCAATCACTCATGAGGAGTAGCCCATGAAGAAACTCGTTCTCAGCCTTGCAGTCGGCGCCGCTTCCTTGCTGTCGCTGGGCGCCGTGGTCGTGCCAACCGTCGCGCAGGCGCAGCCCGCGATCATCATCCGGACGCCGCCGCCACCGCCGCCGCGTGTGGAGCGCGTGCCGCCACCGCGTCGCGGCTTCGTGTGGGCGCCCGGCCACTACGAGTGGCGGCACGGACGGCACGCCTGGGTGGAGGGCGGCTGGGTACGCGCTCGCCCCGGCTACGCCTACCGTCCGCCGGAGTGGCGCGAACACGATGGCCGCTGGGAATACAACCGCGGCCGTTGGGACCGCGATGGCGATGGCGTGCCGGATCGCTATGACCGCAGGCCGGACAATCCCAACCGCAGGTGAACGCGGCTGAGGCAAGTTCCCGAGCTTCAGAAGAGCCGGAATACCAGCGGCATCAGCAGCGCCGCGAGCACGACCTGCATGCCCAGCGCGAGGCCCGCATAGGCGCCCGCGTTGGCATCGACGTGCAGCGCGCGCGCCGCACCGATGCCATGCGCGGCGGTACCGAGCGCGAAGCCGCGCGCAGCGAAGCCCGGGGCATCCGTTGCGATGCCCAGCGCATCGAAGAGATACTTGCCCGAGAGCGCCCCCACCATTCCCGTGAGCACCGCGAACACGGCCGACAGCGCGGGAATGCCGCCGATCTTCTCGGAGATCCCCATGGCCACCGGCGCCGTCACCGATTTGGGCGCGAGCGACAGCACCACGTCGTGCGGCAGGCCCACGGCCCAGCCCAACGCCACGGCTGTCCCCGCGGCTGCCGCGCCACCCAGCAGCGCGGCCATCAGCACGCGCCCGAAGCGCGCGCGCAGTTCGGCGCGCCGCAACCAGAGCGGCCAGGCCAGCGCCACCACCGCCGGCCCTAGCAGGAAGTGGATGAACTGCGCGCCGGCGAAGTAGGTCTGGTAGTCCACGCCCGTGGCCAGCAGGCCGCTCGCCAGGGCGATGACCGACCACAGCACCGGGTTGGCCCAGGGCGCGCTGCCGAGCCTCGCGTAGGCGGCCTGCGCCAGCAGGTACACCACCAGCGTGGCCGTGAGGCCGAAGAGCGGCGTGGCGGAGAGATAGATCCAGAGTTCGACGAAGCGTGGCATGGATGGACGGCCTCAGGCCTTCTTCTTGCGGTCGGGCCAGTACAGGACCAGCACCGTGACGGCAAGGCCGATCCAGGTCGACACGGCGATGACGAAGAGCATGCGTCCGCCGTAGGTGCTCAGGAGCGCGAGATGCGTCATGACGCCCACGCCCACCGGAACGAACAGCAGCGAAAGGTGGGTGAGAAGGAAGCTGGCGCACTCGCCCACCGGCTCGCGCACCACGGCGAAGCGCAGGCCCACGAGCAGCAGCACCAGCCCGACCACCGGTCCCGGCAGGGGCAGGGACAAGCCGCGCGAGAGCAGTTCACCGATCGATTGAAACACCAGCAGCCAGGCCATGCCGCGCAAGCCGTTCATCGTGCGACTTCTTTCCGGTGTATCAGAAAAGCGGGAGATCCGGGTGCGGCAGGCGCCCGCCGCGCACCACCTGCTTGCCGTATTCCGCGCAGCGCTGCAGCGTCGGGATGGCCTTGCCGGGGTTCAGCAGGCCTGCGGGATCGAAGGCGCGCTTGACGCCGAACATCTGCTCGTTCTCCTCGGCCGTGAACTGCACGCACATGCTGTTGAGCTTCTCCACGCCCACACCGTGCTCGCCCGACACCGTGCCGCCCATCGCGACACTGGTCTCCAGGATGTCCGCGCCGAAGAGTTCGCAGCGGTGCAGCTCGTCGGGATCGTTGGCATCGAAGAGGATCAGCGGGTGCAGGTTGCCGTCGCCCGCGTGGAAGACGTTGCAGCAGCGCAGGCTGTACTTCTTCTCCATCTGCTGGATGGCGAGCAGGATGTCGGCCAGGCGCTTGCGCGGGATGGTCGAATCCAGGCACATGTAGTCGGGGCTGATGCGGCCCGAAGCGGGGAAGGCGTTCTTGCGGCCGCTCCAGAACTTGAGGCGTTCCTCTTCGTTCTCGCTGCACGCGATCGCGGTGGCGCCGCGGGAGCGCAGCACCTGCGTCATGCGGCCGATCTCTTCCTCGACTTCCTCGGCCGTGCCGTCGGATTCGCACAGCAGGATGGCCTCGGCCGTGAGATCGTAGCCGGCGCGCACGAAGTCCTCGACGGCGGCGGTCATGGGCTTGTCCATCATCTCCAGGCCCGCCGGGATGATGCCCGCCGCGATGACGGCCGCGACCGCATCGCCGGCTTTGCGCACGTCGTCGAAGCTGGCCATGATGCAGCGCGCGATCTGCGGCTTGGGCACCAGCTTGACGGTGACCTCGGTGGTCACGGCCAGCATGCCTTCGCTGCCGATCACGAGCGCGAGCAGGTCGAGGCCGGGGCTGTCGAGCGCCTCGCCGCCGAACTCGATGGGGTCGCCCTCGCAGGTGAAGCCGCGCACGCGCATCACGTTGTGGAGCGTCAGGCCGTACTTGAGGCAGTGCACGCCGCCGGAGTTCTCCGCCACATTGCCGCCGATGGTGCAGGCGATCTGGCTCGACGGATCGGGCGCGTAGTAGAGGTTGAAGGGGGCGGCCGCCTCGCTGATCGCGAGGTTGCGCACCCCGCACTGGACGACGGCGGTGCGGCTGACCGGATCGACCTTGAGGATCTGGTTGAACTTGGCGAGCGAGAGCGTCACGCCCGCCGCGTTCGGCATCGCGCCGCCGGACAAGCCGGTGCCGGCGCCGCGCGCCACGACGGGTACACCGAGGGCATGGCAGGTCCGCAGCACGGCTTGCACCTGCGCCTCGGTCTCCGGCAGGGCGACGACGAGCGGCCGCTGGCGATAGGCCGTGAGGCCGTCGCATTCGTAAGGCGTGGTGTCTTCGGCATGCCAGATCAGCGCATGCGCGGGCAGATGGGCCTGGAGGGCGTCGACGACGCGGGACTGGAGGGCCGAGCCGGGCGCGGCCGCGCTTGGGCTCGCGGGTTGGACGGTGCGCTCGGCGATGGCGTTGGCTGTGCTCATGGCGAGACTGTACGGCGAGTCGGGGCCGGTCGCTCGATGCGGGTCGGCGCGGCATGCAAAAAGGGCTTCGCGGAGGCGAAGCTGAATACGCCGTCGGCTGCGAGCCGGTCGCACTCGGCCCGCACCATGTCGTGCATCGCCGACAGGCCCGGCGCGTCCGTCCGCTCGGTGCGGCTGGCCAGCACCAGCAGCCGGCTGAGCTGCACGCCCGAGATCTCCGACAGGCGCACCTGCCGCGCCGCATGGGGCTCCTTGAAGACCGACACCGGCATGACCGTCGCCCAGCGGCCCTGCAGCACGAGCTCGCGGATCGTGTCCACCGAGTCGATCTCGGCCCGCAGGTCCAGCCGCGCGCCCAGCGGCGCGAGCTGGCGCTCGACGAGGCCGCGGTGGAGGTTGGTCATCAGCAACGGGATGCGCGCCAGCTGCGCCAGCGACACGACCGGGTCGAGCCCCTGGTCCAGGTGCGTGACCAGCGCGAAGGGTTCGCCCAGCAGGGGGCTGAGCGTCAGCGAACGGCCGGGCTCCGGGTTGGTCACGACCGCGATGTCGATGCGCCCGCGCTCCAGCCCGTCGAGCAGGACCGGCGTGAAGGCTTCGCGCACCACCAGGTTGACGCCTGCAAGCCCGTCGTGGCAGCGCTCGAACACGCCCGGCAGCAGGACGCGTGCAAGCGTGGGCGATGCGCCGAGGGTGATCGATGCCGGGCGGCCGTGGTCCTGCCCGGCCAGCAACTGGCGCACCCGCGTCGATTCGGCCAGCATGCGGCGCGCCGATTCGTACAGCGTCACGCCGCCCGGCGTCAGTCGCACGCCGCGCGACGAACGCTGCAGCAGCTGCATGCCCAGGTCCGCCTCCAGGTCGCGAAGCTGGCGGCTGAGCGCGGGCTGGGCGATGGACAGCGACACCGCCGCCGCGCTCAGGCTGCCGGCGTCGGCGATGGCGACGAAGTAGCGCAGCGTGCGCAGGTTCATGGCGAGGGGCGGTGCGGAGGCATAGCGCAATGATATGGCCGGCGACATTTTCGGTATTGGACGGCCCTGCCGCGCGTTCCTAGACTGGCCGCCCGGGCACCCGACCGCGGCGGGCCCCTCAGCACGACGAAATGGAGACGAGGCCGCGGCGGGCGCGAGAGCGCCCGCGCCGGCCGTGCCGCATGGCAACCGATAGCAAATACGTATGGATTGCGGGCGAGCGCCTGCGCTGGTTCATTGCCGGGGCGCTGACGCGCGTCGGGCTGCCCCCCGCCGATGCCGACAAGGTCGCCGCCCTCATGGCCGATGCCGACCTGCAGGGCTCGGACGGCCACGGCATCATTCGCCTGCCGCAGTACGTGCAGCGCATCCAGGCCGGCGGCATCAATGTCCGCCCCGATATTCGCGTGGTGCGGGAACGCGCCGCCATGGCCGTGGTGGACGGCGACAACGGCATGGGCCATCTGGTCGTGTCGCGCGCGGTCGAACTGGCCATCGAGAAGGCGCGCGCGGCCGGCGTGGCCTGGGTCGGCACCCGCGCCAGCAACCATGCGGGGCCGGCCTCGCTCTACGCGCGCATGCCCGTGGCCCACGACATGATCGGCCTCTATTTCGCGGTCGGCAACGCCAACCACCTGCCGCCCTGGGGCGGCATGGAGATGCTGCTGTCCACCAATCCGATCGCCGCGGGCATTCCCGCCGGCGACGAGCCGGCGGTGGTGCTGGACATGGCGACGACCGTGGCCGCCTACGGGAAGGTCAAGGCCAAGGCCAAGCGCGGCGAGCTCATGCCCGAAGGCTGGATGATCGACCGCCAGGGGCGGCCGCTGACCGATCCGAAGCGCGCGCACGAAGGATTCCTGATGCCGATCGGCGGGCACAAGGGCTACGGCCTCGCGCTCATCGTCGGCCTGCTGGCGGGCACCTTGCAGGGCGCCGCCATGGGCCGCGACGTTGTCGACTTCAATGCCGACCATGTCACGCCGACCAATACCGGCCAGGCGATCCTGGTGATCGATCTCGCCGCGTTCGGCGGCGCCGCGCCCTTCAAGGCCGCCGTCGACGCGCTCGTGCGCGACATTCGCGACAGCGAACGGCTGCCGGGCGTGGAGCGCATCTGGCTGCCGGGCGAGCAGAGCCACGGGCGGCGCGCCGAATACAGTCGCTCGGGCGCGCCGGTGGCCGCGGCGCTGGTGGAGGAGCTGGACCAGCTCGCCATCCGGCTCGGCATGCCGACCCTGCGACCTTCGGCCGGCTGAGCCCGCAATCCAAGAACAAAGAGGAGACATCTCATGAAGCGCTTCCATCGATTCCTGTGCGCCGCCTGCCTGGCCGGCGCGGCGCTCGGCGCTTTCGCGCAGCCGGCGCCCTACCCGAACAAGCCGATCCGCATGGTCATCCCGCTGGCCGCGGGCAGCGCCGTGGACAACGGCGCCCGGGTGCTGACGCAAAGGATGGGCGTGGAACTGGGCCAGCCTTTCGTGCTGGAGAACATTCCAGGCTCATCGGGCCTGATCGGCGCCGACCGCGTCGCGCACGGCGTGCCCGACGGCTACACCATCGGCGGCTTCAACGACAGCGTGCTCACCATGATCCCGCACATCTACCCGAAGGTGGGCTGGGACGCGCTGACCGATTTCGTGCCGATCTCGCTGGTCGGCACGATCGAATGGGGCCTGCTGGTCAAGCCCGACTCGCCCTATCGGACGGTGGATGACTTCATCAGGGCGGCCAAGGCCGCGCCCGGCAAGCTGAACTACGGCTCAGGCGGCAACGGCAGCCCGCAGCACCTCGCGATGGCGATGTTCGCCTCGCGCGCCGGGATCGAGATGACGCACGTCCCCTACAAGGGCGCCACGCCGGCCGCCGTGGGGCTGGCCGGCGGCGAGGTCGATGCCGAATTCCAGGGGCTGGGCACCGTCACCTCGCTGGTGCAGGGCGGCAAGCTGCGCCTGCTCGCGGTGTCGACCTCGAAGCGGCTGCCGCAGTACCCTGACGTGCCGACGGTGGCGGAGTCCGGGCTCCCTGATTTCTTCTTCAATTCATGGTTCGCGATGGTCGCGCCCAAGGGCACGCCGAAGGAGATCGTCGAGCGCCTGAATGCCGCCATGCGCAAGGCCCTCGACGACCCCGAGACGCGCGACAAGCTCGTCGCGCTCGGCATCACGGTGCGTGGCACCTCCGCCGAGGAATTCGGCAAGGCGACCCGCGCCCAGTACACGCTCTACCGCAACGTCATCCAGGCCAACCACATCAAGGCCGACTGAGCCAGACCTCGCCCGGGGCGCTCCCCGGGCCGCCTACTTGAAGACGACGGTGCGGTGGCCGTTGAGCAGCACGCGGTGCTCGCTGTGCCATTTCACGGCCCGGGCCAGCACCTGGCTTTCGGTGTCGCGGCCGCGCGCGGTCAGGTCGTCGACGGTGTCGGTGTGGTCGGCGCGCTCCACGTCCTGCTCGATGATCGGGCCCTCGTCGAGGTCGGCGGTCACGTAGTGGGCGGTGGCGCCGATCAGCTTCACGCCGCGGTCGTGCGCCTGGTAGTAGGGCTTGGCGCCCTTGAAGCTGGGCAGGAAGGAGTGGTGGATGTTGATGGCGCGGCCCGCGAGCTTGCCGCACAGGTCATTGCTCAGGATCTGCATGTAGCGCGCCAGCACGACGAGGTCGGCGCCCTCGGCCTCGATGATCTCCAGCTGCTTCGCCTCGACCTGCGCCTTGGTCGCGGCCGTCACCGGGATGTGGTGGAAGGGCACGTTGTAGCTTGCCGCCAGCTGGTAGAACTCGCGGTGGTTGGAGATGATCGCGCGCACGTCGATCGAGAGCAGGCCGCTCTTCCAGCGGAACAGCAGGTCGTTGAGGCAGTGGCCTTCCTTGCTCACGAGAATGACGGTCTTCATCGGCTCTGCGGCTGGATGGAGCTTCCATTTCATGGCGAAGCCCCGGGCCAGGTCCGCGATCTGGTCTCGCAGGACGACTTCGCTGTGGCCGCTGCAGGCGAAGCGCACGCGCATGAAGAACAGGCCGGTGCCGTGGTCGTTGTACTGCGCCGCTTCTTCGATGTTGCCGCCGCGCTCGAGCAGGAAGCCGGAGACGGCGTGGACAATGCCGGTGCGATCGGGGCAGGAGAGGGTGAGGATGTACGCGGGGGTCATAAGGGCGGTCATTGTCGCAGGGCTGCCGGCCGGTGCCGCCGGTGCCAAAATGCCCCTTTCTTCCCACGTCAGCGCGCACCTTGCAGGAGTGATTCATGGCCCATAACGACTTCAACATGGACAACCATTGGTTGCCCTTCACGCCCAACCGCTCCTTCCGGAAGGACCCTCGGGTCTTCGTGGCCGCGGACGGCATGGAGTTCACCACGCACGACGGCCGCAAGGTCATCGATGGCATCTCGTCGCTGTGGTGCGTCGGCGCGGGCCACAACCGCAAGCCGATCAACGAGGCGATCAAGAAGCAGCTCGACACGCTCGACTACGCCACCGCCTTCCAGGTCAGCAACGACAAGGCCTTCAAGGCCGCCGAGATGATCGCCGCCATGGCGCCGGGCGATCTCAACAAGGTGCTGTTCTGCAACTCGGGCAGCGAGGCCGCGGACACCTCCCTGAAGGTAGCGCTGGCCTACCACCGCGCCCGCGGCGAGGGGCACCGCAACGTCTTCATCGGCCGCGAGAAGGGCTACCATGGCGTCGGCTTCGGCGGCATGTCGGTGGGCGGCATCCCCGGCAACCGCAAGGTCTTCGGCTCGGCCTTCCTGCCGCGCGTGGACCACATGCGCTTCATCCATGATCCGGTGAACCATGCCTACATCCACAACGAAGAGCCGGTGTGGGCCGAAGATCCGCTGGCCGAGCTCGAGCAGCGCATCCTGCCGCTGCACGACCCGAGCAATGTGGCGGCGATCATCGTGGAGCCGGTGGCGGGCTCGGCCGGCTGGTACCTGCCGCCCAAGGGCTACCTGAAGAAGCTGCGCGAGATCTGCGACAAGAACGGCATCCTGCTGATCTTCGACGAGGTCATCACCGGCTTCGGCCGCATGGGCACCAACTTCGCGTCGGACTACTACGGCGTGGTGCCCGACATGCTGAACTTCGCCAAGTGCGTGACCAACGGCGTCATTCCGCTCGGCGGCGTGATCTGCCGCGACAAGCTGTACGAGGAGATGATGAAGACCTCGGCGCCGGAGCACGTGGTGGAGTTCTTCCACGGCTACACCTATTCGGGTCATCCGGTGGCATGCGCCGCCGCGATCGCGACGCTCGATCTGTTCGAGAAGGAACAGCTCTTCGCGCGCGCCGGCGAGATGGGCAAGGTGCTGGGCGATGCCTTCCACAGCGCCTTCAAGGGCCTGCCCAACGTGATCGGCATCCGCAGCCTGGGGCTGGCCGCGGCGGTGGAGCTCGCGCCCATCGCGGGCCTGCCGGGCAAGCGTGCCTACGACATCTTTGTCGACTGCTATCACGCGGGCGCGCTGGTGCGGCCGGCGGGCGATGTGCTCGTGATCGCGCCGCCCTACATCGTCGAGAAGTCGCACATCGACACGCTGGTCAACACGCTCGCCGACGCGATCAGGAAGAACGCCTGAGGCTCGCGCAGTAGTCCTTCTCCGGCAGGGCGGGGGTCTGCCAGACGCTGTCGAACGCGGCCGCGTCGTCGCGCGGCGGGCCGGCCCGCAGCTGCACCGCCTTCACCATCACGTCGCTCGGCAGGTGCTGGGGCACGCCGAGCGCCTTGGTGGTGTGGCCGGCGCCGCTCAGCAGCAGCACGGTCTTGCCCGGCACCCGCGCCTTGACGATGGCCTGCGCCATCGCGCGGTCGCGGGCGATCTGGATGCGGGTCATGGGCGCGATCTGGGATTCGGGCAGGAGGTTGCAGTGGCCGCTGCGCACCGCGTCGCGCTGCGCCATGCGGGCGTCATCGCCCAGCTGCGCGTCGAGCGACACGTCGGCCATCGCGTCTTTCATGTGCTCGCGCGGGAGGTTGGCGCCGATCACCGGCGCGCCGGCGCGCACGGCCGCCATCACCGCCGGGCCATAGTCGCTCCAGGCCCAGGCGATCTCGTCCCAGCTCAGCGCGGTCCGGACCTGCGATTCCGTGGCGGTGGGGGGCAGATAGGCGGTGGTATTGCCTTCCTCCGCCATTTCGATCGCCAGCGCCGCCAGGCGGCCGCTTTCAGCCAGCGCCTCCACGATCTCCCTTTCCATCACATGGTGTTCGGGAGCGTCGTGCTGTTCGCCGATGAGGAGGGCATCGGCCGGCAGCAGCAGCGCGACGCGGCGGGCCACCGGCGCGTCGGCGGCGGGGGCGCCCGATGGGAAGGTGGTGCAGGCGGCAAGCGCGAACGCGGCCGACAGGGTCAGGCCGCGCAGCGTGCGGGGAGCGGGGGAAGGTCGGCGGCACATCGGGCGATCCTACGCGACGGCCATCGCGCCGCGATCCCCCGCGCGTGCGCCCGTTGCGGGCCTCTCAGTGGACCAGGACAGGGGTGTGCGCCAACTCGGCGTAGCCCTCGAGGGTGTCCTCGACCTCTTCCTGGGTCGGCGTGTTGAGCTGCCAGGCGGTGATCTGCTGCTGGAAGAGTTCGGCCCAGGAGCCGTCGAGGTAAACCTCCTTGCCGGAGCGCTTGTCCACGATTTCAAAGCCGTGGCGCGCCAGCACCGGCACGTGTGCCGCGGCGGGCTCTTCGCCCTCCGTCGGCTGCACGTGGACGACGACATAAGAATCGGAGTCGTAAAGCATGTGCATGGCGGGCCCTGTGAGGATGTCGATTGCATTCATGCTGCCTACATGGCAATCAACGCGCCAGTTTCAAGAACGGCCGTCCTTCTGTAGGCGCAGGCCGGGCTCTTTTGTGCATTTTTCAGCCCGGCGCGCTTGATCCGCGCAATTGGAGGTCGACGAAGTCGCCGTTGGTCAGGGTCTGCTTGACGCGCACCGGCAGGTAGCCGAGTTCGGGCGCGACCCAGAGTTCGATCTTGTCGTCGAAGGGCTGGCGCGGGTTGCGCGTGAGCCTGCGCGCGGCGAATTCCCCGGCCGGCAGGTTCAGTCTTTCCTCGCCTTCGACATTGAAGGTCCAGATATTGCCGTCGCTCGGGCCGACCGTCTGGACGGCAATGATGGCGCCCGGGGGATAACGGGCCGGGTCGCCCGCCAGCAGCGCGCCCAGCTGCATGACGACGCTCAGCCGGTCCTGCGCCCCGGGCAGGAGCGGCACGCTCGGCGAATTGTTGCTGAACACCACGGTGCCCTTGTCGCGCACGAAGTGCGTGGCGACCTCGGTCTTGCGTGTCTCCGAAAAGCGCTCCGGCTCAATGCCGGTGGCGCCGATCGCGCCGTTGCTGTGCTGGGTCCGGATGGTGCGGAACAGGAAGGTGAAGGCCAGGCGGGCGTCGTACTTCTGGCCGTCCTGCAGCCACACCAGCTCGCCGAACACGCCTTGCATGGGGGATGTGCCCTGCTGGCCGGTGACGGCGAAGCTGAGCCGCACCGAGCCGGGAACCCGGATCGGCACGCTGCCCGGCATGTTGGCTGCGGCGGCGTCCGCGGCCTGCGCATCGGCGTCCGGCGCCGGCGCGGGGGCGCCGGGCGCTTCGGCCGGGCCCGCGGCGGGTGTTTCGGCGCCGGCGTCGATGTCAGCCTCGGCGATGGGATCGCGCGAGGGTGCGACGGGCGCCGCCGGGCTTTGCGCTTCCAGCACCGGGGCTGGTGGCCTGGGAGGGGCGACGGCGCGCGGCCGGACGGGCTTGGGTGGCGGCGCTACGGACGCGGCCGGTGATGCGGCGGGCGGCGGCGCGGCAGCCGGCGGAGCGATGACGATGGTTCGCGTGATGAACCGGGTCGCCAGCGGCGAGGGTTTGGGCCCGACCGCCATTGGCGTCACGCCCATCAGGGCGAGGTGCGCGATCACGACGGCCGCCGTCAGCAGCGCGAGCGTGCGCCACGGCGGGCGAGGCGCGGGGGAGGGGTCGGGGGCCGAGAGCGTGGGCATCAGGAGTGGACCGGACGCCGGTCCCGAGGTTCTGCTCGGTACACTGCCGCCCGTTCAATCAGTTTAGTTGCGATGCCCCGCCGGCATCCGCCGCCACCATGAAACTCGCCACCCTCAAAGACGGCTCGCGCGACGGCCAGCTCGTCGTCGTTTCGCGCGACCTTGCCAGCGCCCACTACGCCACCGGCATCGCCAGCCGCATGCAGCAGGTGCTCGACGACTGGGGTTTCATGAGCCCGCAGCTGCAGGACCTGTCGGACGCGCTCAACGGCGGCCGCGCGCGCCATGCCTTTCCCTTCGACCCCGCCCAGTGCATGGCGCCGCTGCCGCGTGCCTACCAGTGGGCCGACGGCTCGGCCTACCTCAACCACGTGGAGCTGGTGCGCAAGGCGCGCAACGCGGAGGTGCCCCAGACCTTCTACACGGACCCGCTGATGTACCAGGGCGGCAGCGACGACTTCATCGGCCCGCGCGACCCGGTGGTCGTGGCCAGCGAGGCCTTCGGCATCGATTTCGAGGCGGAGATCGCCGTCGTGACGGGCGATGTGAAGATGGGCGCCACGCCGGAGCAGGCGCTCGACGGCATCCGCCTCGTGATGCTTGCCAACGACGTGAGCCTGCGCAACCTGATTCCGGCCGAGCTTGCCAAGGGCTTCGGTTTCTTCCAGAGCAAGCCCGCGACCGCTTTCAGCCCGGTGGCCGTCACCCTCGACGAACTTGGCGAGGCCTGGCAGGGCGGCCGGGTGCACCTGACGCTGCAGAGCACCTGGAACGGCCGCAAGGTCGGCATGTGCGACGCCGGCGATGAGATGAGCTTCCATTTCGGCCAGCTGATCGCCCACATGGCCAGGACGCGCAACGTGCGCGCCGGCAGCATCGTCGGCAGCGGCACCGTGAGCAACAAGGGCGTGGAGAAGAACGGCCGCACCGAATGGCCCAAGGGCTACAGCTGCATCGCCGAGAAGCGCTGCATCGAGACGATCCAGGACGGCCAGCCGAGCACGGAATTCATGAAGTACGGCGACAGCATCAGGATCGAGATGAAGGGGAAGGATGGGCTGTCGATCTTCGGGGCGATCGATCAGGAAGTGGTGGCGCCCGCGACGGCCAGGTAGCCCGACTCAGGACGGCCCGAGCCCCCTCAGCAGTTCCTTCTGGCTCCGAATCCCCAGCCGCCGGAACGCCCGGTACTGGTGGGTGCGAACGGTCGTGATCTCGACGCCGATCTCGCGCGCGGCCTCCTTGGCGGTCTTGCCCGCCAGCAGGTGGCCGATCACCTCGCGCTCGCGCAGGCTCAGCGCAAGCAGGCGGGAGGCCAGGGCCGGCTCCCCGGCCTCGTGCGCCGCGAAGGCGCTGCGGCCATGCGCGGCCGTGGCCTCTGCCAGCAGGCCGGCATGTGTTTCGAGCAGCGCGAAATCCGCCGGGCCGAAATCCGGCTGGGCCAGGCTGCGGTAGAAGCTCACCGCCGCGCGCTGACCCGTGGGCAGAAGCAGCAGCACGGAGGCCCGCTCGCGGATGCCGACGTCGCCATAGCAGGCGGCGCGGTAGGCGAGGTCCGCCACTTCCTCGGCGCGCTGGTGCCCCAGCCACAGCTGGGCCCGCTTCGGCAGCTTGCGTGCGGCGAGCCACACCATGTTGGCATCGAGCAGATCGAAGCGCTGGGCGACGTAGCGCTCGGCCGTGCGCTCCGCCGTGTTGCCGTAGGTGCTGGCGGCGGAGACGGTTTCGATGCGGCCCGTTGCGCCGACCGCGAACACGGTGCAGAAGGTCACGGGCAGCACGCGGTGCATTGCGGCCAGATAGCTGGCCGCGAGGTGCGGCGTGCCGATGCCGGCGAGCACGCCGCTCACGACCGACCCGGAGAGGGCGTGCTCGGCGGCGCGGATGGGCCAGCGCTTCATGGGAGTTCAAGGGTTAACACTTCCTAAGAAGTTATGACATCTGCGGCGGAGGCGCATCGGGACAATCCCTTCGGATGAACACTGCCGTCATGAACCCACCTGCCGCGCGTCCGGGCGACGCCGCCAGCGGCCCGCTGCCGCCGCCGATGTCCGGCGATCTGCCCCCCTCGGTCGGCGCCTTCGACTACGCCCGCTTCGAACCCCGGCTGCCGCCGCTGCGGGAGGGCGTCGAGGCCGGCCGCCACCCGGTGGTGATCGCGGGCGGCGGCCCGGTCGGCATGGCGCTCGCGCTGGGATTGGCGAACCACGGCGTGCGCAGCGTGATCCTGGAGGCCGACGACACGGTGTGCGTGGGCAGCCGCGCCGCCTGCATCTCGCGCCGCAGCCTGGAGATCGTCGAGCGCCTGGGCGCGCTGCCCGCATTCCTGGCCAAGGGGCTGCCATGGACCGGCGGGCGCAGCTTCTACAAGACCGAGGAGGTGTTCCGTTTCGAGATGCCGCACGACGAGCGCCAGAAGCTGCCGCCGATGATCAATCTCGAGCAGTACTACATCGAGCAATACCTGCTGGACGAGATCCTCCGCCGCAACGAAGCCGCGCCGGGATTGATCGACATCCGCTGGGGCACCGAGCTCGCGGGCGTCGCGGAAGACGGCGATGGCCTCGCCCTGCAGGCGCGCAATGCGCTCGGGGCGTATGTGCTGCGTTCGCAATGGCTGGCCGCGTGCGACGGCGGCCAGAGCTTCGTCCGCAAGACGCTCGGCCTCAACCTGGAAGGCACGGCCTACGAAGGCCGCTACGTGATCATCGACATCGAACTGCACAGCGGGCATCCCACCGAGCGGCGCGCATGGTTCGACCCGCCGTGGAATCCCGGCTCCACCGTGCTTATGCATCGCCAGCCGGACGACATCTGGCGCATCGACTACCAGTTGCGCGCGGGACAGAGCACCGAGGAGGCACTGCAGCCCGATGCGGTGAAGGCTTTCGTGCAGCGTCATCTCGAGGCCATCGGCGAAGGCCACCTGCCGTGGAAGACGGTGTGGACCTCGGTCTATCGCGCGGGCGCGATGACGCTCGACAGCTACCGTCACGGGCGCGTGCTGTTCGCCGGCAACGCCGCGCACGCGATGCCGATCTTCGGCGTGCGCGGGCTCAATTCGGGCTTCGACGACGCCGACAACCTGGCGTGGAAGCTCGCGCTGGTGGCACGGGGCATGTCGGACGCGTCGCTGCTCGACAGCTATTCGCAGGAGCGCATCGCCGCCTTCCACATCAATGCCGAGAGCGCGATGCGCAGCACCGAGTTCATGTCGCCGCCTTCGCGCGGCTTCGATCTGCTGCGCGAGGCCGCCTTGTCGCTCTCGGGCGCGCACCGCGAGATCGCGAACCTGATCAATCCGCGGCAGACGCAGGCGGTGAGCTACGACGCCTCGGCCTTGTCCAGCGAAAGCGATGAACTCGCACAGGGCCCTCGGCCGGGCGAGGCGATGCCGGAGCAGCAACTGGCGGCGGATCTGCATCTCACCGACTGGCTGGGGCCGGTCTTCACCGTGCTTGTGCTGAACATCGAGGGCACGGATGCCGCGCTCGCCGCAGAACTCGAAGCCGCGCAGGCCGGCCCGCTGCAAGTGGCGGTGCGCGCATTGCCGCCGTCCCCCGCTCATGACGCGGTCTTCAAGGCTTTGGGCGCGCAGCGGGGCGCGGTGTATCTGATGCGCCCGGATGGCCATGTGGCTGCCCGCTGGCGCCGCGTGCCGCCGGGTGCGCTGCGTCGCGCGCTCGTGCGTGCATCTGCCCTGACGAAGGAGACGACATGAATTCATTGACGCCGGACGCCCGCGACCGCCTCTATGCGGAATGTGCGCGTGCCATCAGCGAGGCTGGCGCGCAGCGAGAATCGCTGTTCCTCGCGCGGCTTGCGCTTCTGCTGTTCGAGCAGGTCGGCGACGAGGCGCGTTGCCGGGCCGCGCTGGCGCATGCGCTCGACAATCTGCCCGTGCCGTCGCTGTCCGCGGCGCCCTGAGCCTTTCATTCCGATCCGCAAAACAAACAGGAGACATACAGATGGAGATGGACCGCAGAACCCTGCTCACCACCCTTGCCGCCACGGCGGCGGCCAGCGCCGCGCCTTGGGCGCGGGCGCAAGGCTATCCCGAACAGCTCATCAGGTGGGTGGTGCCCTACCCGGCGGGTGGCGGCACCGACGTCATCGCGCGCACGCTGGCGGAGGCCATGCGGCAGACACTGGGCCAGCAGATCGTCGTCGACAACCGTCCCGGCGCTTCGACCAACATCGGCGCCGACCTGGTCGCCAAGGCCAAGCCCGACGGCTACACCGTGATGTCGGCCGACAACGCCCTGCTGGCCTTCAACGAGCATTTGTTCAGCAAGCTGCCCTTCAATCCGGAAAAGGACTTCACCTACATCGGCGCGATCGGCAGGTTCCCGCTCGCGCTGGTCGTGCATCCTGAATTTCCGGCCAAGGACCTCAAGGCCTTTCTCGCCTATGCGAGGGCCAATCCCGGCAAGCTCAACTACGCCTCGCCGGGCAATGGCTCGCCGCATCACCTGGCGATGGAGATGTTCAAGAACCGCACGGGCACCTTCATCACGCATATCCCCTACCGCGGCGCGGCGCCGGCGATGTCCGATGTGATGGGCGGCCAGGTGCCGTGCATGTTCCTCGATCTGGCATCGGGGCTGTCGATCATGCAGAGCCACAAGGTGCGCGTGCTCGCCATCGGATCGGCCACGCGCTCCAGGCTGCTGCCCGACGTGCCGACGCTGGCCGAGGCGGGCGTGCCCAACACCGAGGTGTTCGCCTTCCAGGGCGTGCTGGGCCCGGCCGGCTTGTCGCCGGCGGTCGTGACCCGGCTCAACGGCGATCTGAACCGCGCGTTCGGCGATCCGGCCGTGCAGAAGCGTTTCAGCGATTTCGGCATGGAAGCCATGCCCGGCACACCCGCGCAGTTTGCCGCGCTCTCGCGCGCCGAATCCCAGCGTTGGGGGCCGATCATCAAGGCGGCCGGCATCAAGCTGGACTGAGCAGCGCGGGCGGCGCCGGCCCGTCCCCGCACACATGGTCGGGTCATGGGAGCGCGGCATGGCGGCGAATCGTCCGCCGCCGAACGCTGACAGAATGGCGTCTGCCCCTCTCGACATGGCCCGCCAGGGCCGACTCTCCGTGACCCTTCTTTCCCTTCCTCGCGCGTTGCTCCCAAGCCTGTGCGCGCTTGTCCTGCTATGGGGCGGTGCGCAGGCCTTCGGCGCGGCAGAGGCCCCGGCTCCGCTGCCCGGCGCGCCCGCAGGCGCCGAATGCCCGCCGCCAGCGCCCATGCCGGATGGCTCGCAAGGCGGCATCGCCAGCGCAATGCGGCACGCCGTCGACCGCGGGGTCCTGTGGCGCATCGAGAAGGACGGCCGCATCTCGTGGCTCTACGGAACGATGCACCTCGGCAAGTCCGACTGGGTCTTTCCGGGACCGCGCGTATCTCGCGCCTTCGCGCAGAGCGACACCGTGGCCCTCGAGCTGGATCCGCTCGACCCGGCGACACTCGCCGCCTTCGCCGCGGCGTCCGATGAGGCCGTCACGGCGCGGGTGATCACGCCCGAGCGTCGACGCCGGCTCGACCGACAGGCCGCCGTCGCCTGCGTCCCGGAAGCGGCGCTCGCGAAGATGCGGCCGATCCTGCAGGTCACCACGCTGGCCATGCTCGCCGCGCGCAGCGAAGGGCTGTACGGCGACTTCGGCACCGAAGCATTTTTTTCGGGCTTCGCGCGCGGCCGGGGCAAGCCGGTGGTCGCCCTCGAAACGGTGGCGGACCAATTGAAGGCGCTGGCCGGCAATTCCGATGCGGAGGAGGGCGAGCAGGTCGATGCGGCGCTCGACGAACTCGAGTCGGGCCGGGCCGGCGCGCAGGCCAACGAGCTCGCCGAAGCCTGGGCCAGCAGCGACTGGAACAAGCTGGATCGCTATCTGGAATGGTGCGAGTGCGTCCGTACGGCGGGCGACCGCCGCATGGTCCAGCGCCTGCTCGATGACCGCAACCCCGGCCTGGCCGACGGCATCGCACACCTGCACGCGCATGGCCATCGCGTGTTCGGCGCCGTCGGCGCGCTGCACATGGTGGGGCCGCGGGGTCTTCCGGCGCTGATGGCGGCGCGAGGGTTTCGCGTGACCGCCGTGGTGCCCGCGCAGGGAACCGGACTGCGCCGATAATCGCCGTCTCATGTCCGTCTCGCGCCACGTCCACCGACTCTGCTGCTTCGTGCTGCTGTGGTTCGTCGCGTCGCTGGGCGTGGCTATCGCTTCCCCGGTCGTGCATCCGCGGGCGATGGAACTGGTCTGTTCCTCGGCCGGCGCGGTCAAGGTGATCGTCCATACCGATGACGGCGCGCAGGAAATGGGCGTGAGCCACATGGATTGCCCGCTGTGCATGCTCGCTGGTGCACCACCGCCGACGCCGGTCATCTCGATCCCCCGCGTCCTGCCGCTGGCCCACGCGGTGCAGCCGATTCCCGCCGCGCGCATCGCCGCGGCCACCGCCGCGCCCTTGCCGGCGCGCGGGCCTCCCGCTCTCCTCTGAAAACTGTCGGTTTCGCCGCGCCGCGCCCGTTGAAGGGGGGCGGCGCCTCGCAGTGATGGCCCCGGATGGGCCGAGGAGAGATTTCAATGAACAGACACTGGCTCGCGCTCGCATGCGGCGCGGCTTGCCCATGGAGCGCGATGCCCGCCTTCGCGCAGGAGGCCCCCGAACTCGTCAAGTCGCTCGGCATCGTGACCGTCAGCGGCGGCCGCCCGAGCTCGCTGCCCACTCAGATTCCCACGACCATCGAGGGCATCACGGGCGAGCAGATCGAGAACACCATCAACGCCACCGACAGCGAGGATGCGCTCAAGTACTTCCCCAGCCTGCTGGTGCGCAAGCGCTATATCGGCGACTACAACCACGCCATTCTCTCGAGCCGGGCCTCGGGCACCGGCAACAGCGCGCGCTCCGCGGTGTATGCCGACGGCATCCTGCTGTCGAACTACCTGGGCAACGGGATCGCCAACGGGAGCAACTATGCGCCGCGCTGGGGCCTGGTGATGCCGGAGGAGATCGAGCGGGTGGACGTGATGTACGGCCCCTTCTCCGCCGCCTACCCGGGCAACTCGGCCGGGGCCGTCGTCGACTACGTCACCCGCATGCCGACACAACTCGAGGCGCACGTGAAGTCGGGCTACTTCTCGCAGCCCTTCGATCTCTACAACACGCACACGAGCTTCAACGGCTGGCAGAGCAGCGCATCGATCGGCAGCAAGAGCGGCGACTGGTCCTGGTGGATCGACGTGAACCGCATCGACAGCCACGGGCAACCGCTGACATTTCCGACCCGGGCCCTGAGTGCCGGAACGCCCGGCGCCGCCGGGACCCCGGTGACCGGCGCGGTCGCGGCTCTGGATCGCAACAACAATCCCTGGTACATCCTCGGCACCGCGACCGCATATCACACGGTGCAGGACCATGCCAAACTGAAGCTGGCCTACGACTTCTCGTCGACGGTACGCGCCGCCTACACGCTCGGCTGGTGGCGGAACGGCTCGGAAGGCCGGCCCGACACCTACTTGCGCAACCCGGCGGGGCAGCCCATCTACAGCGGGCTGGTCAACATCGACGGGCGCAGCTTCAATCTCTCGCCGGGCGACTACAACCTCAGCAACGAGAGGCAGACGCAGCTGATGCACGGGCTCTCGGTCAAGAGCAACACCAGGGGCGAGTGGGACTGGGAAGTCACGGCCAGTCTCTATGACGACGCGAGCGACCAGCTCCGGGTGCCGACGGTCGCGCTGCCGCCGGCGGCCGGTGGCGGGGCCGGCACGCTGCAGGACCAGAACGGCACCGGCTGGAACACGCTTGGCGCACGTGGCACATGGCGCCCGCAAGGCAGCGCGCACATCGTCGACTTCGGGGTGCAGCGCGATGCGTACAAACTGCGCATCCTGAAGTCCGGGGTGATCGGCGATTGGCAGGACGGCCCCGCCGGCACGCCAGTGACCGACGTGGGCGGGCGCTCCGAATTGCGCAGCCTCTGGGCGCAGGACACCTGGGCTTTCGCTCCCCGGTGGAAGACGGTGCTGGGCCTGCGCTTCGAGGATTGGCGCGCACAGGAGGGCTTCAGCGCGAGCGGCGCCAGCCGGCTCGACTACGGCGACCGGCACGAGTCGCACGTCTCGCCCAAGGCCGCCGTCGCGTATCAGTGGAGCGCCGACACGGTGCTCAAGGCGTCGACCGGGCGCGCCGTCCGGATGCCGACGGTGGGCGAGCTCTACGGCGCGACCTCGGGCGGCGCGCTGTCCTTCATCAACGATCCGAACCTGAAGCCCGAGCGGTCGTGGACCTCCGAGCTCACGGCCGAGAAGGACCTGGGTCAGGGTCTCGCGCGCGTGACGCTGTTTCACGAGACCACGCGCGATGCGCTCTACTCGCAGCTCATCCCGGGCTCGACCACCGTCTCGCGCGTGCAGAACGTCGACCAGATGCGCACGACCGGAGTGGAGATGGCCTACCAGGGCGCCGACGTCTTCATCAAGGGCCTGGACCTGGGCGGCAGCCTGACCTATGCCGACTCGCGCATCACCGCCAACGCAGCCTTTCCGGCCAGCGTGGGCAAGCAGCAGCCGCGCGTGCCGGCGTGGCGCGCCACGGCGGTTGCCACCTGGAAGCCCGATGCGCGCTGGGCTTTCACCATGGCCGCGCGCTACAGCGGCAAGCAGTACTCCACGCTCGACAACAGCGACATCAATGGCTTCGCCTATACCGCCGCGAGCAAGTACTTCACCGTCGATTACCGCGTGCGCTACCAGTTCGACAAGCACTGGTCGGCGGCCTTGGGCATCGACAACGCCAACAACTACCAGTACTGGAACTTTCACCCCTATCCGCAGCGCACCTACACCGCTGAACTCCGCTTCGACCTCTGACTCCCAATGTCTTCAAAGGAACTTCCCATGAACTCCCGTTACGTCCTCAAGAACCTGGCCGCCTGTCTCCTGCTGACTGGCGCGGGCGGCAGCTTCGCCCACGTGACACTGCCGCCGGGCGGCGGCAGCGCCGGCAGCGACTACGAGGCGGCCTTCCACGTCGGCCATCCCTGCAAGGATGCCGGCAGCACGACCGGCATCACCGTGCGTTTGCCCAAGGGCTTTGCCTTCTCCGAGGCTCAGGCGCTCAAGGGCTGGAAGCTCGAGGTGCAGAAGGCGGCCGGAGACGACGCCGGCGAAGTGCGCTGGACCGCGGAGTCGCCGCAGGCGGCGCTGTCGGGCAAGGCGCAGGCAGAGTTTCTGCTGCGCGGCAGGCTGCCCGCGACGCCGGGCGTGCTGTGGTTCAAGGTGCTGCAGACTTGCGATGCCGGCAGCGCCGATTGGGCGCAGGTGCCGGCCAGCGGCACCTCGACGGAAGGCCTGGCGAGCCCGGCGGTCCGACTCGATGTGCTTGCACCGGGCGTGGCGGCGGTCGACGTGCGCGACGCATGGATTCGCGCCTCGGTGCCGGGACAGAGTGGCACGGGCGCGTTCATGAAGCTCAGCGCCCCCTCGGGCGCGCGGCTGGTCGGCGCCTCGACCCCGGTGGCCGGCGTGGCGGCGGTCCACGAGATGAAGATGGAGGGCGACACCATGCGCATGCGCGAGGTGCCGGGGCTCGAACTGCCGGCAAGGCAGACGGTCGAACTCAAGGCCGGGGGCTATCACATCATGATGATGGACCTGAAGCAGCCCTTGACCAGCGGCAGCACGGTGCCGCTGACGTTGCGCTTCGAGGATGCGAAGGGGCAGAAGAGCACGCTGGAACTGAAGGTGCCGGTGCTGGCGGGCGCCGCCGCTCCCGCCGGCGGCGAGCACAAGCACTGAGACGCGCCGAGGCGCCCATAGGGGCGTTTTCATGGAGTAAGCTGGCTGCACAAAAACCACTCTCCTGGAGACTTCCCATGAGCGACTCGAGCACGCCTTTCGCCTTCAGCCAGTTCGTCCCGGGTTTCGACTTTCTCAGGAACCTGACGGGCGCCGCCGCCACGGCCGGCCCGAGCGCGGT
Source organism: Variovorax sp. 01T432 (assembly GCF_056398605.1). Taxonomy (NCBI): domain Bacteria; kingdom Pseudomonadati; phylum Pseudomonadota; class Betaproteobacteria; order Burkholderiales; family Comamonadaceae; genus Variovorax; species Variovorax sp. 01T432. The sequence goes on from NZ_JBFTPS010000014.1 coordinate 81,415, forward strand.
GCCCGGCATGCCGAGCCTGTCGAGCTGGGTCGCGCCCACGCTCAGTGTCGAGGAGGTGGACAAGCGCATCCAGGAACTCAAGACCGTTCAGTATTGGCTCGAGCAGAACGGCCATGCGCTCAAGGCCACGATCCAGGCGCTCGAGGTGCAGAAGATGACGCTCTCGACCCTGCGCGGCATGAACGTGCGCATGGAAGACCTGGCCAACGCGTTCACGCGGCAGCCCGCTGCGGCGGCACCCGCACCTTCGTCCATGTTCGGCGCGCAGCCCCCGGCGGTGGCTCCCCAGCCGGCGGCGCCACGGAACGAAACCGAGTCCGCTGAAACCGCCGCCGCCGCGCCGGCGGAAGCGGCCGGCGGCGTCGTCGACCCGCTGCAATGGTGGGGTGCGCTGACGCAGCAGTTCCAGCAGATCGCTGCCTCGGCGTTGCAGGATGCCGCGCACTTGAAGATGCCGGCGATGGCTCAGCCGCTGGCGGACGCCGTCGGCAAGGCGATGGTCGCGGCGACCCCCGACAAGCCGGCGCCCAAGCCGGGCGCCGCCGCGAAGAAGAAGGCCCCGGCGGCCAAGGCCCCAGCGCGCAAGCGGACTCGCGCACGCTGAGAAATTCTCCGAGTCCAGCCGAGCGAGAATCGGTCGCATGAAGCTGTTTCCTTCCGGTCACGCCACCCATCCGCAATGGCGCATGGCGGCCGGCCTCGTGCTCGCCCAATTGCGGGCGCAGATGGCGCTGCCCGATTACGCCCACTCGCCCACGCTGGGCCTGCTCTACATCACCGACCACTACGCAGCCGATGCACAGGAGATCCTCGACCACCTCGGTGCCGAGCTGCCCGAGATCACGGACTGGTCAGGCACCGTGGGTGTGGGCGTCGCTGCCAACAACGCCGAATACTTCGACGAACCTGCCCTCAGCGTGATGCTGTGCGAGCTGCCGAGCGACCAGTACCGCGTGTTCTCCGGCGTGGCCCCCCTGACCAACACCGAGATGAGCGGCTTTTCGGCCCACACCGCGCTCGTGCATGCCGACCCGCGCACGCCTGAACTCAGCGAGTTGATCGACGAGATGGCGCAACGCACCGATACCGGCTATCTCTTCGGCGGGCTGTCTTCGGGCCGCGCCGGCTCCCTGCAGTTCGCCATCGGCGGCAACGGCAACATCCGGGGGCAGGGCGCGGTCGGTGGCGTGTTCTCGGGCGGGATGTCGGGCGTCGTGTTCGGCGAAGGCGTGCGGCTGGTCTCGCGTGTCACCCAGGGCTGCCAGCCCGTCTCGCCCGAGCGCGAGATCACCGAGGCCGATGGTAATCTGCTGCTCAAGCTCGACGGACAGCCCGCGCTCGACGTGCTGCTGGCCGATCTTCACGTGTCGCTCGATCAGCCCGAGCAGGCGATCGAAGCCGTGCGCGCGACGCTTGTCGGGCTCGCCCACCCCGGCAGCGACGGCATCCGCCGCACGCGCGACCTGGGCGCGGACGTGCTCGTTCGTCACATCATCGGGCTCGATCCGACGCGCCGCGGCGTGGCGATCGCGGACGTCGCCGAGGCCGGCATGCGCATGAGCTTCTGCCGCCGCAACGCGCAGGCCGCACGTGCGGACCTGATGCGGGTGTGCGCCGAAATCCGCGAGGAACTCGAACCCCAGGAGCAGACGCTGGCGACCGCGCGCGAGGTCGCCGCCGGCGAAGCCGAGGCGGCGCCGCATCCGGCGCGGCGCATCGCCGGTGCTGTCTATGTCAGCTGCGCGGGCAGGGGCGGGCCGCATTTCGGAGCGCCCGGCGCCGAGCTGCAGATCGTGCGGCACGCGCTCGGCGACGTGCCGCTGGTCGGGTTCTTTGCCGCGGGCGAAATCGCGCGGCATCACCTGTACGGCTATACCGGCGTCTTGACGGTCTTTACCAGCGACGATTGAGCCGGGGCCTTTCCTGATCCTGCAATCCCGGTGAAGGCGAAGTCCACCTCCGGCGCCAGGCCGCTCACGATGCGGGCGATCGACTTGCCGGAACCGCAGGCGTGGGTCCAGCCCAGGGTGCCGTGTCCGGTGTTCAGGAACAGGTTGGGAAGCTTCGTGGCGCCGATCAACGGGACGTTGCTCGGCGTCGCCGGACGCAGGCCGGTCCAGAACTGGGCCTCGGTTGCATCGCCGGCGCCGGGGAACAGTTGCTCGACGCGCCGAACGATCGCCTCGCAGCGCACGCGGTTGAGGTCGCGGTCGTAGCCGTTGAGTTCGGCCGTGCCGGCGATGCGCAGGCGGTCGCCAGTGGCCGATGTGTAGCGCGAGAACACGAGCTTGAACTCGTCGTCGGTCAGCGAAACCTGGTGCGCCTTCGATGCATCCTTGACCGGCATGGTGACCGAGTAGCCCTTGGCCGGGTAAATCGGCAGCCGGATGCCCAGCGGCGCCGCGTAGAGCGGGCTCAGCGAGCCCATCGCCACGACGAAGGCATCGCCGCGGATGCGCTGGAAACGGCCTTCGCTGTCGGTGGCCTCCACATGATCGATGCGGCCGGCGGCTTCGCGCAGCGCTGTCACGGTGTGGCTCATCAGGAAGCGCACGCCCGCGGCGGCGGCCAGCGCGACCAGCTCGCGCGCAAAGCGGTTGGCGTCGCCCGACTCGTCTTCGGCCGTATAGGTGGCGCCTGCCAGCTGGGCACGGATGTGGGCCAGCGCGGGTTCGATCTTCACGGCCTCGTCCGCGGAGATCACCCGGCGGTCACAGCCGAGTGCGCGCATCTGTTCGGCGGGCTTCAGGGCGGCATCGAATTCCTTGCGCGTCGTGTAGAAGTGCAGGATGCCTTGCGTGCGCTGGTCGTAGCTGAGGCCCGTGTCGCGGCGCAATTGCTGCAGGGTCTCCCGGCTGTAGGTGCCCAGGCGAACGATCTGCTCGATGTTGTGGCGGGTGCGCGCCGGTGTGCATTCGCGCAGGAACTGCAGGCCCCACAGCCACTGGCGCATGTCCGCACGAATTCGGAACAGCAGCGGGGCATCTTCCTTGCCGAGCCATTGCAGCACCTTCAGCGGCGCGCCCGGGTTGGCCCAGGGTTCCGCATGGCTGACGGAGATCTGGCCGCCGTTGGCGAAGCTGGTTTCGGCCGCCGGTGTGGCCTGTCGGTCGATCACGGTCACTCGTGGCCGAGTTGCTGGAGGTAGTAAGCCGAGGTCACGCCGAGCAGGCCGGCGCCAAGAACGATCACGCGCATGTGAATCACCAATGAAGGTTGCAGCGCTTGGACGAACGGGAACGGAAGCCTCGACGAACGAAGAGCAACCGGACGCTCGGTCCAAGTTGCCGCTCCCCCTGTCCTCGGTACCTGAGAGATTCACCCGCTGCGCCCGCAACGGGTTTGCTCCTTCGGTGCATCGCGCCCACCTTGAAGCGGTGCGATGGCTCTCCAGACGGCTCTGACAGTTGGTGCAGTACAGGCTCATCTCGTGAGTCGACCTGAGCGTTTATGGGAGTTTGCGCCTTCGGTGGGGCCGCTGGCGCGGCCCGCTCTCCTGCAGTGCGGCGATTGTAGGCCGCGCGGGCCCGGCCGTGCTAGAGCCCCGTGAACGCGAACTCGAGTTCCGGCCGCAGTCCGCTCATGACAGCATGTCGATGCGGCGCAGGATGGCATGGAAGCGGTCCGAGTCGGGTTCGCCCTGTTCGTCGGGGCTGGAGGGCACGGTGCCGGAAACACGCAGGCACTCGCCGGTGGGCGTCTCGACACGAGCAATGCGGAGCTTGCCTTGGCGGTCCCGCAGCGTCAGGCGCGGGGCGCGGGCCGGGTCCTTCAATGGGATGGTGACGATGTACTCGCGCGCGAAGCGCAGCGGCATCGCGATCTTCAGGCGCTCCGCGTGAGGCACGCTCGAACTCCCGAGCGCCAGCACATAGGCCTGGCCGCGCAGGGTGCTCGGACGACCCTCGGCGTCGGCCAACTCCACATGGTCGATGCGGCCGTCGTGCTCCTGGAGCGAGACGACGGTGTGCTTCATCATGAAGCGCACACCGGCAGCCCGGCACAGGAAGACGAGGCTTGCCGCGAACTGGCCGGGGTCGCGCGCCGGATCTTCGAGGGAGTAGGTGGCGCCGGCGAGTTGGTCGTGGATCGATCGAAGGGCGGGCTCCATGACGACTGCCTCGGCGGCGGTCAGCAGGCGCTCCTCGCAGCCCAGTTTGCGCCAGTGCTGCGCACGTGCCGACCGGTGGCCGAAGGTGTCGGCGTCCGTGAAGAAGTTCAGGAGGCCGCTGGTGCGCGCGCTCTGCGGCATGCCGACTTCGTCGCTCAACGCGCGGACGCTCCTGCGGCTGTAGGCAGCCAGGCGCACGAGGTTTTCCATGGGATCGGACTTGTGGCGCATGCCGATGGCTCGGTCGAGCAGGCCGGCAAGGCTTCGCCGCAGGCGTGCATGCAGCCTGCGCCAGCCTTCCCGATTTCCCGCGCCCGCGAGAGAGGCGGCGGCGGCGTCCCGTGGAGCGGCCGCGTCCTCGGCCACGCGCCCGCGCGCCTTGGCCGCGGGCGTCGAGTGCCGATCGACCACGGTCACCTCGTGGCCCAGCTGTTGAAGGTAATAGGCGGATGTGACGCCGAGCAAGCCGGCGCCGAGTACAACCACGCGCATGTCCGAATCCTTGTGGGAAGACATGAACGGCGGGCGCTGGCGCTCCTGATGCGAAGCGACCCTTCCCGGGGTTCAGGCTGCCGCTCCCCCTGTCCTCGGTACCTGAGAGATTCACACGCTGCGACCTGCAACGGGTTTGCTCCTTCGGTGCACCACCTGCTGTGGTGACTCTCCAGTCGGCGATTGATCAATGGACGCAGTGACCGAATCGCCTCGAGCGATTCACCTGAGCGTTCATGGGAGTTTGCGCCATCGGTGGGATGCATGAGTGCATCCGCTTTTCTGCAACAGGTAGTTTACTAGGGAAACCGGTTTCAGGTAGGTAGGGGCCTGACGCTCAGGCCCGGCGCAGGCGGGTGAACAGCTCGAACTCCCAGTTGCGCATGCCCAGCAGCAGCGTGTAGCCCTCGCGCTCCTTGGGTGACAGTTTCTGGTCGGTCTGGTGCTGTTGGGCAAAGTCCTGCGCCACGCGTTGCAGCCGGTCCAGGAAGGCGGGCGCCAGGGATCGGCTGATCGAGCCATGAACCAGCAGCAGCCCCTCGGCCGGGCCGTCGAAGCCGCCCCGGTAGTAGTCGAGGACCACGTTCTCGCGGAAGAAGTCCATCACCGGACCGTGCGGCCGCCAGCGGAAGGTCTTGGCGAGCTTCAGGCGGTAGCGGTTCAGCGGCCGCAATTCGATGATGCCGATGCGGTCCAGCTGCGCCAGGTAGCCGATGCATTCGGCTTCGGTGATCCGGTAGGCGGCGACGACCTGCTCCAGCGTCCACTGGCTCAGCACGCAGATGGCCAGCAGCAGCAGCTTCTTGTCCTTGACCACCGCTTGCTCCTGTTCGAGCGTCAGCTCCTTCAGCAGCGGCTGGTCGTCCGCCACGCGCCGGGCGAGCTCGGCGAAGTCGATCTTGAGCGCGCGGCAGATGGCGTCGACCCGCGTCAATGGCATGTCGCCCTTGGCGAGCATCCGCTTGACGCTCGACTCGGCCATGTCCAGCGATTTCGCGAGGTCCGCGTAGGTCATCCGGGCATTCTTGAGTTCGCTCTTCAGGGCCTGGACGAGGTCGACGGTGGTGCTCATGGCGAGTATTGCTGGTTGATACCGGGAGTCGTGAAAAAGTGCTCCGTATCGATTTTCGATGCCCGAGCAGGCGTTGACAACCTAAATTCCGCCGCACCGCCAAACCGGAGCCTGCCATGACGATGCTGCCTTCCCTCTCTCGCCGCGAGCGCGGCTTGCTGTCGCTGTTTGCGTTGCTCACCTTGGCCGCGTTCGCGGGGCCCGCCTTGACGACGGCTGAACTACCGGCGTCGACGCTCGCCGACAACCATGCGTGGCACGGCCTTCCGAACGCGATGGATGTCCTGAGCAACCTGCCGTTCGCGGCGATCGGTCTCTGGGGATTGCACTGGCTGCAGTGGATCGACCGGGCGCACGGGCATGCGCTGGACGCCGTACCGCTGCCCGCGTCCATGACCCAACCCCCGGTCAACGCACTCGATTGCGCCTGGATGTTCTTCGCGGGCCTGGTCCTCACGGCGGCCGGATCGGCCTTCTATCACCTGCAACCCGACGACCTGCGGCTGGCTGCCGACCGCGCCGGCATGGCGGTCGCGTTTGCCGGGCTGGTCGGCTTCGCGGTCTGCGAGCGGGTGAGCGTGCGAGCAGGCTGGCCGGCTGCCTGGTTCACGCTGGCTGGGGGCGTGCTGGCAGTGGGCGTCCACCAACAGACCGGGAATGTCCTGCCGTGGGCGCTGGTCCAGTTCGGCGGGATGGCGCTGGTGCTGACGCTGGCGCTCGCCAAGCCGATGCAAGGCGCCGTGGGCCTCAAGCTCGGCTGGGTGATCTGCTTCTATGGGTTGGCGAAGCTGTTCGAACTCTCGGACCAGGCAATCTTCGAGGCGACCCATCACCTGGTATCGGGCCATAGCCTCAAGCACCTGACGGCGGCGCTGGCTGGCGTGCCCGTGCTCCATGCGCTGCAAGCCGTGGGGCGCCAGACGCTGCGGCACAATTCGGGCGCGGCCGCCGTAACGGCCTGAGGAGCCCGCAAGGGTCATCGAATGACATTACCGGTCGACGCCTCGCCCGTCATCGCGCCCGACACACAGGCGCATGCCAATCAGTTCGCCCTCCTGGGGCAACGGCGCTTCGCGCCCTTCTTCTGGACCCAGTTCGCGGGTGCGGCGAACGACAACCTGTTCAAGTTCGCCTTCACTGTGATGGTGACCTACCAGCTCCAGCTCGACTGGATGCCGCCCACGATGGCGGGTCTGGTGATCGGCGCGCTGTTCATCCTGCCTTTCCTGCTGTTCTCCGCGACGGCGGGGCAACTCACCGACAAGTTCGACAAGACGAAGATGATCCGCTTCGTCAAGAACCTCGAGATCGCGATCATGCTCATCGCGGCCTGGGGCTTCCTGCGTGCGGATGCGGCGGTTCTGCTGGGATGCGTGTTCCTGATGGGGCTGCATTCCACGCTTTTCGGCCCCGTGAAGTTCGCCTACCTGCCGCAAGTTCTGGAAGCGCGGGAACTGACCGGCGGCAACGGTATGGTCGAGATGGGCACTTTTGTCGCCATCCTCCTCGGGCAGGTGGCGGGCGGCCTGCTGGTGGCCGTCCCGCAGATCGGCCACACGACGGTGGCGGTCGCCTGTGTCTTCCTGGCTCTTGTCGGGCGATCCGTGGCTCAGCTCGTTCCTCCGGTGCCGGCCACCGATCCCGCCCTTAGGATCAACTGGAATCCGGTCAGCGAAACCTGGCGCAACCTCAAGCTGGCGCGCGGCAGCTCGGTGGTTTTCCGGTCTCTGCTGGGCATCTCGTGGATGTGGTTCTTCGGTGCCGTCTTCCTCAGCCAGTTTCCGAGTTTCGCCAAGGAGGTGCTGCATGGCGACGAGCAGGTCGCCTCTCTGCTGCTCGTGGTGTTCTCGATCGGCATCGGTGCCGGCTCGCTGCTGTGCGAGACGCTGAGCCGCCGCCAGGTGGAGATCGGCCTGGTACCGCTCGGGGCGATCGGCATGAGCGTGTTCGCGATCGACCTGTACTTCGCATCGCGTTCCCTGCCCGCGGTGGCCGAGATGGGGATCGGCAGCTTCCTGGGCCAGGCGGCGCACTGGCGGCTGATGGCCGACCTGGGGCTGCTGTCGCTGTTCGCCGGGCTCTACAGTGTGCCGATGTACGCGCTGATCCAGTTGCGCAGCCTGCCGACGCACAGGGCGCGCATCATCGCGGCCAACAACATCCTCAATGCGCTGTTCATGATCGCGAGTTCGGTGATTGCCGGCGCGCTGCTCAAGAGCGGTTTCACCATTCCGCAGATTTTCCTTTTCACCGGAGTCGCCAACGCGGTGGTTGCGCTCTACATCTTCATGCTGGTGCCGGAGTACCTGCTGCGCTTCGTGGCCTGGGTGCTGTCGCGCTTCGTCTATCGCTTCGACGTGAAGGGCGAGGAGCACATTCCGGCCCAGGGTCCCGCGGTGCTGGTGTGCAACCACGTGAGCTTCATCGACGCGGTGCTCCTGATGGCCGCGAGCCCGCGTCCGATCCGATTCATCATGGATCACCGCATCTTCCGCGTGCCCGTGCTCGGATGGCTGTTCAAGCTCGCCAGGGCCATTCCGGTTGCGTCGCAGAGGGAAGACCCCCGCGCCTACGAGCGGGCCTTCGTGCAGGCGGTCCAGGTCCTGCGCGAAGGCGATCTGCTCGCCATCTTTCCCGAGGGCGCGATCACGAGGGACGGAAGCCTGCAGCCGTTCAAGGGCGGCGTGATGAAGATCCTCGACGCGGCGCGGGCCGAGGGTGTCGATCCGCCGGTGGTTCCGATGGCGCTGACCAATCTCTGGGGCTCGTTCTTCAGCCGCGTGGAGGTGCGCGATGGCGAGAACGTCGCGATGGTGCGTCCTTTCCGCCGGGGGGTCTTCAGTCGCGTGGGGCTCAACGTCGGCAGCGCGATGCCGCGCGCCGACGTTCAGCCCGAGGCGCTGCAACGGCGCGTGAGCGGATTGCTGGGCGCGTGACAATGTCTGTCTGATGGACCTTCCTTTTCCCGCCGAGTTCTGGCATTCGCTCACCTGGTTCGGAGACAGTGGTTTTCTGCTGCCCGCCGCGCTGTGGATCTCGGTCTGGCTGGGCGTGCGAAGCGCCACGCGGCCTGTCGCATGGCTTTGGATGCTGCTGTTCGGCGCCGGAGGTGCGCTGATCGCCGCCTCGAAGATTGCCTTCCTGGGCTGGGGCATCGGCAGCGCCACCCTCAATTTCACGGGCTTCAGCGGGCACACGGCGCTATCTGCAAGTGTCTGGCCGGTCGCCTGCTGGTTGACGGCCTCGCGCTGGGACCATCGTGTCCGGATATCGGCGGCGGTGTTCGGCGTGGTCCTGGCGGTATGCATCGGCACCTCGCGGCTCGCGCTCTATGCGCATTCCAAGTCCGAGGTGGCCGCGGGTCTTGCGCTGGGTCTCGCCATCAGCGGCTGCTTCCTCTGGCAACAGCATGACCGGCCGCACCCGCGCTTGAACTGGACCCTGGTCGTCCTCAGCCTGTGCTCGTCCATGCTCTTCCTGCGGCCGGGCAATGCCGCGCCGACGCAAAGCGCGCTGGAGGTGATCGCGATCCGGCTGGCGGGCATCGACCAGCCCTTCACGCGCGAGGACTTGCTCGCGCGGCGAAAGGTGCATTCGGGTATCGAATAGAGATACCGCTGGCGCATGAAGCTGCCACCGGTGCAGTCATCCGCCCGCGGGAGCGCAGGTGCGAATCATCATCCGCGCACCTTCATCACGTCCCGAAGCACTCATGCAAACCTTCTCTCCGCCGCCGGCAACTGGCAACAGGCACCCCGGCTGTTCAGCACATCTCGATAGCACATCATGAAGAAGTCATCCCTCACGGTTCTGATCGCTGCGTGCGCTGCACGGGGCACCCGCGGCGCGGCGGAGTTGCTGCACGGCGAGAGCCTGTCATGAGCAAGGCGACCACCAACTTTGGCCCGTATGACCGGGAGTATCAGGCCCGTGTGCCCCGCGAACGACGCCTGCTCAAGGGCATCCTGCAGGTACTGCTGATGCTGGCGGCTGTCATTCTGGCAGGCCTGTTTCTGTTTCCGCTGAACGCGCACTCGGGCCGTTCTGGCGAGCACGCCACACAGACCGCGGGGCTCGCCGCCGCCCCCGGTCTTTCTGAACCTGCAGCGCAAGTCGAGAAGGAGTGACATGAGCAAATCTCTACGCCTGTCGGAAAAGTGGTTTCGCCGTGGCCTTTGGCTTGTGGCGCTCGTGTTCGCGAGTTTCCTGATCGGCCTGGGCAGCACGGTCGTCGGCGATCTGCCACAGGTGGAGCGCAAGCTGGGTCTGGACGACTTCATCGACCGCGCGGCGGCCGAGCCGCTGCGCGCCACGATCACTGCATCCGAACGCACGGAACGGCAATCCGCGGGTGAGCGCGAACAGGCCGAACTCAAGCTCGCCGCGGCCCAGCAAGCCACGCGGGCGGCGCGCGAGACCTTCTCGAACTGGCTCGCGACCCGCAGGGCCACCGCGCAACCCGATCAGGACATCGAGCTGATCGCGCGCACGAAGGCGCTCGATGCGCTCAAGCTCAAGGAAGACGAAGCCCAGCAAGCCGTGGCTGCCCAGCGCCAGATTGCCCTCGACGCGCGTCAGGCCCGCCAGCATGCAGTGCAGCAGCTCGCGGTGCTGGAAGAACGTGCGCGCGTCGAGCTCGATGCGGACAATAGGCGCGTCGAGCTGCGCGTCTTCGGGTATCGCCTCGCGCTCACTCTGCCGCTGCTCGTGATCGCCGGCTGGCTGTTCGCGAAGAAGCGCAAGAGCACTTGGTGGCCCTTCGTCTGGGGGTTCATCTACTTCGCGCTGTTTGCGTTCTTCGTCGAACTCGTTCCCTATCTGCCGAGCTACGGCGGCTACGTTCGTTACGTGGTCGGCATCGTGGTCACGGTGCTCGTGGGTCGCTATGCGATCGTTGCGCTCAACAGCTATCTTGCGCGGCAGAAGCTGGCCGAGGCACAGCCCGACACGGTGCGCCGCAATGAACTGAGCTACGACACGGCGCTCGGGCGTCTCGCCAAGGGCGTGTGCCCGGGCTGCGAGCGGCCGGTGGACTTGAAGAACACCGAGATCGACTTCTGTCCGCATTGCGGCATCGGCCTGTTCGACCATTGCCGCGTGTGCGAGGCGCGCAAGAGCGCGTTCTCCAAGTTCTGCCACGCCTGCGGGACGGCGGCCGTGGCCGGCGCGCCGGCCGCGCAACCATTGCCGGCCCAGGTCCAGCCAGCGCCGAGCGCGTAGTCCGGCGCGGCACGCATCCTCGCGTCGTCGGGCGCGCGTGATGTCCGCGCTTGAACGAGAATGCCGCGTTCGCAACGACCTTGGTCACATCGAATGAACGACGACAAGATGCAGGCGCCGGCTGCCTCGGCCCCCGGGGATTTGGTACGCCTTGCAGCGGGTTCGCTGTGTCTTCTGCTGGCGCCGGATGTCGGCGGCGCGGTGGCGGCCTTCTATGACGAGCAGGCGGGCGAGCGCTTTGACTGGCTGCGCCCGGCCACCACCGAAGCCCTGGCCCGGCGCGATGTTTCCGCGATGGCCAGTTACCCGCTCCTTCCCTGGTGCAACCGCATCCGCGACGGGCGTGCGCATTTCGCCGGCCGCGAGGTCGCGATCGCGCCGGGGCATCCCGCCCAGCCCTCGGGCCGCCATCCGCTCCATGGCATCGGTTGGCTGCGGCCCTGGCAGGTGGCCGAGGCCTCGACGACGCGCGCCCGGCTCGCGCTGAGCGTCGAAGCCGACGCCCAGTGGCCTTGGCGCTTCGAGGCTTCGCAGCTTTTCGAACTCGAGCCGGCAGGACTTCGCTGCACGATCACGCTGACCAATCGGGACACGGCGCCCATGCCCGCGGGCATGGGCCACCATCCTTACTTCCCGCATCGCGCGGGCACGCGCCTGCAATCGGATACCGCCGCCATGTGGCGCGGCGACGCCGAGGTGATGCCGGTGGCTCTCGAGCGGACTGCCGAGGTGGCCCGCTTGCGTGAAGGCGTGCTGCTGGCCGATCTGGACCTGGACAACAATTTCGTGGGCTGGCAGCACGAGACCCGCATCGAATGGCCGATGGCCTCCCGTGTCCTGGTGATGGCGGCCGAATCGCCGCTCGACTTCTTCGTCCTGTACTGTCCGCGTGGCGCCGAGCACTTCTGCGCCGAGCCGGTGAGCCAATGCACCGATGCGATCAACCTGTGGGCGCGCCACGGACCCGATCAGGTGGGTGGAACGTCCCTCGCGCCCGGCGCGTCGATCACGGGGTGCTGGACACTGCGATCGCAGCAGTGAGCCGATGGCGCCGCAGGCGCTCGGCGCGTGCCCTGCCTGTCACACGCCGCGTGCGCGCTCGGTCTTGAACTTCGCGCGGAACTCGCTGAAACGGCCTGCCTCCAGCGCCTCGCGCATCTCGCGCATCAGGTTCAGGTAGTAGTGCAGGTTGTGGATGGTCGTGAGCATGGGGCCGAGCATCTCGCCGCAGCGGTCGAGGTGGTGCAGGTAGGCCCGGCTGAAACCGTCGCGGCCGCCATCGTTCCAGGCGATGCCCGAGGCGCCCGCGCAGGCATGGCAGCGGCAGCTCGGATCGATTGGCTGAGGATCGCTCTTGTGGCGCGCATTGCGCATCTTGAGGTCGCCGAAGCGAGTGAACAGCGTGCCGTTGCGCGCGTTGCGCGTGGGCATCACGCAGTCGAACATGTCGACGCCTTGCGCCACGCCTTCGACCAGGTCCTCCGGCGTGCCGACACCCATGAGATAGCGGGGCTTGTTCGCCGGCAGCCTGTGCGGCGTGTGCGCCATGATGCGCAGCATCTCGTCCTTGGGCTCGCCGACGCTCACGCCGCCGACCGCGTAGCCGGGAAAGTCCATCTCCACCAGCCGGGCCAGGGATTCCTCGCGCAGGTTCTCGAACATGCCGCCCTGCACGATCCCGAACAGCGCATTGGGGTTCTCGAGGCGCGCGAACTCGCTGCGGCAGCGCTCGGCCCAGCGCAGGCTGAGCTCCATCGAGATGCGGGCTTCGGCCTCGGTCGTCACGTGGCCCTGCGTGTCGTACGGCGTGCATTCGTCGAACTGCATGACGATGTCGCTATTGAGCAGGGTCTGGATCTGCATCGAGACCTCGGGCGTGAGGAAGAGCTTGTCGCCGTTCACCGGCGACGCGAACTTCACGCCTTCCTCGCTGATCTTGCGCATGGCGCCGAGCGACCAGACCTGGAAGCCGCCCGAATCCGTGAGGATGGGCTTGTCCCATTTCTCGAACTGGTGGAGACCGCCGAAGTTCGCCATCACGTCGAGGCCGGGACGCATCCACAGATGGAAGGTGTTGCCCAGGATGATCTGCGCGCCCATTTCATCGAGGCTGCGCGGCATCACGCCCTTGACGGTGCCATAAGTGCCCACGGGCATGAAGATGGGTGTCTGCACCACGCCGTGATTCAGCGTGAGCTTGCCGCGCCGCGCGTGGCTTGCGGTGTCGTTGGCGATGAGTTCGAAGTTCAGCATGGTGGTTCAGGGCTTTCGTGCGAGCAGCATGGCGTCGCCGTAGCTGAAGAAGCGGTAGCGTTCGCGGATCGCATGGGCATAGAGCGCCATCACGTGTTCGTAGCCCGCGAAGGCGCTCACCAGCATCATGAGCGTGCTCTTGGGAAGGTGGAAGTTGGTGAGGAGCAGGTCGACGTGCGCAAAGACGAAACCCGGCGTGATGAAGATCCGGGTGTCGCCGGCGGCTTCACCGCTCTTGGCCCACGATTCAAGCGTGCGCACGGTGGTAGTGCCGACGGCGATGATGCGTCCGCCGCGCTCCCTGGTTTCGGCGATCGCCTCCTGTGTCGCGGCTGGAACTTCGTAGCGCTCGGCATGCATCGTGTGCTCGGCGATGTTTTCCGTCTTGACGGGTTGGAAGGTCCCGGCGCCGACGTGGAGCGTGACGCTGGCGCGCCGCACGCCGCGCGCTTCGAGTTGCGCCAGCGAGGATGCGTCGAAATGCAGGGCGGCCGTCGGTGCCGCCACCGCGCCCGGCACGCGGGCGAACACCGTCTGGTAGCGGCTCTCGTCATCCGCCGAGTCGGTGTGCGTGATGTAGGGCGGCAGGGGAACGTGACCGCAGCGAGTCATCAGCGCGTAGGGATCCTCGCCCGTCGCGCTGTCGAAGCGAAAGCGAAACAGGGCCCCGTCCTCCTGCGGCCATCGGCCGAGCAGCGTGGCGCTGAAGCCGCCGGCCATCGACAGGATCGTGCCGAGCTGCGGCTTCTTGCTGACCTTCATGTGGGCGACGACCTCGTTGTCCTGCAGCACCCGTTCGACCAGCAGTTCGAGCTTGCCGCCGGTGGGCTTTTCGCCGAAGAGGCGCGCCTTGACGACCTTCGTGTCATTGAAGACCAGCAAGTCGCCGGCGCGGAGCAGCGAAGGCAGCTCCCTGAAGATGCGGTCGACGGGCGGGGCGGCGGTGCCATCCAGCAGGCGCGAGGCGCTGCGTTCGGCTGCGGGGTGCTGGGCCACCAGTTCGGGTGGCAGATCGAAATCGAAATCGGAAAGCGTGAAGGCGCGCATGATGCTTGAGGGCCGGACGGGCCCGTTCCAAGGGTGCCGGGACTCGGCGAGGAAGCAGGGGAAGAATAGGCGAAGAGACGGGCAGAATTGTCCCATGCCCGCCACCGCCAAGTCCTTGCCGCCGGAAAAGCCCGCGCCGCCGCCCGCCCCGGGCACGGGGCTGAGCGCGGTGCAGCGGGCGTTGCGCAAGCTCGGCCTTCTGCGCGACATCGACTTCGCGCTCTACCTTCCCATGCGCTACGAGGACGAGACGCGCGTGGTGCGGCTGGCCGACTCGCGGGGCGGCGAGGTGGCGCAGATCGAGGCGGTCGTGACCGACAGCGAGGTCGTCTTCCGCCCGCGCCGGCAACTGATCGTGACGGTGGACGATGGCAGCGAAACCTGCCAGCTTCGGTTCTTCAATTTCTATCCGTCGCAGCAGAAACAGCTGGAAGTCGGCGCGCGGGTGCGCGTGCGCGGCGAAGTGCGGGGCGGGTTCCTTGGCCGGCAGATGATGCACCCGACCGTCAAGGCCGCAGGCACGCCCTTGCCGGAAGCCCTGACGCCGGTCTACTCGACGATCGCGGGTCTGGCGCAACCGGTGCTGAGGCGCGAGGTGCGTTCCGGTCTGGCGCGGGCAACGCTCGACGAGATTCTTCCGCCCGGCGCGGCGCCCCCCGGCATGTGGGATCTGCGCCGGGCGCTGTCCTTTCTCCACTATCCGGCGCCCGACGTTTCGATGGCCACGCTGGAAGACCACAGCCACCCGGCATGGCAGCGGCTCAAGGCCGACGAGCTGCTCGCGCAGCAGCTCTCGCAACTTCAGGCGCGCCTGGCGCGTGCCGCGCAGCGCGCGCCCCTGCTTGACGCGGCCGGCTCGGGCGCCGCCCTGCACCACGAACTGCTGGCCGTGCTTCCCTTCGCGTTGACGGGAGCGCAGCAACGCGTCGGCGACGAGATCACGCGCGACCTGGCGCGCGAAGTCCCGATGCACCGCCTGCTCCAGGGCGACGTCGGCTCCGGCAAGACCGTGGTGGCGGCGCTCGCGGCGGCGCGCTGCATCGACGCCGGGTACCAATGCGCGCTGATGGCCCCGACCGAGATCCTCGCCGCCCAGCATTTCGGCAAGCTGGTTGGATGGCTCGACCCGCTCCTGGCCGAACGCGGCCTGCGCGTGGCCTGGCTGACCGGGAGCCAGAAGAAGAAGGAGCGCGATGCGATGGCCGCCGCGGTCGAGAGCGGCGAGGCCGCGCTGGTGATCGGCACGCATGCGGTCATCTCCGAAAAGGTGCGCTTCAGGAAGCTCGCGCTGGCCATCATCGATGAGCAGCATCGCTTCGGCGTCGCGCAACGCCTCGCGCTGCGCGGCAAGGCCGGAGGGGATCTAGAACCGCACCTGCTGATGATGAGTGCCACGCCGATCCCGCGCACGTTGGCGATGAGCTACTACGCGGACCTGGACGTTTCCACGCTCGACGAGTTGCCGCCGGGGCGCACGCCGATCGTCACCAAGCTGGTGGCCGAGCATCGGCGCGACGAGGTCATCGACCGCATCCGCGCCCAGCTCTCGCAGGGGCGGCAGGTCTACTGGGTCTGCCCGCTGATCGAAGAGAGCGAAGCGGTCGACCTGCGCAACGCGACCGAGACGCGCGACGAACTGGCCGCGGCGCTCGGTGCGCATGTGAGCGTCGGCCTGCTGCATTCGCGCATGCCGACGGCCGAGAAACAGGCGGTGATGGAAAGCTTCACGGCCAACGGGCTGCAGGTGCTGGTCAGCACCACGGTGATCGAGGTCGGCGTCGACGTGCCCAACGCCTCGCTGATGGTGATCGAGCACGCCGAGCGCTTCGGGCTTTCGCAGTTGCACCAGTTGCGCGGCCGGGTGGGGCGGGGGGCGGCAGCCTCGGCATGTGTGCTGCTGTATGCGGCCAACGAAGGCGGCCGGGTCGGCGAGGCCGCGCGCGCGCGGCTCAAGGCCATGGTGGAGACCAGCGACGGCTTCGAGATCGCGCGGCGCGACCTCGACATCCGCGGACCTGGCGAGTTCCTCGGCGCGCGGCAATCCGGCGCGCCGCTCCTGCGATTTGCCGACCTGAGCATCGATGTGCTGCTGCTCGACTGGGCGCGCGAACTCGCGCCGCGGATGCTGCAGCGCTACCCGGAACTCGCGCAGAAGCACATCGACAGATGGCTGGGAAGCAAGGCCGAATACCTCAAGGCCTGAAGGGAACGCATCGACAAAGCCCCTTGCTCGCGCAGCGATCCTCAGGACAGCGAGGGCTGCGCGGTGATCATCAAGGCGGACTGACCGTCGCCGGCCAAGCCGCCGGCAGCGGTCTGGGTTCGATCGACTGGTCAAGCCCCGGCTTTTCGTTGTCGGCGGCGATCATGCGCAATCCGTTGCGTGCCCGGCCGAGGGTCTCGTTCTCTCTTTGCGCGGCGTAAACGGCGAAGGCCGAATGCGAGAACTCGGGCGCGTTCTTCACGCGATGGAGACGGCCGTCCGCCAGAAAGGGTTGCGCCGTACCGGTGCGGAAATAGCCCGAGCCCCCGACGGTCAACAGATAGGTCAAGGCGAGCGGGCCGAGCGAGATGGCCACGGGCGGGTTGCTCAGTTCCGCGAAGGCCGCCTGGTGGTTGGCCGCGAAGCTGGGGCCCCAGTCGACGTATACGTACTGGCGCGGGTCGAGCACGCCGTCCGCGGCGCTCGTGACCATGATCAGCTTTTCCTCGACGAGGAGTTCGGACACAAGGCCTGGCCGCTGCGGCGGGTTGTAGAGCACCGCCAGGTCCAGCGAGCCGTCCTGCACGCCGTCCAGCAGGCGTGCCGGGTTGCCGACCTCCGCGCGCAGCGCGATCTCCGGGCAGACGTGGTGCATCCAGATGAGCCAGTCGGCCAGCAGCGGATGCCAGAGGCTGAGTTCGCCGCCCACACTCACGCCGTCCTCCAGGCCGGGAGGCAGGGCGACGGTTTGACGCGCACGCTCCCACACCTGTACCAGCGTCGTGGCGTGGCGCACGAAGCGCTGGCCGGAGGCGGTGAGGCGGGCGCCGGCCTTGTTGCGGACGAACAGCTGCCGCCCGAGTTGTTCCTCCAGCGTGCGGATTCGCGCGCTGACAGCGGTCTGTGTCAGATGCAGCCGGTCGGCGGCCGAGATGAAGCTGCCGCTCGCGGCGACTTCGAGAAAGGTGCGAGCAAGGCCGATGTCCATGATTTGACATCAATATTATTGGATCTATTTTCAATAAAAAGTCATTTGCTGCTGAGAAGCTGCAATTCGACAATCGAACGCTGATGCAAGGAGCGTTCATGTCCATTTCTCCAGAGGCGGCGGTTTCGGACTTCGCGGGCATGGCCAAAGTCTTGCACCGGCCCGTCTGCGATCTGCTCGGATGCCGTTTCCCCATCGTGCTGGCGGGGATGGGCGGCGTGGCACGGTCCGAGCTGGCCGTCGCCGTCACGCAGGCGGGAGGCTTCGCTTTCCTCGGCATGGTGCGGGAGCCGGTGGCATTGATTCGCGAGGAGGTGCGGCGGGTGCGCGAGCGGACCGATCGGCAGTTCGGCGTCAACGTCATTCCCGCGGCGACCGAGCCGTCATTGCTGGATGCGCAGATCGACGCCTGCATCGAACTCGGTGTGCCGGTGATCGGTCTGTTCTGGGATCTTTCCACGGCCATCGTGCAGCGGCTGCGCGACGCGGGCGTGCTGGTGGTCTGCCAGGTGGGCACGGTCGCCGAGGCATGCGCGGCGCAGGACGCGGGCGCTCAGATCCTGATCGTGCAGGGGCAGGAAGCCGGCGGACACGTGCGCGGCAACCGGCCGCTGGCTCAGCTGTTGCCGGACGTGCTGGCGGCGACCAGCCTGCCTGTCATGGCGGCGGGGGGGATTGCCGACGGTGCCGACGTTGCGACACTGCTGTCGCTGGGCGCGCAGGGGGCTGTTGTCGGCACCGCCTTCATTCCCACCCACGAATCCTTCGCGCATGAGTTTCACAAGCAGCGCATCGTCGGCGCGGCCCGCGGCCAGACCGTGCTGACGGACGCTTTTCACATCAACTGGCCCCCGGGCGCGCGTGTCCGGGTGCTGGGCAACAGCGTGACGCGCGGTGAGCACGGCGATCCCTTCGCAACGAGGAGGACCGTGATCGGTGAAGAGGCGGGCCGGCCGATCTATCTCTTCAGCACGGACTCTCCGCTGCGATCGATGACCGGGAACTTCGAGGCGATGGCGGCGTATGCGGGCGAGGGTGCCGGGCGCATCGGTGCGGTGGTGGGTGCCGCGGAGCGCTTGCATCGGATCGTCGCGCGCGCCGCCGCCAGCCTGCGCGTCGAGACCGCGACGCCTCCCGAGCGCATGCAGCTGTCCTCGCCCGTCTGCTACGCCGACGAGATGGATGCGGCTTTCATGGGTCTGGCCGGCGACGAGGAGATCGTGGCGTCGCTGAACGAACTGCTGGAGGCGGAGCGCGCGGGTGCCCGCGTCACGCTGCGCAGTGCCGCGCAGACACAGGACCCGGAGCTCAAGCGGCTGGTGAGCGCCATCCATCGCGATGAAGTGCGGTGGTGCGGCGTGCTGATCGCAGCCATCCAGTCCTTGCGCGCCACGCCGACGACACGCACCGGCGCCTTCCATGACAAGGCCATGGCCATCGACGACTTGCGCGAGCGGATGCTTTTTCTCAACCGCGGCCAGTCCTGGGTTGTCCGCAAGCTGCGCGCGTTGCTGCCGCGCATCCGCGATGAACGCATCTGCGCGCAGCTCGTCGCCATGCTCGCATCGCACGAAGCAAACATCGGGCTGGTGGAGGTCCGCATCGGCCCGGCGGAGCGCGCGGGTGCCCGCGTCACGCTGCGCCTGTAGAGCGACAACTACAAGGCGCAGAGCGCGAAACGACGACGTGGCGATCTACCAGATCGTGGGGCGTAAGGCGGGCCGGCCGGCGGACACCTTGCCCTGGTCGCGCCGCTACATCTCGCCACGCCCGGCCCGTGAAGGCGGCAGCGATTGTCCAGGGATCCGAACAGTATGTTCGGCCACACGTGATTTATCGAAAGCACCCGCGTGACTAAGCTGACTCTTGCACTTCACAGACGGCCAGGAGCCTTTCGCCCAAAGAGCCGCGGCGTGCAGAGGAGACATCGCTTTCATGCAGACAGATATCGTTGCCCAGGCGCAGGCGCTGTGCCCTCATGGCATGCCGCAGCAGGAATGGCAGGCGCGCGTCGAACTCGCCGCGTGCTATCGCGTGTTCGACCGGTTGGGCTGGATCGAGCTTGTGTTCAATCACATCACGGTGCGCGTGCCGGGCGAGCGGCCCGCCTTCCTGATCAACCCGTTCGGCCTCAACTACGAGGAAGTGACGGCCAGCAACCTGATCAAGGTGGGCCATGACGGCGTGCCGCTCGAAGACACCCCGCATCATGTGAATCGCGCGGGCTTCGTGATCCACAGTGCCGTGCACGCGGCACGGCCCGATGCGCACTGCGTGATGCACACCCACACCACGGCCGGCATGGCGGTCGCGTGCAAGCGCGACGGGCTGGGGCACGACGACTTCTACGGCGCCGAGCTGTTCGGCGACGTCGCGTACCACGCGTTCGAAGGCATCACCGTGCACGACGACGAGGGCCCGCGCCTGGTCGCGAGCCTGGGCGACAAGCGCGTGATGATCCTGCGTAACCACGGCATGCTCGTCACCGGAAGCAACGTCTTCAATGCCTTCCGCTGGATGTGGACGCTGCAGCGCGCCTGCGAGGTGCAGCTCGCGGCGGGGGGCCTGCCCGGCCCCGACCTGCCGCTTGCGGACGACGTCCGGCTCGCCTGCGCCCGTGACGCAAAGGCATTCGAACCCAGGGAGACATTGGAGCGCATGCTCTTTGCCAGTGTCTTGCGCCGCGGCCGCGTCGAAGCGGCGTCGCTGGTCTGACGACGGCAGTCCATGGATCTCTCCATCGCCGGCATCCTGCTGCTGGACGGCACCAGCAACGGGGCCATCTACGCACTCCTTGCGCTGGCCATCGTGCTTGTGTTCTCGGTCACTCGCGTGATCCTGGTGCCGCAGGGCGAGTTCGCCACCTATGGCGCCTTGACGCTCGCCATGCTCCAGCTCGGCCGGGTACCGGGCACGGTCTACCTGCTGCTGGTCTTGTCGCTCGCGGTGGCCGCGCTCGATGGCGTCGAGGCGCTGCGCCAGCGGCGCGGCGCGGGCCGCGTGCTCGCTGCCTTCCTCAAGCCGCTCGCGGTGTCGCTGCCGGTGGTGCTGCTTGCCCTGTGGGGCGCGTCCAGGCAGATGCCGCTGATGCTGCAGAGCCTTTTGACGCTGGCCATCGTCACCCCTCTGGGCCCGTTGCTCTATCGAGTCGCCTACGAGAAGCTGGCGGATGCCAGCGTGCTTGTGCTGCTGATCGTGTCGGTCGGCATTCATTTCGCGATGACAGGGCTCGGCCTGGCCTTCTTCGGCGCCGAGGGCTTCCGCAGCCCGAGCTTCTGGGACACAGATTTCGCTATCGGCGCGGTGCTGCTGTCGGGGCAAGCCGTGGTCATCTTCCTGGTCTCGGTCGCGCTCATGCTCTCGCTGTGGCTCTTCTTCGATCACTCGCTGCGCGGCAAGGCGCTGCGCGCGACGGCCGTCAACCGCCTGGGCGCGCGCCTGATGGGTATTTCGACGGCCGCCGCGGGCCGGCTCGGCTTCGCGCTGGCCGCCTTCATCGGCGCATTGGCCGGCCTGCTGATCGCGCCGACCACCACCATGGCCTATGACACGGGCTTTCTGATCGGCCTGAAGGGCTTCGTGGCCGCCATCTTCGGTGGCCTCGCGAGCTATCCGGCGGCCGCCCTCGGTGCGATCTTCGTCGGACTGCTCGAGTCGTTCGGCTCGTTCTGGGCCAGTTCGTTCAAGGAAGTGATCGTCTTCACGCTGATCCTGCCGGTGCTGCTGTGGCGCAGCTTCAAGCACGGCCCCGACGAGGACGAAGAATGAGCTTGCGCCGCATCTCCCTCGCCGCCCTGGTGATCGTGCTGGTGTTGCTGCCGCAGTTGCCCGTGCCCGAGTTCTGGATCACGCAGGCCAACTACATCGGCCTCTACGCGCTGGTGTGCATCGGCCTCGTGTTGCTGACCGGAGTCGCCGGGCTGATCTCGTTCGGGCAGTCGGCCTTCGTCGGACTCGGGGCCTACACCGCCGCGTACCTGGCGCTGAACTATGGGATGTCGCCGTGGCTCACGCTCGCGGCGGGGCTGGCGGTGACTGCCGTCGGCGCACTGGTTCTCGGCTGCGTCACGCTGCGCATGTCGGGCCACTATCTGCCGCTCGCCACCATCGCCTGGTGCCTGAGCCTCTACTACCTGCTCGGCAACCTGGACGCGCTGGGCAAGTTCGACGGTATTACCGGCGTGCCCTCGATCAGCCTTCTTGGCTTTGCGCTGGACAATCGGCGGCACTTCTTCTATCTGATCTGGGTCCTCGTCGTCGGCGCCGCGCTCCTGACGACACACCTGCTCGACTCGCGCGTGGGCCGTGCGCTGCGCGCGGTGCGCAACGGGACGACCATGGCCGAGGCCATGGGCGTCGACACCTTCCGCGTGAAGGTGATGGCCTTCGTGCTGGCGGCGCTGCTGGCGAGCATCTCGGGCTGGTTGTTCGCCTATTTCCAGCACACCGTGAATCCGTCGCCCTTCGGACTCAACATGGGCATCGAGTACCTCTTCATGGTCGTGGTCGGCGGCGTGGGCCATGTATGGGGCGCGCTGCTCGGCGCTGGCGTGGTGAAGATCCTCGAGGACCAGCTGCAGCAGTGGATGCCGCGTCTGCTCGGGGTGACCAACAATTACGAGCTGGTGTTGTTCGGCGCATTGTTGGTGGTGGCACTGCGTTATGCGCGGGATGGTCTGTGGGCCGCGATCGCGCTGCGGCTGCCGCGCCTGCAGCGTCGGCGCGACTGGGCGGATGCGGCGCGTCTGCCCGCGCGCGCCAGACCGGGCCGCGGCGAGGTGGTACTCGATGCGCGCGAGGTGCGCAAGCAGTTCGGGGGGCTGGTGGCCGTCAACGGCGTGAGCCTGCAGGTGCGCGCCGGGGAGATCGTCGGGCTGATCGGGCCCAATGGCGCGGGCAAGTCGACCACCTTCAACCTGCTGACGGGTGTGCTGCGGCTCACGGCCGGCGAGATCAGCCTGTGCGGCGAACCGATCCACGGCAAGCCCTCGCGCGAGATCGCCCGCCGCGGCGTGGCGCGCACCTTCCAGCACGTGAAGATGCTGCCCGCGATGACGGTGCTCGAGAACGTGGCGCTCGGTGCCCACATGCGCGGCAAGGCCGGCGCGCTCGGCGCGATGCTGAGGCTGGACCGCGCGGAGGAGCGCCGGCTGTTCCGCGAAGCCGAGACCCAGCTGCGCCGCATCGGCATCGTCGACTGCATGCACGAGCAGGCCGGAAATCTCGCGATGGGCACGCAGCGCCTGATGGAGATCGCTCGCGCCCTGTGCGCCGACCCGATCCTGCTGCTGCTCGACGAGCCCGCCGCCGGTCTGCGCCACAAGGAGAAGCAGGCGTTGGCGGATGTGCTTCGGCAACTGCGCGGCGAGGGCCTGAGCATCCTGCTGGTCGAGCACGACATGGACCTGGTGATGGAGGTGAGCGACCGCATCGTGGTGATGGAATTCGGAACGCGCCTGACCGAGGGCACGCCCGCCGAAGTGCAGGCCGACCCCGCGGTCCGCGTCGCCTATCTGGGGGTTTGAGAATGAACGCCGATACGAACCGCGAGATGCTCCGCGTCAGTGACCTGCGCGCCGGCTACGGCCGCGCGGAGGTGCTGCATGGCCTGAGCCTGCGCGCCGACAGCGGCCAGGTCGTCACTGTCATCGGACCGAACGGCGCGGGCAAGTCGACGCTGCTGAAGGCCTTGATGGGCCTGGTGCCGATGCGGGGGGAGCTGCGCCAGCGTGGCGTTGTCATCGGCGAATTGCCGCTGGAGGAGCGCGTGGTGCGCGGCATTGCGCTGGTGCCCGAGACGCGCGCGCTGTTCGGCTCCATGCCGGTGGAGGACAACCTCCGCCTGGGCGCCTACCAACATCGCCATCGCGGCCGCGCCTCCATGGATGAGGCGCTGGCCGATGTGTATGAGCTCTTTCCCCGCCTCAAGCAGCGCCGTGCGCAGCTCGCCGGCACGCTCTCCGGCGGCGAGCGGCAGATGCTCGCGCTCGGCCGCGCGCTGATGTCCGGGCCGCAGTTGCTGATGCTCGACGAGCCGAGTCTCGGTCTCGGTGGCGGAGATGTTCCGGACCATCGACGCCCTGCGCGCCACCGGCGTGACGCTGCTGCTGGTCGAGCAGAACGCGCGCGCCGCGCTGGCGGCGGCCGACTACGGCTACGTGCTCGAGATGGGCGAGATCGTGCTCGAAGGGCCTGCCGCCGAGCTGGCCGGCGATCCGCGCGTGATCGAGACCTACCTCGGTGCCGTGAAGGCGCGCTGAGCAGTTCCGCGCAGTCAGAGATTTTCCCCCGCGTTTATTCCAAGAAGGAGACATCACCATGCAATCGATCCCCAAGCTGGCGGCCGTCGCGGCCGCGATGGCCCTCGCCCTGAGCGCACATGCCGACGTCAACATCGGCGTGATGGTCTCGACGACCGGCCCTGGCGCGACCCTGGGAATTCCGGAGAGCAATACCGTCAAGCTCTGGCCGACGGAGATCGCGGGCCAGAAGCTGGTCATCACGGTGCTCAACGACGAGTCGGACACCACGACGGCGGCCAAGAACGCCACCAAGCTGGTGTCCGAGAACAATGTCGACGTGATCGTCGGCCCCTCGCTGACACCCACCTCGCTTTCGGCGCTGGACATCGCCGGGCAGACGAAGACGCCCATGATCTCGCTGGCCGGCGGTGGCGCCATCATCGAGCCGCAGGACGGGTCGCGCCGCTGGGCCTTCCGCATGGCGCCGCCGGAATCGATCGCCGTCAACCTCGCGCTCGATCACATGGTGACGCAGGGGGTGAAGAAGGTCGGCGTGGTCGCCCTGGCCACGAGTTTCGGCGAGGGCTACACCAAGACGCTGGAGAAACTGGCGCCGGCCAAGGGTGTGCAGGTGGTGGCCGTCGAGCGCTACAACCAGACCGACACCTCTGTCACCTCGCAGACGCTGCGCCTGCTGGCGGCGCAGCCCGATGCCGTGTACGTCATGAGTTCGGGTACGCCTGGCGCGCTGCCGCCGATCGAGCTGTCCAAGCGGGGCTTCAAGGGTCCGGTCTACCAGACGCAGGGCGTGGCGAACGCCGACTTCCTGCGCGTGGGCGGCAAGGGTGTGGAAGGCGGCTACATGACGGTCGGGCCGGTGCTGGTCGCCGAGCAGCTGCCGGATTCATCGGTGCTGAAGAAGCCGGCGCTGGACTACGTCAAGCGCTACGAGGCCGCCCATGGCGCCGGCTCGCGTTCGCTCTTCGGGGCCTCCGCATGGACCGCTGTGGTGTGGCTCGAAGCCGCGGTGCCGCAGGCGCTCAAGAAGGCCAAGCCCGGCACGCCGGAGTTCCGCGCGGCGCTGCGCGATGCGCTCGAATCGATGAAGGACGTCGTCACGCCCGAGGCGGTCTTCAGCATGAGCCCCACCAACCACAACGGCTCCGACCCGCGTTCGCAGGTGCTGGTGCGAATCGTCAACGGCGCCTGGAAACTCGAATGACGGCCGCCTCAGATATTGATCCCGGCCTGCTGGCCGAGGGCGGCGAGGAACATCCGGACCTTGGCGGGCATGAGGCGGTTGGCCGGTAGCAGCGCATACACGCGCAACGGCGCGCAGGTGTAGTCAGTCAGCAGGCGGCGCAGCCGACCCGTACGCACCGCCTGCTCGCAGAAGGTGGCGGTGATGCGCGCGACGCCGAGGCCGGCCACCGCCGCCTGCAGCCGGACGTCGGCATTGCCGCTGTTGAGACGCGAGGTCGGCGTGGGCACGACCTCCACCGTGCCGTCGGCAGCGGTGAAGGTCCATTTGGTGTCGGCCGAGCCGCACAGCAGCGGCAGCGCGGAGAGATCCTGCGGCAGCGCGGGCTCGCCGAGCCGCTGCAGGAATTCGGGCGATGCGAACACGCCGCGCTCGAGAGTGAACATGCGCCGCTGCACCACGCTCGATGCCGGCAGCCCGCTGTCGAGCATCGCAAAGGCGATGTCGTAGCGATGCTCCATTGGATTGATCGCCTGGTGCTCGACATCGATGCGCACCTTCAATTGCGGATAGCGCGCCATCAGTCCGCAAGCAACCGGCCCCAGGTGATGCGCGCCGAATTCATAGGGCGCCGCGATGCGCAGCGTGCCGGCCACCACCTCGCCTTGCGCGAGCGCGTCGGTGCGGGCCTCGCGCAGGCCGGTGAACAGCGCGCCGATGCTTTGGTAGAGCGCCTCACCGGGCTCGGTGAGACGCACCTGGCGCGTGGTGCGCTCCAGCAGGCGCGTGCCCAGCTCCGTTTCCAGCCTGCCGACGGAGGCGCTTACCGTGGATTTAGGCCGGTCCATGGCGCGCGCCGCCGCCGAGAAGCCGCCGTGCTCGATGACGTGGCAGAACACGTCGTAGTCGTCCCAATTCATCGCGTCGATTGTCCAGGCAACCGAACAGTTTGTTCGGCTCCGGGTGATTTATCGCGAGCATGCCCATGGCTAAGCTGGGCCTTGGCTTTCATTACGAGGGGACACTCCATGACGACAGACGCCGATGACATCTTCCTGAAGAACTGCTGGTATGTGGCCGCCTGGGACCACGAACTGATCGATGGTGCCAAGCTCGCCCGGACCCTGCTCGAGAAGCCCGTGGTGATTTACAAGGGCGAGAGCGGCCAGGTGGTCGCGCTCGACGACCGCTGCTGCCACCGCGGCGCGCCGCTGTCGATGGGGCGCATCGAAGGCGACTGCATCCGCTGCATGTACCACGGCATGAAGTTCGAACCCTCGGGAAAGTGCGTCCAGATTCCGGGCCAGGACATCATTCCGCCGAAGCTGGGCGTGAAGAGTTACCCGGTCGTGGAGCGCGACCACCTCGTGTGGATCTGGATGGGCGACCCGGCGGAGGCGGACCCGGCACTGATCATCGACTACCCGCCGCTGCACGATCCGGGCTGGAGGGGCATGCCCGCATACATGCACTACGACGCCAACTGGTTGCTGATCGTCGACAACCTGAGTGACTTCGCGCACCTGGCCTTCGTGCACACCAAGACGCTGGGAGGTTCCGAGGAGTACGCCTACCAGACCAAGCCTCTGAACATCGAGCGCCTGCCTGATGGCTTTCGCGTCGAGCGCTGGCACATGAACAGCGATTCACCGCCATTCCATCAGAAAGTGATCCCCGACAAGAAGGCCAAGGTCGACCGCCGCAACATCGGCCACATGCACGTGCCGGGCATCTTTTTCCTGGAATCGATGTTCGCGCCGGCAGGTACGGGCGCGGAGAAGGGCAACATCGAAGGAGCGCGCCAGTACCGCAACTGCCAATTCATGACGCCCGAGACGCGCCGCACCACGCACTTCTTCTGGAACTATCTTCACAACTTCGAGCTGGAGGATCCCAACATCGCGCTCTCGCTGTGCAACAGCCTGCGAGAGGGCTTCATGGAAGACAAGGCCATCATCGAGGCGCAGCAGAAGTTGTTCGACAGGGATCCCGAGTTCAAGTTGCTGGCGATAGCAGCGGATGCGCCGCTCTCTCACTTCCGCTGGGCGCTCAGCCAGAGATTGCTGGAGGAACGCAAGCGCAGACTGCCGGTGGCGGCCTGATCCCTTCCGTGCCGCCGCGCTGACGGTGCGAACCCCTGTCCAAACCAAGTCAACCAGATGCCTTCCCTCCCAGACGGCCGCCAGGTCCTGCAGGTCACCGACGTTCAAGCCGAGGCGCGTGACGTCGTCCTGGTCGAACTCAGGGCCCCAGACGGCGCGATGCTCCCATCGTTCGAACCGGGCGCGCACCTCGAAGTAGAGCTCCCGAACGGAATGATTCGACACTATTCGCTGACCAACGATTCGCGCGAGCGAGATCGCTACGTGGTCGGCGTGGGGCGCGCAGCCAATGGTCGTGGCGGATCGGCATTCGTCCATCAATCTGTGCGGTGCGGCCTGAGGCTCACCACAAGCCAGCCGCGCAACAACTTCGCGCTCGACGCCACGGCGGAAAGCTATCTTTTTCTTGCCGGCGGAATCGGCGTCACACCCGTCATGTCGATGATCCGCTGGTGCGAAGCGCGGTCCCGTCCCTGGCGCCTGGTCTATGCGACGCGCAACTGCCAGCGCACCGCCTTCTACGAGGCCCTGCGCGAATATGGCTCGCGCGTGCACTTTCACTTCGACGATCAGGCCGGCGCCGTCCTGGACGTGCGCGAGTGGCTGGCGGGACTGTCCGGCGGGCAGCACGTCTACTGCTGTGGGCCCCAGGCTCTGATGCAGGCGGTGCGGTCTCATGCAGCGCACATTCCAGCGCGGAACGTGCACTTCGAGTATTTCGCCGCTCCCGGCGTGGCGGATGCGGCCGCTCCGGCGGGATCCGCATTCCGCGTCGAACTGCGGCGACGCGGTCTTTCGTTGTTGGTGCCGCCGGATCGAAGTGTCCTGGAGGCGCTGGAAGCGAACGGGGTGAAAGTGCCATTCTCCTGTCGCGAAGGTCTGTGCGGCACTTGCGAGACGGTTGTTTGCGAGGGCGAGGTCGAACACTGCGACTATGTGCTGTCGCAGGAGCAGCGAGCTGCAGGCAAGTCGATGATGGTCTGCGTGTCGCGCGCCAGGTCACCGGTTCTGGTGCTCGACCTGTAAGCGGACAAGGAGGGGAAGCCTCCCGGCGGATGAGGTCTGCGCAAGGCCGAAGCGGTGCGAGTTCGGCCCGTCGAGCGTTTGCTTTCGCTGTCGCGTTGTTCGGGTGCTTGCGATGGCGAGCTAACCGAGCCCGGGCACGGGTCATGGCGGCCTGCGCATAATTGACGAAAGCTATGACTCTCACCGAACTCAAGTACATCGTCGCGGTCGCGCGTGAGCGGCATTTCGGCAAGGCCGCCGAGGCCTGCTACGTGTCGCAGCCCACGCTGTCGGTTGCGATCAAGAAGCTGGAGGACGAACTCGAGGTCAAGCTCTTCGAGCGCAGCGCGGGCGAAGTCACGGTCACGCCGCTGGGCGAGCAGATCGTGCAGCAGGCGCAAAGCGTGCTCGACCAGGCCGCCAGCATCAAGGAAATCGCCAAGCGCGGGAAGGACCCGCTTTCGGGCCCACTCAACCTGGGTGTGATCTACACGATCGGCCCCTATCTGCTGCCTGATCTGGTGCGCCAGAACATCACGCGCACGCCGCAGATGCCGCTGATGCTGCAGGAGAACTTCACCGTCAAGCTCCTCGAGATGCTGCGTGCCGGCGAGATCGACTGCGCAATCATGGCGGAGCCCTTCCCCGACACCGGTCTGGCGGTGGCCGCTCTCTACGACGAACCCTTCATGGCGGCCCTGCCGGTGCACCATCCGCTGGCGGAGCGCGAATCCGTGACCTCCGAGGAACTCAAGAAGGAAACCATGCTGCTGCTCGGCACCGGGCACTGCTTTCGCGACCACGTGCTCGAGGTATGTCCGGAGTTCGCGCGTTTTTCCAGCAACGCCGAGGGCATCCGCAAGACCTTCGAAGGCTCCTCGCTCGAGACCATCAAGCACATGGTGGCGTCGGGCATGGGGGTGACGCTGGTGCCGCGCCTTTCGGTGCCCGCCGACGCGCTCAAGCCGCGCGGCAAGGGCCGCAAGGAGCCCGAGCAGATCGTGCGCTACCTGCCCGTGCGCGACCCGCACGGCGGGGAGCCGCCCATGCGCCGGGTCGTGCTGGCCTGGCGCCGCAGCTTCACCCGCTACGAGGCGATCGCCGCGCTGCGCAACGCCATCTATGCCTGCGAGTTGCCGGGCGTGAAGCGCCTTTCATAGCCATCTTCGACATCGATCGGTGAATCGATCGCGCGTCAAGGGCAATGGCTGCGATAGAGTCCGGCTGTTGCGACGCCTGCTGCTGACTCCTAGAGTGCAGGCCCACCAACCTCGAGAAAGATCCACACGCCATGGCCAAAGCAGTGAAGAAGCCGAAATCGTCTCTCAATCCCGCGCCGTCCGGCCCCGTTGGGAAGGTGCCGAAGAAGGGCGCGGCCCTGGTCGCGCAGGAGTCCGGCAGCCGCAACGCGCCGATCATCAACATCGGCATCGACCGCCAGGATCGCGCCGCGATCGCCGAAGGCCTGAGCCGCGTGCTGGCCGACACCTACACGCTCTACCTCACCACGCACAATTTCCATTGGAACGTGACGGGGCCGCACTTCAATTCCCTGCATGCGATGTTCATGACCCAGTACACCGAACTGTGGGGTTCGACGGATGTCCTTGCCGAGCGCATTCGAGCCCTGGGCCACTATGCGCCGGGCTCGTATGCCGAGTTCAGCAAGATCGCGACCGTGCCCGATGTGCCTCAGAGCCCGCCCAAGGCGATGGAGATGGTCCGCATCCTCGTCAAGGGCCATGAGACCGTCTCGCGCATCGCGCGCGAATTCATTCCCGTTGCAGAAGAGGCCGGCGACGACCCGACCGCCGACATGCTGACCGCGCGCTGCGCGGTGCATGACCAGACGGCCTGGATGCTGCGTTCCCTCCTTGAAGACTGATCCCCTCACCGGGCCACTCGGCGCGCCCGCTCCGCCCGCTCCCGCTCCCGCGCCGCGCCGCGGGCGTCTGGCGTTGTACCTCGACCTGATTCGCTGGAACCGGCCGGCGGGTTGGCTGCTGCTGCTTTGGCCGACGCTGGGCGCCTTGTGGTTCGCCGCCGGGGGGTGGCCGGGGTGGCGCCTGCTCGTCGTGTTCGTGCTCGGCACCTTTCTCATGCGCAGCGCCGGCTGCTGTGTCAACGACGTGGCCGATCGAGAGTTCGACCGTCACGTCAAGCGGACCGCCCAGCGGCCCGTCACCAGCGGCGCCCTTTCGGTCCCGGAGGCGCTTTCGGTGGGGGCCGTCCTGGCGCTGGCTGCCTTCGGACTGGTGCTGACGACCAATCGCATCACGGTGCAGTGGTCTTTCGCGGCCCTTGCGATCACGCTGGCCTATCCGTTCGCCAAGCGCTTTGTCTCGATTCCCCAGGCGGTGCTCGGCATCGCATTCAGCTTCGGCATTCCCATGGCATTCGCCGCAGTGACAGGCAGCGTGCCCGCGCTCGCCTGGTGGCTGCTGGCGGGCAATCTCTTCTGGGTGCTGGCCTACGACACCGAATACGCCATGGTCGACCGTGACGACGACCTCAAGATCGGCATGAAGACCTCGGCCATCACCTTCGGCCGACTCGACGTCGCGATCGTGATGGCAAGCTACGCGATCTTTCTGGCGGTCTGGGGCGCGGCCGGCGCCGGCAGGTCGGTCGGAGCGGCTTTCTTCCTGGGCATCGCCGCGGCAGCGGCGCAGGCGCTGTGGCATTGGCGGCTCATCCGCGACCGCTCGCGCGAGGGCTGCTTCAGGGCCTTCCGCCTCAATCACTGGCTTGGCTTTTCCGTGTTCGCCGGGGTCGTGGCCGGCTACGCACTGCGGTGACGCCCTGCGCCCCGGAGCCTCATCCGCGGCCGAATTCCTGTGCAAGTTCGCCGGCGCGCTGGTGCGCGGCACGAATCGCGGCCTTGAACTTCGACTTGATGCCGGCGCTCTCCATGGCGGTAATGGCTGCGTAGGTCGTGCCTCCCTTGGAGGTGACGCGTTCGCGCAGCACGGCGGGAGAATCCGTCGCGTTGCTCGCCAAGGCCGAGGCGCCGGTGAAGGTTCCCACTGCGAGACGGTGCGCCTGCTCGGGCGACAGTCCCAGTTCGACCCCGGCCTCCGTCATGGCCTCGATGAAATAGAAGACGTAGGCCGGGCCCGAGCCCGAAACCGCCGTGACCGCGTCAAGCGCGTCTTCCGTGTCGAGCCACAGCAGATCGCCCGTGGCCGCCAGTACCTGCTCGACGAGCTTGCGGCCGGCGCTGTCGACGGCCTCGCGCGCAAACAGCCCGGTCATGCCCTGCCCGACGAGCGCCGGTGTGTTGGGCATCGCGCGGACGACCCGTTCCGTTCCGAGCCAACGGGCGATGCTCGTGGACGGGATGCCGGCCGCGACACTCAGATGCAGGGCTGCGGCCGCGAATGCGCGCACCGGCTGCGCCGCCTGTGCGAAGGTCTGCGGCTTGACCGCCCAGACCACGACCTCGCAACGTCCGAGCGCGGGCCCGGCTTCGGCCTGGGCGGTGATGCCGAAATCGTGCACGAGCCGGTCGCGCGCCTCTGGAAAAGGCTCGACCACTTCGAACGTCTCCGCAGGGACGCCTTGCTTGATGAGTCCACCGATGATGGCGCTGGCCATGTTCCCGCCGCCGATGAATCCAATCGGCGGCAAGGGGGCCTGTTCTCGGCGGGGCAGGAAGGTAACGGCGATGTTCATGGCTTATCTGGTGTATTCGAATGCTGCGAACTGCGTGATCTGCAACGGGTTGAAATTGTCGTCGCTCACCACGACCAGCAGGCGGTTGCCGTTCGGAAGGTCAGGGCCCCAGCACATGCCTTCGCTATTGTCGAGGCGCGAAAGCCCGAGCGTGGCGAAGTCGGCGACCAGCTTCTTGGGTGCTGCCTTGTAGTTGCCCGGCGCGAGAGCGTCGACCTCCAGAGTGTCGCTTCCGGCGCGGGTGTCGATCTCGAAAAGCCGCAGCGAGTTGCCTGCGCCGGTGGCGTATGCGCGTTCAAGCACCAACATCCGGTCGTCGTCGATCATCAGGACCTCGCTGATGCCATTGTCGGCATGGGTGCCCGGCAGCAAGGGACGCCTCGGGATCGCGTCGGGCACGTAAGCGATCTGGCGGCTGGCCCGGCCGCTGGCGATCTCGATCTGCGTGAATCTACAGGGGCCGCCCGGGGCCGTGAATGTGGGAATGGGGCCATCCTGAATCAGCGCGTTCTCCATGGCGAGCCAGGCGTGGCGCGCGTCGGGTGTCAGGGCGAGACCTTCAAGACCGAGATTGTCCCGGGTGCCGTGTCGAAGGCCGGCGTCGGGCTGGAACATGGACGGGAGCGAGATTTCGCGAATCAACGTGCCGTCGCGTCCGGACTCATAGAGTGCGGGGCCGAAGCCGCGGGCTTCGTCGCCCTCGCTGGTCCATAGGAGCGTGCCTGTGTCCGGTCGGCGACGAATCGCTTCGGGATCGGGGACCGGGACGCCGGCCCGCGCGCGCGGGCGGCCCGGCCAGGTTGTGCCATCGAGCTGCCTGAGGGGGACGACATCGACGGGCTGCGGCGTCCCGCCGCCGTCGGAAGCCGACCATCGCATGGCGTAGAAACGGGCAGGACCGAGGTCCGATCGATCATCGCTGAGAAGCAGGTACTCACCTTTTCCTTCGTCGTAGTCAATACCGGAGAGCCCGCCCACGATCGTTCCCCGAAAATCAAGACGATGGGGGAGCCGAGCCTCGGCGATGAGCCGCAGGCGCTGCGAGCCTGCTGTGGCGCGAGGTGTACTCTTGCACCCGGCGAAGCCGCCGGCCAGCGCTGCCGTGGCGAGCAGCAGGCTGCGGCGAGTCAGGAAAAGGGGTGAGGGTCGCACGCCGGCAGTCTATATGGCGCATGTCTCGTTGAGCGTTGCGCAACGGGAGTTGTTGACAGCCTGAATTACCCGTGTCAGAATCGCAGGCTTCGCTTCAAAAGGCGAAAGCTTCTGCCCAGCGGAAGCGCACCGAAGTGGTTTTGGTGCGTGGACGACGGGCCCAAGACTGACCGCAAAGCTGCCGAAAGGTGGTGATCGGTACAAGTTGGGAATATCACGAAATGATCCAAACTGAATCCCGGCTCGATGTGGCCGACAACACCGGCGCGAAATCCGTCCTGTGTATCAAGGTGCTCGGCGGCTCCAAGCGGCGTTATGCCAGCGTGGGCGACGTCATCAAGGTCAGCATCAAGGAAGCCGCTCCGCGGGGTCGCGTCAAAAAAGGCGAGATCTACAGTGCCGTGGTGGTTCGCACCGCCAAGGGCATCCGTCGCAGCGACGGCTCGCTCGTCAAGTTCGATGGCAACGCCGCCGTGTTGCTCAACGCCAAGCTGGAGCCCATCGGCACTCGCATCTTCGGACCGGTCACGCGCGAGCTGCGCACCGAGAAGTTCATGAAGATCGTGTCCCTGGCCCCTGAAGTTCTGTAAGGACGACAACTCATGAACAAGATTCGCAAAGGCGACCAGGTCATCGTGTTGGCCGGGCGCGACAAGGGCAAGCGCGGCACGGTGTCGCTTCGCAAGGACGATTCGCACCTGATCGTCGACGGTATCAACATCGTCAAGAAGCACGCCAAGCCGAACCCGCTCAAGGGCACGACCGGTGGCATCGTTGAGAAGACGATGCCGATTCACCAATCCAACGTGGCGATCTTCAATGCCGCGACCGGCAAGGCCGATCGCGTGGGCATCAAGATCACGGACGGCAAGCGCGTGCGCGTCTTCAAGTCCAGCGGCGAAGAAATCAAGATCGCCTAAGGAGTACTCACATGGCACGTCTCCAACAACACTACCGCGAAAAGATCGCGAAAGACCTGACCGAGAAGTTCGGCTACAAGTCGCCGATGCAGGTTCCGCGCCTCACCAAGATCACGCTCAACATGGGCGTGGGTGAAGCGGTTGCCGACAAGAAGGTCCTCGACAACGCTGTTGCCGACCTGACCAAGATTGCCGGACAGAAGCCTGTCGTCACCAAGTCGAAGAAGGCCATCGCGGGCTTCAAGATCCGTGAGAACCAGCCGATCGGCTGCATGGTCACGCTGCGCGGTGTGCAGATGTATGAGTTTCTGGATCGTTTCGTGACGGTGGCGCTGCCGCGTGTTCGTGACTTTCGCGGTATCTCTGGTCGCGCGTTCGATGGTCGTGGCAACTACAACATCGGCGTGAAAGAACAGATCATTTTCCCCGAGATCGAGTACGACAAGGTTGATGCCCTGCGCGGTCTCAATATCAGCATCACGACGACGGCCAAGACCGACGAAGAAGCCAAGGCGCTTCTCGCTGGCTTCCGTTTCCCGTTCAAGAACTGAGGTGACGTGTGGCTAAAGCATCTTTGATCCAGCGCGAACTCAAGCGCGACAACTTGGTCGCCAAGTACGCCGCGAAGCACGCGGAACTGAAGGCGATTGCGAACGACGCGAAGAAGAGCGACGAAGAGCGCGCGGCGGCCCGATTGGGCCTGCAGAAGCTCCCGCGCAACGCCAATCCGACGCGTCAGCGCAATCGTTGCGCCATCACGGGTCGTCCTCGTGGCACCTTCCGTCAATTCGGTCTGGCTCGCGCCAAGATCCGCGAGCTGGCATTCAATGGCGACATCCCCGGTGTCACCAAGGCCAGCTGGTAAGCCAGGCAGGAGCAAACAATATGAGCATGAGTGATCCCATTGCCGACCTGCTGACGCGTATCCGTAACGCGCAGATGGTGGCGAAGCCCACTGTGTCCGTCCCTTCTTCCAAGGTGAAGATTGCGATCGCGCAGGTGCTGAAGGACGAGGGCTACATCGACGGCTTCAAGGTCAAGACCGAAGCCGGCAAGAGTGAGCTCGAAATTGCGCTGAAGTACTACGCTGGCCGTCCGGTCATCGAGCGTATCGAGCGCGTGAGCCGCCCTGGCCTGCGTGTCTACAAAGGCAGTGCGGCCATTCCCCAGGTCCAGAACGGCCTCGGCGTCGCGATCGTCACGACTCCGCAAGGCGTGATGACCGACCGCAAGGCGCGCGCTACCGGTGTCGGTGGCGAAGTCCTTTGCTACGTCGCCTAACCGAGACATCGAGGAGAAACTGAAATGTCCCGAGTAGGAAAAATGCCCGTTGCCATCCCCGCAGGCGTGGATGTGTCGATCAAGGATGACCAGATCAGCGTCAAGGGCGCTGGCGGCACGCTTGCCCTGCAGCGCAATGTGCTGGTGACCATCGTCAACAAGGATGGCAAGCTGAACTTCGAGCCGGCCAACGAATCGCGTGAAGCCAATGCAATGAGCGGCACGATTCGCCAACTGGTGAACAACATGGTGGTCGGCGTGACCAAGGGCTTCGAAAAGAAGCTCAACCTGGTCGGCGTCGGTTACAAGGCTCAGGCGCAAGGTGCCAAGCTGAATCTGCAGGTGGGTTACTCGCATCCGGTCAACATCGATATGCCGCAAGGCATCACGGTTGCGACGCCGACCCCCACCGAAATCTTGATCAAGGGTGCCGACCGCCAACGCGTCGGCCAAGTGGCCGCTGAGATCCGCGCTGTTCGTCCGCCTGAGCCCTACAAGGGCAAGGGCATCCGTTATTCGGACGAGAAGATCGTGATCAAAGAGACCAAGAAGAAATAAGGGGCAGCAAAATGATGTTGACCAAAAAAGCACAGCGTCTTCGCCGCTCGCGCCAGACCCGCATCCGCATTGCGACGCAAGGCGTGGCGCGGCTCACGGTGAATCGCACCAACCTGCACATCTACGCCACCGTCATCTCCGACGATGGTTCCAAGGTGATCGCTACTGCATCGACGGTCGAGGCCGAAATGCGTACCTCCTTGGGTGGTTCCGGCAAGGGCGGAACCGCTGCTGCGGCGACTGCCGTCGGCAAGCGCATCGCTGAGAAGGCAAAGGCGGCTGGCATCGAGAAGGTTGCTTTCGATCGCGCGGGTTTTGCGTACCACGGCCGCGTCAAGGCGCTGGCCGACGCCGCTCGCGAAGCTGGCTTGCAGTTCTAACCGGACACGAGATTCAAAATGGCAAAGATTCAGGCAAGAACGCAGAACGAAGGCCCCGAAGACGGTCTGCGCGAGAAGATGATCGCGATCAACCGTGTCACCAAGGTGGTGAAGGGTGGTCGTATCCTCGGCTTCGCTGCACTCACCGTTGTGGGTGATGGCGATGGCCGTGTCGGGATGGGCAAGGGCAAGTCGAAAGAAGTGCCGGCGGCCGTACAGAAGGCGATGGAGGAAGCTCGCCGCAATCTGGCAAAGATCTCCATCAAGAATGGCACGTTGCACCATCGCGTGACGGGTCACCATGGCGCGGCTTCCGTCGTCATGATTCCGGCCCCGAAGGGTACCGGCATCATTGCTGGCGGTCCGATGCGCGCCGTGTTCGAAGTCATGGGCATCACCGACATCGTGGCGAAGAGCCATGGATCCTCGAATCC
This sequence comes from Variovorax sp. 01T432, assembly GCF_056398605.1. Lineage (NCBI taxonomy): Bacteria > Pseudomonadati > Pseudomonadota > Betaproteobacteria > Burkholderiales > Comamonadaceae > Variovorax > Variovorax sp. 01T432. Next base: position 117,751 of record NZ_JBFTPS010000014.1, read on the forward strand.
CTACAACATGGTTCGCGCGACGCTGGACGGATTGAAGAATTCGACGACCGCATCCGAAGTGGCTGCCAAGCGCGGTCTGACAGTCGAAGAACTCTTCGCCTAACAGGAAGCATCGACATGACGACGCAACAGCAAACACTCAAAGTGCAATTGGTCAAAAGTCCGATTGGCACGAAGGAATCGCATCGCGCCACTGTGCGTGGCCTGGGTCTGCGCAAGCTCAACAGCGTGAGTGAACTGCAGGACACGCCCGCGGTGCGCGGCATGATCAACAAGATCAGCTATCTGGTCAAAGTGCTCTAAGAGAGACGCATATGGAACTGAATGGCATCAAGCCGGCCGATGGCGCCAAGCACTACAAGCGCCGTGTCGGCCGTGGTATTGGCTCCGGCCTGGGCAAGACCGCAGGTCGCGGTCACAAGGGACAGAAGTCGCGAGCTGGCGGCTTTCATAAGGTTGGCTTCGAAGGCGGACAGATGCCGCTGCAGCGCCGCCTGCCGAAGCGTGGCTTCAAGTCGCATCTGCTCAAGTACAACGCCGAAGTAACCCTGACGTCGCTGGAAAAGCTCGGCTTGGCTGAAGTGGATGTGTTGGCACTCAAGCAGGCTGGCCTGGTCGGTCAGATTGCGAAGGTTGTCAAGGTGGTCAAGACGGGTGAGCTGACCAAGGCCGTCAAGTTGACTGGCATTGGTGCGACAGCTGGTGCCAAGGCTGCAATCGAAGCAGCCGGCGGCAGCGTCGCCTGATCGGACTGAAAGAAGTTCTTCGTGGCAACCAACGCGGCAACGCTCGCAAAGACAGGCAAGTTCGGTGACCTGCGTCGCCGGCTCGTCTTCTTGCTGCTGGCGCTCGTGGTCTATCGCATCGGAGCTCATATTCCGGTGCCGGGTATCAATCCGGACCAATTGGCTCAGCTGTTCCAAGGCCAACAGGGCGGGATTCTGAGTCTGTTCAACATGTTCTCGGGCGGCGCGCTCTCGCGCTTCACCGTGTTCGCGCTGGGCATCATGCCGTACATCTCGGCGTCGATCATCATGCAGCTGATGACCTACGTCCTGCCTACCTTCGAACAGTTGAAGAAGGAAGGCGAGTCCGGCCGGCGGAAGATCACGCAGTACACGCGCTACGGCGCGCTGGCTCTTGCCTTGTTCCAGTCATTCAGCATCGCGGTCGCGCTGGAGTCATCGGCAGGCCTCGTCGTCTCGCCTGGCTTCGGTTTCCGCATCACTGCGATGGTCAGCCTGACGGCAGGCTCGATGTTCCTGATGTGGCTTGGCGAGCAGATCACCGAGCGTGGTCTCGGCAACGGGATCTCGATCCTGATCTTCGCGGGCATTGCTGCCGGGCTGCCCAATGCGATCGGCGGATTGCTGGAGTTGGTGCGAACTGGCGCAATGAACGTGCTCGTCGCGTTGTTTGTGATCGCTGTGGTGATCCTGGTGACCTACTTCGTGGTCTTCGTCGAGCGAGGTCAGCGCAAGATACTGGTGAACTACGCTCGGCGTCAGGTGGGCAACAAGGTCTATGGCGGCCAGTCGTCGCACCTGCCGCTGAAGCTGAACATGGCAGGCGTGATCCCTCCGATCTTCGCATCGTCGATCATCCTGTTGCCAACGACGGTTGTAGGCTGGTTCAGCACCGGCGAGAGCATGCGCTGGGTCAAGGACATTGCAAGCGCGCTGACTCCTGGGCAACCGATCTACGTGCTGCTCTATGCCACTGCGATCGTGTTCTTCTGCTTCTTCTACACGGCACTCGTATTCAATAGCCGCGAGACGGCCGACAATCTGAAGAAGAGCGGCGCGTTCATCCCGGGCATCCGGCCGGGTGATCAGACTGCGCGGTATATCGACAAGATCCTGGTTCGTCTGACGCTGGCTGGCGCGGTGTACATCACCTTCGTATGCTTGTTGCCCGAGTTCCTGATCCTGAAGTACAACGTGCCGTTCTATTTTGGTGGAACCTCCCTGTTGATCATCGTGGTTGTCACGATGGACTTCATGGCCCAGGTACAGAACTACATGATGTCTCAGCAGTATGAATCGCTGCTAAAGAAAGCAAATTTCAAGACATCCTAGGCAATTGAGATGTCGAAGGACGATGTCATCCAGGTGCAGGGCGAGGTTCTCGAGAATTTGCCGAATGCGACCTTCCGGGTGAAACTGGAAAATGGACACATAGTGCTGGGACATATTTCCGGAAAGATGCGGATGCATTACATCCGCATCCTTCCAGGTGACAGGGTCACCGTTGAGTTGACGCCCTATGACTTGAGCCGGGCGCGTATTGTGTTTCGGGCGAAATGAGTCGCCGGGTTGAACAGTTTTAGGAGAATGAAATGAGAGTTTCGGCTTCGGTTAAAGCCATTTGCCGCAATTGCAAGATCATCCGCCGCAAGGGTGTGGTGCGTGTGATCTGTACTGACCCGCGCCACAAGCAGCGCCAGGGTTGATTGAAAGAGTATTAGAGGACGCACATGGCACGTATTGCTGGCATCAACATTCCGCCGCACAAGCACGCTGAAATTGGCCTGACCGCCATTTTCGGAATCGGTCGCACACGCGCCCGCAAAATCTGCGAAGCGAGCGGCATCGAGTATTCGAAGAAGATCAAGGATCTGACGGACGCCGATCTCGAGAAGATCCGCGACCAGATCGCTCTCTTCACCATCGAAGGTGACTTGCGTCGCGAAACGACGATGAACATCAAGCGCTTGATGGACATCGGTTGCTACCGCGGCTTCCGCCACCGTCGCGGCCTGCCGATGCGCGGTCAGCGCACGCGCACCAATGCACGCACCCGCAAGGGTCCGCGCAAGGCCGCGCAGTCCCTGAAGAAATAAGGATAGACCAGCATGGCTAAAGCTCCTGCCAACAACGCGGCACAACGCGTTCGCAAGAAGGTTCGCAAGAACGTTGCGGACGGCATTGCACACGTGCACGCTTCGTTCAATAACACGATCATCACGATCACCGATCGCCAAGGCAATGCTTTGTCGTGGGCGTCTTCGGGTGGTCAGGGTTTCAAGGGCTCGCGCAAGTCGACGCCCTTCGCTGCCCAGGTTGCCTCCGAAGTTGCCGGCCGCGCTGCGGTCGAGCAAGGCATCAAGAATCTCGACGTCGAGATCAAGGGCCCAGGCCCCGGTCGCGAATCGTCTGTGCGCGCGCTGGCCGCGCTCGGCATCCGGATCAATTCCATTGCCGACGTGACGCCGGTTCCGCACAACGGCTGCCGTCCGCAAAAACGCCGTCGCATCTGAGCGTTCGACGTTCTGCGCAGCTTGCTTCGGAGCGGCTGCGCGTTTGCTTTTTTCAACAAGCCCACCGCTGTCGGCACGCCGCTGACAGCTCCCGCAGGCAACTGCGGTAGATGACACAAAGGAAGATCAAGTGGCACGCTATCTCGGCCCCAAGGCCAAACTTTCTCGCCGCGAAGGCACCGACCTGTTCTTGAAGAGCGCCCGTCGTTCGATTCAGGACAAGTCCAAATTCGATTCCAAGCCCGGTCAACATGGCCGCACTTCCGGTCAGCGTACGTCCGACTTCGGTCTTCAGCTGCGCGAAAAGCAGAAGGTCAAGCGCATGTACGGTGTGCTGGAGAAGCAGTTTCGGCGCTACTTCGAGGAAGCTGACCGTCGTCGCGGCAATACGGGCGCCAATCTGCTGTTCATCCTCGAAGCACGCCTGGACAACGTGGTCTATCGCATGGGCTTCGGCTCGACCCGCGCAGAGGCACGTCAACTGGTGTCGCACAAGGCGATCACGGTGAACGGTCAGTCGGTCAACATTCCGTCGTACCTGGTCAAGACCGGCGACGTGATCGCCGTGCGCGACAAGTCGAAGAAGCAGACCCGCATTGCCGAGGCGCTTCAGTTGGCTCAACAGGTCGGTATTCCGGCTTGGGTCGAAGTGAATGCCGACAAGGCCGAAGGTACCTTCAAGAAGGTCCCCGATCGCGACGAATTCGCGGCCGACATCAACGAATCGTTGATCGTCGAGCTGTATTCGCGTTGATTTTCCTGCCCTCACCTCCAGGTGTGGGCGGATGTTTTTGTTCACGTTCCTGCCTCGCGCGTTGCCGCGGGTCAGGTGCTTCACCAGCCTTACCGGTGTAACGAGCCGGGGGTATTGAGAGGAAGTCTGCATGCAAACCACCCTGCTGAAACCCAAGACCATTCAGGTCGAGCAACTTGCGCCCAACAAGGCCAAGGTGACGCTCGAGCCGTTCGAGCGCGGCTATGGCCACACGCTCGGCAATGCGCTGCGCCGCGTTCTGCTTTCGTCGATGGTCGGTTACTCCGCCACCGAAGTGACGATCGCTGGCGTGCTGCACGAGTACTCCTCCATCGACGGCGTGCAGGAAGATGTCGTCAACATCCTGCTGAATCTCAAGGGCGTGGTGTTCAAGCTCCATAACCGGGATGAAGTGACGTTGAGCCTGCGCAAGGACGGCGAGGGCGCCGTTACCGCTTCCGACATCCAGACGCCGCATGACGTCGAGATCATTAATCCAGATCATGTGATCGCGCATCTGTCGCAGGGCGGCAAGCTCGACATGCAGATCAAGGTCGAGAAGGGCCGCGGCTATGTGCCGGGGACGATGCGCCGCTACGCTGACGAGCCGACGAAGTCGATCGGCCGAATCGTTCTGGACGCTTCATTCTCGCCTGTGAAGCGTGTGAGCTATACGGTTGAAAGCGCCCGCGTTGAGCAGCGTACGGACCTGGACAAGCTCCTTATCGAGATCGAAACCAACGGCGCGATCACCGCGGAAGATGCGGTTCGCGCCTCGGCCAAGATCCTGGTCGAGCAACTGGCCGTGTTTGCGCAGCTCGAGGGTGGGGAGCTCGCTGCGTTCGATGCGCCTGCCCCGCGCAGTGCACAGCAGTTCGATCCGATCCTGCTTCGTCCTGTCGACGAACTCGAGCTCACCGTGCGTTCGGCCAACTGCCTGAAGGCGGAGAACATCTACTACATCGGTGACCTGATCCAGCGCACCGAAAATGAGCTGCTCAAAACCCCCAATCTGGGTCGCAAGTCGCTCAACGAAATCAAGGAAGTGCTTGCTTCGCGCGGGCTGACCTTGGGCATGAAGCTCGAAAGCTGGCCGCCAGCCGGCCTCGACAAGCGTTGATTTTTTCGGCCCTGATGAAGAGGGCCAGTGCACCGGGCAGTACCTGATACGGCTGCCTGTTTTTATAAAGTAAAGGAAAGCACCATGCGTCACGGACACGGACTCCGCAAACTCAACCGCACCAGCTCGCACCGCCTTGCGATGCTCCAGAACATGATGAACTCGCTCATCGAGCATGAAGTCATCAAGACCACCGTCCCCAAGGCCAAGGAACTTCGTCGTGTGATCGAGCCCATGATTACGCTGGCCAAGAAGCCAACGCTTGCCAACAAGCGCCTTGCGTTCGATCGGCTGCGCGACCGCGACAGCGTCGTCAAGCTGTTCGCCGAACTCGGTCCGCGTTATCAGACGCGCCCCGGTGGCTACACGCGCATCCTGAAGATGGGTTTCCGCGTGGGCGACAACGCGCCGATGGCCTTGGTCGAACTGGTCGATCGTCCAGAAATCACTGAAGCACCTGCAGATGAGCAGGGCGGCGAAGAATAAGCTATAATTCGATCTTGCCGCGCGATGGAGCAGCCTGGTAGCTCGTTGGGCTCATAACCCAAAGGTCGCAAGTTCAAATCTTGCTCGCGCAACCAAATTTTCGATAGCCTATGAAGGCTATGGCAGATAAGCAAAACGCCCACTTTCGAGTGGGCGTTTTTCTTTTTGGGCGCGGCAAATGACTCGGCGTCATTGGCCCGCGTCGTTTCAGTCGGGAAGCACCGCCGTGACCTCGATCTCGATCTTGGCGCGGGCCTCCACGAGCGCCGCGACCTGCACGCAGGTCATGGCTGGAAAGTTCCGCCCCATCGCTTCGCGATAGACCGCACCGAGTTCGCTCAAGCGTCGGTTGTATTCATCGCGATCGACCACGTACCATGTCATGCGGACCATATGCTCCGGCCCGGCCCCCGCTTCGCGGAGCACCTCGACGATATTGCGCAAGGCCTGACCGGTTTGCACGATGAAATCGTCGGACTCGAATTGCTGCTGCGCATTCCAGCCGATCTGCCCACCGACGAACACCATGGTGCCGCGTGCCGCGATGCCGTTTGCGTAGCCCTTGGGCGGCGTCCAGCCGGGTGGTTGCAATAGTCTGTTCATGTGGATTGCCTTAATTTGAATCGTTGAAGTTTTCCGGTCTCGGTGCGCGGCAGCGCCGCGACGAATTCGATCTCGCGGGGATACTTGAAGGGCGCAATCGTGGCCTTGACGTGATCCTGCAGTGCCTTGACCAAACTCGCGTCGGCGGTATGCCCGGGTTTGAGCACGCAGAAGGCCTTGACGATCATGCCGCGCTCTTGATCGGGCTTGCCGATCACGCCGCATTCAGCGATTGCTGGATGTTTCAAGAGCGCGTCTTCGACCTCCGGGCCGCCCACGTTGTAGCCGGCAGTGACGATCATGTCATCGGCGCGCGACTGGTAGAAGAAGTAGCCGTCCTCGTCTTCCACAAAGGCATCGCCGGGGTAGTTCCAACCCTTCTTGACGTAGTCGCCCTGTCGGGCATCGTCGAGATATCTGCAGCCGACCGGGCCGATGATCGCGAGCTTCCCGACAGTGCCACGCGGGACTTCGTTGCCCGCGTCGTCCACCACCTTGGCCGTAAATCCGGGCACGGCCTTGCCGACCGCGCCCCGCCGGACCTGATCGCCCGCGGCCGAGATGTAGATGTGGAATACCTCCGTGCCGCCGATGCCGTCCAGCATCTCGATGCCCGTCGCCTGCTTCCACAGCTGTCGCGTCGCGTCCGGGAGTGCTTCGCCAGCGCTGACGCTGATGCGCAGGGTCGGCACGCCAAGGCTCTTTGCGAAAGGCGCCATCTGCCGGTAGAAAGTAGGCGCCGTGTAGCAGATGGTCGCGCCCACTTCGCGAATCACCCTGACCATGGTCTCGGGCGTGTACGGCCCGTCATGGAAGTACACCGAGGCGCCTGCCCACATCGGAAAGATCAGGAGGCCGCCGAGCCCGAAGGTGAAGGCCAGGGGCGGAGAACCCAGCACGATATCGTCACTTCGCGCCTTCAGGATGTGGCGCGGCCACGTCTCGCACATGGCGAGCACATCGCGGTGCGTGGTGACTGGCGCCTTGGGTTTGCCGGTGGTGCCGGACGTGAAGGCCAGCAATGCTATGTCGTCCGCGGCTGTTGGGCAGGCCTTGAAGACCCCGCTCTTCTTCTCGGCACGCGCCGTCAGGGAATCGGGTGCATCTGGTTGGTTGAACGGGACAATCGATCTCAACGCCGGATGCGCCTGCTGTGCCGTGCGAAGCTCGTCGAGCAGCTTGCCCTCGCAAAGCGCAACAACAGGCTGCGATTTTTCGATGATCTCGCCCAACTCCTTGGCGCGCAGCAAAGGCATGGTGGCCACTGCAATCAGACCGGCCTTGACCACGGCAAGCCAGGCGAGCGCCATGCCGATCGAGTTGCCGCCGCGCAGCAACACGCGATTGCCGGGGACCAGGCCCAGATCCTCGGTGAGCACCTGAGCGATGCGATTGACCTCGACGGCAGCCTCCGCGTAGCTCAGGGTCCGGCTGGGAGAGCGCAACATCGGCTTGCCGGCGAAGCCCTTGGCCGAGGCCTTGTCGAGCAGCTCCTCCACCAGGTTCAGCTGGTCCGGCAGCTGCAACTCGGGGAGGTCGTACCGAAACTGCGGCAATTGGTCCGCCGGCGGCAGGCGGTCATGGACGAAACGGTCGATCTGTGCGCTCATCCTCATTTGCTCCTCAAGACGGACTTTCCGATGATCAGTTGCTGAACTTCCGTTGCGCCTTCGTAGATGCGCAACGAGCGGATGTCGCGGTAGAGGCTTTCCACCTTCGTGCCCACCTTCACGCCGAGGCCGCCATGCATCTGGAGCGCCATGTCGATCACACGGCTTGCGTTCTCGGTGGCGCACATCTTGGCCATCGCGGCCGCGGCGCTCAGGTCGCCGACGGCCGGCACGCCGCGGCCTTCGCTGTCGTCGCGCATCCAAGCTGCGCGGTAGGTCAGAAGTGCGGCGCTGTCGATCAGCGCAGCCATCTCGCCGAGCTTGGCCTGCGTGAGTTGGAAGTCTGCAAGCGTCTGGCCGAACATGTGCCGCTTCTTCGCATGGTGGACCGCCTCGGCCAGCGCGCGCCGCGCCATGCCGAGCGCCGCGCCGGCGACGGAGGCGCGGAAGATGTCCAGCGTACGCATCGCGAGCTTGAATCCGCCGTGCAGGTCGCCGAGTTGCGCACTGCCCGGCACCGTGCAGTCGTCGAAGCGCAAGGTCGCGAGCGGATGCGGCGCCATGACTTCGATATGCTCCGACGCGTCTAGACCCGGCGTCGCCGCGTCTACGATGAATGCGGTGATCCCGCGTGCCCCTGCGGACGGGTCGGTCTTCGCGAATACGCAATAGAAGTCGGCGATGCCGCCATTGCTGATCCAGGTCTTCTCGCCCGCGAGTCGCCATCCTCCTGGCGCGGCTTCCGCACGCATTGCCATCGCGCCGACGTCGGACCCCGCGTCGGGCTCGCTCAGCGCGAAAGCCGCAATCTTGTCGCCACGCGCCACGGCGCCCAGGTAGTCGCTCTGCTGCGACGGAGTACCGGCGAGGGTGATGGCCCCGCTGCCCAGCCCTTGCATGGCGAAGGCGAAGTCGGCCAGTGGCGAATGAAATGCGAGCGTCTCGCGCAACAGGACCAGAGCACGCGAATCGAGGCGCTCGAGCGCGCCGCCGGAACTCGCCGGCACGCAGTAGCGCAGCCAGCCGCCATCGCCGAGGCGCTTGACCCAATCGCGGCAAGCCGCACGGTCATCGCGCTCGTCCACTGACTGTGCCGCAGCCCAGGGCAGCAGCTCCCGCGCGAGGACGCGGTGCTCCTCGTCGAAAAACGGCAGCGCGAGATGGGTCGTGGAAGGTTCGAAAGCCGAAGTCGTCATTGCGTCAGTCCCCGCCGAACACCGGCTTGCGTTTGGCCGCGAAGGCTTCGTAGGCTCGCTTGAAGTCCTCCGTCTGCATGCAGATGGCCTGGGCTTGCGCCTCTGCCTCGATGGCTTGATCGATGGTCATCGCCCATTCTTGCGAGAGCATCGTCTTGGTCATGCCGTGCGCAAAGCTCGGGCCTTCGGTGAGGTCGCGCGCCACTGCGGTCGCGGCGCCCAGCAGCGCGTCGCTGTCGTGCAGCGCGTTGAAGAACCCCCACGCGTGGCCTTCCTGTGCCGTCATCGCCCGGCCAGTGAAGAGCAATTCCGAAGCCCGGCCTTGCCCGATCATGCGAGGCAGGAGCGCACAGGCGCCCATGTCGGCACCCGCGAGCCCGACCCGCGTGAACAGGAAGGCCGTGCGGGTCGAGGGCGTTCCGTAGCGCAGGTCGCAGGCCAGCGCGATCATGGCGCCCGCGCCCGCGCAGACGCCGTCGATCGCACCGACGATCGGCTGCGGGCAGTGACGGATCGCCTTCACCAGGTCGCCGGTCATGCGAGTGAACTCCAGCAGCTCCGGCATCCGCATACGCGTGAGCGGACCGATGATCTCGTGCACGTCGCCGCCAGAACAGAAGTTGCCGCCGGCGCCGGTCACCACGACGACCTTGACGTCGGTCGCGAAGCTCAGCGCGCGAAACAAGTCGCGCAGTTCGGCATAGGAGTCGAAGGTCAGTGGGTTCTTGCGTTCCGGGCGATTCAGCGTGACGGTGCCGACACCTGCGTCGAACGACCACGAAAAATGCTCGGCCGCATAGTTGGCCTTGGGCTCGAACTGGGCGCGCATGGGGTTGCCAGCGCCGATGTAGTGTTTCATGTGGACTCCGCTATCTGTTGGTGACTGTGTTGCTTGACTTTGCCTAGGAGCCGGTGGAGCTGAGAGATCTCCTTCGCGCTCAAGGCGGTGAAGGCATCGACGATCCATGCCTCATGCTGCTGCGCCATGTCGTTGAAAAGGCGGCGGCCGCGCGCGGTGAGCCGAATGCGCCAGGCGCGCCGGTCGCCGGCGACGTCCACCCGTTCGACCAATCCCTCCGTCACCAGCTGATCGGTGATGCCCGTGACATTGCCGCCGGTGACCATCATGCGGCGCGAGAGCTCGTTCATCTTCAAGCCGTCCGGTGCGCGCTCCAATTGCGCCATCAGGTCGAAACGCGGCAGGGTGGTCGCGAACTGCTCGCGCAGTTCGTTGCGCACCTGCTTCTCGATCAACTGGGTGCAGGTGAGCAATCGCAGCCACAGGCGCAATGCCTCCGGGTGTTCGCTGTGGGCCCTGGCTTCGAGGTCCATCTAGTGCTCCTGTAGGAAGGTCGCCCATGGCGTGGCGGACCGAGCTATTCATGAATCAATAGTTTAGACCTAAAGAATATCGTGTCAACGGCCGCGCGTCCATTTTTGGGAGGTCAGTTGACGAGCCCGCCGACGCTGGCAAGAATGTTTCCCATGCAAAGCCTGATACCGAAGATCGAGTCCCAGCTTTCCACTCTGCCGGTGCCCGTCACGCTGCAGTTGCCCGACGGCCGCCGGGTCGCCAAGCCGGGCTCGCGCATCACGCTGGCTTTCTCCGAGTGGTCCGCCCTGGCCAAGCTGGCCGCTCACCAGGTCGGCGCCATCGGGGAGGCCTACGTCGAGGGCCGGGTCCAGATCGAAGGCGCGATGCGCGACCTGATCGACGCGGCGGTCGGGCTGTTGCCGGGCAATCCCGCGGAAACGAACACCCACTGGTGGAGCCGGCTGCAGCGGCGAGCGAGATCGCGCGGCTCTCATTCGCTGGGCAAGGACGCGGCGCAGATCGAGTTTCACTACGACGTATCCGACGACTTCTACGCCCTCTGGCTCGATCCGCGGCGGGTGTACTCATGCGCCTACTACCGCGATGCGGCGTTGACGCTCGCACAGGCGCAGGAGGCCAAGCTCGACCATATCTGCCGCAAACTGCTGCTCCAGCCGGGGCAGCGATTTCTCGACATCGGTTCGGGTTGGGGCGGGCTCCTGCTGTGGGCCGCCGAGCACTACGGCGTCGACGCGACCGGGATCACGCTTTCCAAGAACCAGCATGCGCATGTTCAGCGGCTGATCGAAGAAAAGGGGCTACAGGGCCGCGTCCGCGTCGAACTGCGCGACTATCGCAAGCTCGAAGCAGACCGCCCCTTCGACCGGATCAGCTCGGTCGGCATGTTCGAACACGTCGGCCGCGCCAACATGCCCACCTATTTCCGGAAGATCCATGCCCTGCTCGCGCCGGGTGGCATGGTCATGAACCATGGCATCACTTCCGGCCAGCTCGATTACCAACAGCTGGGCGCCGGCATGGGCGACTTCATCGAGAAGTACATCTTTCCAGGCGGCGAGCTCCTGCACGTGACCCATGTCCTGCGCGAAATGACGGCTGCGGGCCTCGAAATGGTCGACACGGAGAACCTGCGCCCGCACTATGCGCGCACGCTGTGGGCCTGGTCTGACGCCCTGGAGGGGCGGCTCGACGAGGCGCGTGAGGTCCTCAAGCGCAGCGGCGGCAGGCAGGGCGAGAACGCGGAACGCATCCTGCGGGCCTACCGCCTCTACCTGGCGGGTTCAGCGATGAGCTTCGAGCAGGGTTGGATCTCGCTGCACCAGATGCTGGCGGCCAAGCCGGACGGCTCAGTCGAGGGCCGCGCATTGCGCGGCTCACAATCGGTGTACCCTTTTGTCCGCGACTACATTTACAAGTGACCAGCCATGCTCTACCGATTCAAATCACAAGCAACCGCCGACGTCGTCATGCTCGAAGCTAACGCTCGTCAGTTGCTCGAAATCATCGGCAAACCGTCCGGCCACAAGGGAATCATCACCGCTGACCAGATTCCGGCGGCCGTCACCGCGCTGGAAACGGCGATCAGCAATGATGCGGCGGTGAACCAGCACAACCGTGATGCCTTCGCGGTCGAGAACCATGCCGACGCCGCGGAGCGCGAGCACGTGGGCCTGCACCAGCGCGCCGCGCCGCTGATCCACATGCTCAAGCGCTCGCAGGCCGAGGGCAAGGACGTCGTCTGGGGCGTCTAGGCCGATTCGCGTTCAGTCCACCGTCGCGCCGGAGGCCTTGACCACCTTCGCCCACTTGACGTGTTCGCTCGCGATCAGTTTGGCGAAGTCGGCGGGAGAGTTGCCGCTTGGAATGGCGCCCTGGGCCAGCAGCTTTTCCTTGATCGCGGGCGTACCGAGCGACTTGGCGACTTCCTGCTGAATGCGGTTCACGATCTCCGGCGAGGTTCCCGCCGGAGCCAGCAGGCCGAACCATGAGCTGGCCTCGTAGCCCTTCAGCGCCGGCCCGCCGGCCTCTTCCACCGTCGGGACATCGGGCAGCGCCGGCGAGCGAATCGAGCTCGTTACGGCCAGCGCCTTGAGCTTGCCGCCCTTGATCTGCGCCATCGACGAGGGCAGGTTGTCGAACATCACGTCGGCATTGCCCGCGACCATGTCCATCAGCGCCGGGCCCGATCCGCGGTAGGGGATGTGCGTCATGAAGCTGCCCGTCATCGTCTTGAAGAGTTCCCCCGCCAGATGGATGGAAGTGCCGCTGCCGCTCGAGGCCATGTTGAGCTTGCCGGGGTTCGCCTTGGCGTACTTCACGAAGTCGGCCACGTTGTTGATGCCCAGGGCCTTGGCCTTCTCCGCGTTCATTTCCATCACGTTCGGCACCGCGGCCACCAGCGTGATCGGCGCGAAGTCCTTGATCGGATCGAAAGGCAGCTTGGGATAGAGCGCGCGGTTGATGCCGTGCGTGCCCACCGTCCCCATGAGCAAGGTGTAGCCGTCATTCGGCGCCCTTGCGACGATCTCCGCGCCGACGTTGCCACCCGCGCCAGCGCGGTTGTCGACGATGAACTGCTGGCCGAAGGCCTTCGACAACTCGGGAGCGACCGCGCGCGCGAGGATGTCGGTGGTGCCGCCCGGTGCAAAGGGAACCACGATGCGCACGGGTTTTGTCGGCCAGGCGCCCTGGGCCGCGGCGGTGCCCGCGACAAGGGCGAGGGCCGCCATCGCAGTCAGCGTCAGCGCGGTGCGGCGGCGAAAGGGGAGGGAGGAGATCATGGGGGGTTCCTGTTGTTGATGGCCGGGTCGGGGAGGCATTCCATCACACGCGGTGATACCGGCTCGAAGCCCCAGTTTTTACAGGCGAATCTGTCTCTTCGTCGCGGGTAAAAACCCCGCCTCGGCGGCGATGGACCTGCCGCCGCGCATCGCATTGAAGTTTGCAATCGCCGATTTTGGGCGATTCAACTTCCGCCGAAATGGCGTCGTCGATAGCCTTGGAGGCTCCATAACAAACCAGGGTGTGTTTACTCATGATCTGCAAGACTGTCACAACCGCGCGCCGCGCGAGCCTTCTCGCCGGTGCGATCTTCATCGCCGTCGGCGCGCATGCGAAAACATTGACGCATGACAATGGAGCGCCGGTGGGCGACAACCAGAACTCCCAGACGGCCGGCCCGGACGGCCCCGTGCTGCTGCAGGACGTTCACCTGATCCAGAAGCTGCAGCGCTTCAGCCGCGAACGCGTGCCTGAGCGCGTCGTGCATGCGCGGGGAACGGGCGCCCATGGTGTCTTCGCCGCGACGGCCGACCTGTCGCGATACACGCGCGCCAAGCTTTTCAGGCCCGGCACGACGACGCCGGTCTTCGTGCGTTTCTCCACCGTGGTCCACGGCAATCATTCGCCCGAGACGCTGCGCGATCCACGCGGCTTCGCCACCAAGTTCTATACGAGCGAAGGCAACTGGGACCTCGTGGCGAACAACCTTCCGGTGTTCTTCATTCGCGACGCCATGAAGTTTCCGGACATGGTTTACAGCCTGAAGCCCAGCCCCGCCACCAACCTCCAGGATCCGAACCGCTTCTTCGACTTCTTCTCCCACTTTCCTGAAGCGACGCACATGCTGACGCGGGTGTACTCCGACTACGGCATCCCGGCCAGCTACCGCATGATGGACGGCAACGGTGTGCACGCCTACAAGTTCGTCAACGCGGCCGGCGAGTTCAGCTACGTGAAGTTCCACTGGAAGAGCTTGCAGGGTCAGAAGAACCTGAGCGCCGTCGCGGCGTCGTCTGTTCAGGGCCGGACCTTCAACAGCCTGACGGAAGACCTCCTGGCGGCGATCGATGCGGGCGAGTTTCCCAAGTGGGATCTGCACATTCAGGTCCTGAAGCCGGAGCAGCTCGACAACTTCGATTTCGATCCGCTCGATGCCACCAAGGTCTGGACCGGCGTGGAGGAAGTGAAGGTCGGCACGCTCACGCTGAATCGCAATCCCGCCGATGTGTTCCAGGAAAGCGAGCAGAGCGCCTTTGCGCCCGCCAACCTGATCCCGGGCATCGAAGCGTCCGAAGACCGATTGTTGCAGGGGCGCCTGTTCGCCTACAGCGACGCCCAGTTGCATCGGGTCGGAACCAACCTGTTCCAGCTGCCGATCAATGCGCCGAAGGTCGCGGTCGACAACAACTACCAGGACGGCGCGGCCAATAGCGGCTCGCGCACCAGCAGCGTCAACTACGAGCCCTCGCTCATCGAACCCAAGCCACAGGATGCCGCCCAGAAGCGCAGCCGCCTTCCACTCGGAGGCTCGACCCAGCAGGCGCGCATCGCCAAGACCCTGAACTTCCGGCAGGCCGGCGAGTTCTACCGGTCCTTGTCGGAGAAGGAACAGGCCAGCCTGATCGTCAATCTCTCGAATGACCTGGGCGCCGTGAAGAGCGAGCCCACGAAGTACACCATGGTGTCGTACTTCGACAAGGCCGACCGCGACTACGGCCGGGCGCTCGCCAAGGCGATGGGCCTCGATCAAGACCGTGTCGAGCGACTGGCCTCGACGCTGCTCGAGTAGCCATCCCGTACTGCCTGCACGACGGCGCTAGCCGCAAGTTCCCCGCTCTCTGTAGTCACTCCACCGACGGCAAGTACTTGTCGCCGCTGATGAATCCTCCTCTGCGGAGGATTTTTTCGGGTGATACATGTAGTCGCTAAAATAACTTGAATGATTCACATCGTTCGACTATATTTCTCTTCATGGCAGCTCGTACCGGCACCGCTCACGTCGTCACTACGACGCGCACCTACAAGGACCAGGTCTATCGCACCCACCTGCTGCGCCGCAGCTACCGCGAGGACGGCAAGGTC
>NZ_JBFTPS010000015.1:0-131221 GCF_056398605.1 Variovorax sp. 01T432
TCAACAGCGTGCTGAACATCGCCTGGTTTGACCGTATGGGACTACCCAGACTCTCATGACCTAAAACTCTCGAACCGCCCGGTGCGGACCCGCATGCCGGGTGGTGTGGGAGGGGCGCAGTCTAGGAAGACTGCCCCCTATCCCGATGGTCTTCGATCCCGGTCTATCCGGCTTTTGCTTCCGGGCGGGTGCTGTCGTTGCAGTAGTCGAAGAAGGCATCGAGTTCCTTCGACTTGTCGAATACGGCGTCTGCCTTCAGAGCCAGACACCGTGCCCGGATGTCGGCATTGATGTAGTTGCTCAGGACCACGGCGCGCTGGGACGCCTTGCGGTTCGTGCAACTCCTCAGCACGCCGAGTCCCGAGCCCTCCCTGAGGAACAGGTCCACGACCACGAGCTGCCAGTCCTCCGGATGCGCGGCCAGCCAGCCTACCGCGTCGCTCTCGGTCTCGGCCATCCCGACGATCCGCGCATCGGCCAGATCTTCCAGTGCGGGGATCAGGTTCTCTCGAATGGTCCTGTTGTCTTCGACGAGGAACGTGAGAAGGGCCATTCGCTTTCCTACCTGAGCAAGCAAGCCAGCGTAGCGTGACCGCCGCGCTTGGCCGAGGGCCAGGGGCTTGCCATTGCGTAGGAGAAGGCGGACGGCGTGTAGTCTCCCGCGGCGGGAGGCGACCCGCGCGCGAATGCGGCATCGGTCAGCCTCAACCGGGTGCGCCGAGTTTGGAGTCGGCGGACTCGGCGCGCTTCTCGATCTCCTTCGCGAGGGCTTCATTGGCCTCGGCGAGCGCTTCCGCGGACTTGGCCAGCTTCTTTTCCAGTTCACCCGTGCGCTCGATGGCTTGGGCCACGTCGCCCACCTGCACTTCGTCGGGCAACTCCTGCTCCAGCACGGTGTTGATGACGGCGAGATTGTCGGAGGCGTGCTGCACTTCGGCGGCCACCGTTTCGGTCTTTTCCAGTGTCTGATCGAGCGCGGTCGCGGCCCGATTCCGGGATTTGCTTTGTCCGGCCATCCAGGCTCCTTCAAGGGTTAGGGAAATGGGGCGAGGTTATCCTACTGCCGTGGTGGATCGCGCAAGCAAGAAAAAGCCCCGTCCTGCGGGGCATCGCGGTGATGCCCACGCACCGCACACCCAGCATGTAGGCCAGGAACTCCTGCGTCACATGAAAACGTTCGGAATGGGCCCGGTCCTCGCTCATCAGCAGCCAGCGCGTCAGGCGCGGTCCGATCAGGTGGACACGAAGGCAGGCGGCCGAAGCGGACAGCTGCGACATCAACACGTAGATGTAGCTGCCCAGGCCGCGCCGCAGCGCGGCGCTGCGCGCCAGTTCGCGCCGGAAATCGGGCGTGGTCACGCGCCACGCGGAGCCCAGCCCTTGAGATGACGGGAGCCGGCTCAGTGTGAACCGAGCCGGAGCCCCGCGGTGCGACTGTTTGCCAGCGCACAGACCGACGAATGGGCCCTCAGAACGCCCTTGTGGGAACCTGTGGGGCTATGGCCTGGTCGTCCACGTCTCTGCATAGGCCTTCTTCGAGCACGGGCAGCGAGCCTGCCCTCAGTCGCGCTTCGACCGCGCTCACGACCAGGCAGCGCAATGCATGAGGCATCGTGCGGCCGTTGAGATAGTCGCTGACCAGGGATTCGGCGGCAAAGAGAGAGAGGGAGATGACGTCGCTCCTTGGCCGGCTTCGAGGCCTCAGGCGGCCGGGCGCGCGGCCTCGCGCAGGTCGAATTCGCGCAGCATCACGGGCTCGCTGGACCCTTGCGAGATCCGGCGGCGCACGGCGTCATCGATGTCCTGCGCATGAAGCGCGTAGGTATCGAGGGGCTCGTCGTCGCGCGCGGTGGGCCGATATCGGTAATGCAAGGTCTCCCGGCTGACGCTGGCGCCCACGAACTGCCCGTCGATCAGCACCCAGAAGCGCACGGCACCGGAAGAGTCGTGGAAGAAGGGCGAGGGTGAAGCGTTGGCTTCGTTGGTGGGTTCGGTCATTGTCGAATGTACCTCGCGGTCGGATTCCGTGCCTTCAGCTTGCGCCCCTGGCAGGATTCGGCACGGCGCGGATGACCTCACATCGCGTAGGCCGGCAGGCCGGGATTCAACCCGGCGGCTGCCTCATTCCACCGTGGCGCCCGAACGCTTCACGACCTCGGCCCACTTGACGCGTTCGGACAGGATGTACTTCGTCAGCTCCTGCGGCGTCGAGCCGATCGGCTTGATCCCGTCCGTCGCGAAGCGCTCGCGCAGTTCCTTCGATTGAAGCGCGGCCACGGAGCCATCGTGCAGGCGCTTGACGACTTCCGCGGGCGTGCCATGGGGCGCGAGCAGGGCATACCAGACGCCGGACTCATAGCCGGGCACACCCGACTCCGCGATGGTCGGCACATCCGGCAGGGCCGGCGAGCGCTGGCTCGACGAGACCGCGAGGACCCGGATCTTGCCTGCCTTGATCTGCGCGCTGCCGGTTCCGTAGCTCACGAACATGGCCTGCACATTGCCCGAGAGAAGGTCGGTCAGGGCCGCGCCGCCGCCCTTGTAGGGCACATGCACGAGGTCGATGCCCGCCATCGACTTGAGCAACTCCATCGACAGATGCAGTCCGCTGCCATTGCCCGTCGATGCATAGGACATGGCGCCGGGCTTTGCCTTCGCGAGCTTGATGAATTCGGCCAGGTTCTTCACCGGCAGCGATGCGTTGACCGCGAGGAAATAGGGCGCCGAGCCGATGAGCGTCACGGGCACGAAATCCTTGAGCGCGTCGTAGCGCAGCTTGGGGTAGAGGGCCTGGTTGATTGCCAGTTGCGAGGTGAGGGCGAGCACGACCGAATAGCCGTCGGCCGGCGATTGGGCCACGTACTCCATGCCGATGTTGCCGCCCGCGCCGCCGCGATTGTCGATGAAGAAGGAACCGCCCAGCTGCTTGCCGAGCTCCTGGGAAAGCGGCCGGCCCACCACGTCGCCGCCGCCGCCGGGCGAGTAGGGGACGACGATGCGCACCGTCTTTTCAGGGTATGCCGCAGCCAGGGCCGACAGGGAGAGCGACATCGCCGCCAGGAGGGAGAGGAATCTTTTCATCGTGTTGTCTCGGAGTATGGTGAAGTGGTTGTTCAAGAGGTGAGATCGCTGCCGGCGGTTGCTGCGACGGCTGCCTCCAGCTGCGCGTCGGCGAACGACAGATGGGCCCGCCGCGCCTGGGTCCACGCAAGATCGGCCTCGATTTCGGTGCCTTGCCGGGAGAGCATCCGCTCCACCTCGGCGATCTGCGGACCGCCGAGGCCCTTGCGCCCGAAGACCATGTATTCGGGGCTCGAGACTTCGGCGAATGCCTGCTCGTCCAGCGGAAAGGCTTGCGCGGCCATCGATTCGTAGAGCCGCGCGGCCTCCCGGTAGGGAATCTCGCGCATGCCGAGCCTTTGCGAGCGGCCGAAGTCCGTCAGAGCGGATGCGAAATGGTGGCCGATCCGGAAGGGGACGTCCGCGCGCTGCAGCAGGGCGTCGGCGATCTCGGTTGCCGTCGAGTAGTCGCTGTTGACCTCGGCCAGCGCGCGCTCCTTGTCGACCACGAGCCCGCCGAGGATCTTGCGCAGGAGTTCGAATACCCCGAGTGCGCGAACACTCGGCACGGGATCGTAGGAGCGGTAGTCGAACATCCCGGTGCGCACGTTGTGCGCCATCAATGCCACGGCCTGCATCTCCCCGAGGAGCATGCTGCTCTGCACGCGCAATTGCTCCAGGGCGGCCGGGTTGCGCTTCTGCGGCATGATGCTGCTGACGCCCACGAGTTCGCCGCGCTGCAAGCTCATCCAGGGTGCCGGCGCCGCGTACTGCGCATGAAGATCCTGCGCGAACTGTCCGATCTGGACGGCCGCGATGCCGAGCGCCGCGGCCACCTCCAGGCTGGCATCGACGGGCGCGAGATGGTTGGCGTCGTAGGCGTTCTCCACCAGGCCTTCGAAGCCGAGCAGTGAAGCGAGCCGGTGCCGGTCGAGCGGGAAGCTCGATGTCGTCAGCGCCGCCGCCCCCAGGGGGGCCTGGTTGACATGCCCGTATGCCGCCCGCAGGCGGGCGCTGCTGCGCGCCAGCGCGCTCGCCATTCCCAGCAGATAGTGAGCCAGGGTGGTCGGCTGCGCCTGCACGCCATGCGTATAGGCCGGCACGATGGTCTTCTTGTGCTGCTGCGCGAGCGCGAGCAGGGCCTGCCGCGCCTGGATCAGGGCATCGCATTCGTCGAGCAGGCCGGCGCGAAGATTCATGCGCGCGATGGTCGCCGAGATGTCCTGCCGACTGCGTCCGCAATGCAGGCGGGAGCCGTCAGGGCCGACGGCGGCAAGCAGCCTGGGCTCGTAGTCGAGGTAGTCGGCGGACCACTGCCGGGGCCGCCCTCGCTCATCCTGGATCAGCGCCAGGATGCCGGCCGCGATGCGCCTTGCGATCTCCGGCGAGACGACGCCCGCATCGGCCAGGGCGACGATGGAGGCCTTGTTGATCTGGTCGAGGTATTCCGTGGAGCGGCCGCCGCCCCGGAAACTCGCGTTCACGTCATGGGCCTGCACCGCCTCTTGCTCGTTTTTCATTCGCTGAATGGTCGATCTGTTGATTTGCTGGTGGAAGGCCGTGATTCTTGGCGCTGGAGATCATTGTGTGAAATGAATATTTAGGCCGGTATCATTGCCTTCGAGGAATACTCAAGGAAGATGGAAGATCCCGTGGCAATCACTTTTCAGCAGCTACAGTGCGTGCGCCAGGTGGTCCAGAGTGGCTTCAGCGTCTCGCGCGCGGCCGAGTCGCTGCACACCACGCAACCCGGGGTGAGCAAGATGGTCCGGGCGCTGGAGAAGGAGATCGGCGTCGAGATCTTCGTGCGCTCGGGCAACCGGCTGACGGCATTGACCGACGCCGGCAAAGAGGCGCTTTCGCTGTGCGGTCGCGTCCTTCAGGACGCGGCTGCGCTCAAGCGCCTCCAGCGAGAGGTGCCGGCCGACAGCGAAGGGACGCTGCGCGTGGGAACGACACATGTCCACGCGCGCTATTCGCTGATCGAAGTCACCAAGCGATTCCTTTCCGTCTATCCGCAGGTGAAGCTCGAATTCACTGTGGGTCCGCCGGCGCAGATCCTGGCGGGCGTGACCGCCGGAACGATCGATATCGGCCTTTGCACCCTGCCGGACCCGATGCCCAAGGGCGTGGTTTCGGTGAAGGCCTATGACATCGACCGCTGCCTGATCGTCCCCCCTCGGCATCCGCTGCTGAAGTCCCCATGCGTCACGATGGAGCAGATCGCGCAATGGCCCCTCATCACCTACGACAGCAGCTTCACCTCCGGATCGGTCGTGCAGCGCGAGTTCCAGAGGCACGGCATCACGCCCTGGGTGGTGATGCGGGCCATGGACGCCAGCATCATCAAGGCCTACGTCGCCGCTGGCGTGGGCGTCGCGGTGCTGCAGAAGATGGCGTTCAACGCCGCAGTGGACAAGGACCTGCGCTCCGTGCCGGTCGACCAGCTGTTTCCGTCATCGAGCGCGATGATCAGTTTGCGCAAGGATCACCTTCTGAAGCCCTTCGCATTCGATTTCATCCATATGGTCGCGCCCGCATGGTCGCGCGAGGCGATCGAGGCCAGGATTCGGTGACGCGTCATGAACCCGCGCAGCCGTTTCGCTGGAGCACCGGCAGCAGCTTCGGCCCGAGCGTCTTCAGCAGCTGGACCGGCAGCGCGCTGGTGAACGTGTAACGTGCCGCATAGGGTTCGCCCACGTAGGCCATGATGGTGCCGAAGTAGCGCTCGCCGATCGTGAACACGAAGGTGGCGGTTCGGTCGATCTTGCGCTCGGAGATCACGCGCCCGCCGCGTCCGGCGGTCTCATAGCGGTGATCGCCGGTGCCGGTCTTGCCGCCGATCTCGAGCACGCGACCCTCGGCGTCCAGGAGCGCGCCGTCCAGGCGCCGCGCCGTGCCGCCATGCACCACCTCGACGAGGGCGTGGCGCACCGTCGCGGCGACCTCGGGCGGCAACAGCTGCTCGGCCCCGGCGTTGTGCTGCTCGAGCCGGGTCTCGTAGGGCGTGCCGCGAGCGAAGTCCAGCGCGCCGACCCGCCGGGCCGGCAGGCGCACGCCGCCATTGACCAGGATGCCCACCAATTCCGCCAGCGCGGCCGGCCGGTCGCCGGAAGCGCCGATCGCGCTCGCATAGGAAGGCGTCAGCGATGCGAAGGGATAGCCCAATCGCTGCCACGAACGAAGGACTTGGGCGAAGGCGTCGAGCTCGAGCATGTCCCGGATGCGCCGATCCTGCGAACCCCTGTGGCGCGTCTTGAAGAGCCAGCCGTAGACCTCCTGGCGCTCCTGCGCGCTCGCGCTCAGCACCTCGGTCAGCGTCGCGCCGGGGTGGTGCCGCAGGTAGCCGACCAGCCAGAGTTCGAGCGGATGAATGCGTGCCACGTAGCCTCGATCGGAAAGCGACAGCCCGGTGTAGGTCTTGCGCAGTTTCTGCACGGCGCGCGCAGTGGCGGCCGAGGGGCCGAGCTGCCGCGTGAGAAGTTCGTCGAGCCGCGCGTCGGTGGCCTCGGGGTCGATGGTGAACAGCACGCTCGCTAGGCGCGGTGCCGAGGGCCGCGTTTCGCGCAGCAGCAGCGCTTCGGCTTCTGCCGGCGACTTGCCCTGGTACTTGCGATAGAAGCGGGCGAGAAAGGCCGAACCTTCGCGATCCGCGAAGCGCGCGAGCATCTCGTGCCGGCGCGGGTCGGCGGGGTCTTGCAGCAGGCGTTGACCGTCGACTGCCTCGCCGTACATGTAGTGGTACACGATGTCGCGCATCAGGCGGATGAAGACCAGGTTGACCGATTGCTTGAAGCCTTCGCCGACGGTCATCGGACCGCTGCCGTACGTGCGCTCGAAATTCTGGAAGCGGTGCAGGCCGCCGCCGGTGAAGAAGGCCTCGCCGGTGTCGGCCGAGTAGCGCCGCTGCATCGCAGCTTCCAGCATCGGGGCGAGACCGCGGTCCTTGGTGTGCAGGAGGTATTGCCGCGCCCAGTTTCCCAGCGGGTCGCGCCTGCTCAGCGAGAGGGCCGAGAGCCCGGCGGCATCCAGCCCGGCCCAGCGCGCGTGCAGGCCGGCGATCAGGTCCAGGTAGCTGACCAGGGTGCGCAGCTTGGCGGTGGAGCCCAGATCCAGCCGTGCGCCCTGGTTCACGTCGAAAGGCTGATCGATGTTGTCGGCCTGGATGCGAAGGAGGTTCGCGCCCGCGCCGCGCTCGAACAGCGTGAAGCTGTAGATCACCGGACGTGGGTCGGCGCCCGGGTCGAGCAGGTGAAAGCCCACGAGGCCCGCCGCCTTCGCCGCCGCCGGGGTGCGCAGGCCGGTCAGCACCTGCGTGGCCAGGGTCTGGGCTTCGTTGTCCAGGCTGCTTTCCACATCCAGGTCGAGGCGCTCGAGGTCATAGACGCGTGGCACGCCGATCAGCGTGGACACCTCGGCGCGCAGCGCGTTCACGGCCTTGCGTTGCACGAAATCCGGCCGGGGTGTCGCGGGCAGCGGGGGCTGCAGGCGCAGCGGCAGCCGCAGCGCCGCATCCCGCAACTCGGGCGAGATGACGCCGGCGTCGGCCATCAGCCGCAGGTAGCTGTCGGTGAGCCGGGAGAGACCTTCGCCGTCGCCGAGCAGGTGCTGCGAAGGCCGGCGCTGCGCGATCATCAGCGACAGCGCCTGCTTGAAGGCCTCGGCCTGGCGCCGCAACACCTCGCCAGTCGGCGCGGCCTCCTCGCCACTGTCGCCGGCCGGTCCGGCGAGCAGGCGGCTGACCTCGCCCAGGTCGCGCCCGTACCAGGCCCACAAGCCGTCGCCCAGCCCATGTACCTCGCCAAGCCCGGGGCGCGCCGCCAGCGGCACGGTGTCGAGGTAGTCCACGACGATTTCGCGACGCCGCGCCATCGTGTCCTCGCCAGCCTGGTAGGCGCGCAGCGAGGCCGAGGCCATCTGGCGCAGCTTCTCGCCGACCGATGCGGTGCGCCCTTGGGGCGAATGACGGTACTTCTCGATCTGCGTGGCCAGCGTGCTTCCGCCGGAGGCTGACTGGGCTGGATGGATTGCGCGCTGCATCTGCTCGAGCGCCGCCTTGGCGAAGCGCTCCGGATCGATGGCGGGATTGCGCTGGGCCGGTTGCGCATCCAGCAGATGGCGGTCTTCGACGAACAGCAGCGCGTCGACCAGCATCGGCGGCACGTCCTCGAAACGCTCGTAGACGCGCCGGGGCGTGCGCGAGCGCAGCAGGGTTTCATTGCGGCAATCGCGCACGGTCAGCCCGGCCTGGTTCTTCTCGCGATAGGGCGCGAAGAGCCCGCGCTCCTGCAGTTCGATCATGCGCGATGTCATCCGGGCCTGGCGGGTGACCGCATAGCCCCGGGCCTGCAGCCGCTCGATGTAGCCGGGCAACTGGTGGTAGCCCAGCCGTTCGTCATAGGGACCGCTGCGGGGGAAGCGGATGGCGTCGCTGGGGCCGGCGCGGACCTCGAATCGCGCGTCGCGCGCCACGTCGTGCCACAGGGTGGATTGCAGGCGGGAGGTCTTCAACTCGTTCAGGGCGAGCGCGACGAGCACGGCCAGCACGGCAAGCCCCGCGCCAACCCCGATGACCGCCTTGATCCTTGCCACGTTGTGCCTCGCAATGCCCGTACCGTGGGTCCGTCAGTCACGATCATGCACCTTTCGCGGCCTCCTGGCGTGGCCCGCATCGCGGAACTCGAATGCCGCCAGAAGCTCCAAGAAGGGCTGGCAGCTTCATGCCGGACGGAGGTACATACCATGATGCAACTCAAGCATTGGCAAGACCCGGTCAATGGTGCGCTCGGGGCCTGGCTGGCGCTTTCGCCCTGGGTCCTCGGCTATGGCGGAACGGCCTTGGCCATGCCGAACGCGCTGATCGTCGGGGTGGCGCTCATCGCAGCGGCTTTCGGCGCCATGCTGATCCCGCGGGCCTGGGAGGAATGGACCGAAGCGGCGCTCGGCCTGTGGTTGATGGTGTCGCCCTGGGCGCTTGGCTTCAACGGCAATGCCGACGCCATGCTCACGGCCGTCATTACGGGCCTCGTGATCCTGGTGCTGGCGGCGTGGACGCTATTGACCGACAAGGACTACAGCCGCTGGTGGCATGACCGCATGGCGCATTGAGCGTCACGTACGTCAGACGCAAAAAAGCCTCGACTGGCGGGGCTTTCAGCAGGTCTTTGGAATGACCTGACGCTTGTGAAGCGTTCTTCTGGCGGAGCAGGCGGGGGCCTAATCATCCTCGGCGGGGCGCGCCGTGGCTAGGTTCTGCGGCTTCTGGATTGACAGATACCCCCGTAGATACCCCCTTGCCCCCGGCCCCTCGCGCAGGCAAGAGTCCGTGCGAAAAAGCTGTATATATTAGCAGTATTCGCCGCTTCAGACGAAAACATGCGAATGCGGTCAAAACACCATATCTAGTGGGTTGTACACCCCATAAACCCTATATATAGTGTGCCCCAGAAACGCAAAAGCCAAGGCTGGCAGGCCTTGGCTCAGCGCCCTTACCGTAACCGGCTCGGGAGGGGTCTGAGACCGATTTGCATCGACCACGTGACAGTTCTGATGTTAGGCGATTTCGGGTTTCTAGCTGGCGTTGTTACATGCGCACTGCGCAGAAAGTCATAGCTATGTTTACCGAAATCACCCATATCACCAAGGCGCACCCGCACGACCCGCACGAGCGGATACAGGAGGTGGGCGAGATGCACGGCACCACAGTCGTGAATCGATACACGCTCGACGAAGCGATAGCGAAAGACCTGCGAGGGGACACCAAGTTTTTCGTCATGCAATGGGGGCAACGAGTCCTCGTAGACGTCGTGCCGGGTGGATTGCTCCGCGGCCCATACATGCGAACGCGACCGGATTCGACTGGTGTGAACAACCTACTGAGCCTGCCTCAGCTGCCGCCCCATAATTCACTGCTGGCGTTCGCCCTCAGGGGGAACGCATGACGAGCAGCACCGAATCGCGCGTTACGGGCCGCTTCGCGGTTGTTGATCAACACCAGCGACCGCACGTTATCGTAGAACGAACCGACTTCACGCACGTCTCGTCTCTGGATGGCCAACGGCCACCGATACCGGGTCTGAAGGAATACTCAATGGACGGGGCCCACGTGAACAAGGTCGCCGAAGATAGGTTCGAGACGCTTGACGGCCGTCTTCAACTAAGACGAGCTTAGCGACTTGCCTCGCGGGTCGTTATGACCCGCGAGTGATCCAGCGTTGCACGCCTTCGCGGTCGATCACGACGTGGCGGTGAGTGGTCAGGTCGCGTCGCCGATTTCTTCGGTGCTGGCGATCCTGAACCGATAGTCCAGCAGCCTCTCGACGGTGTTAGCCCCCGCGCCCCTGCCGCAGCGTCGCGGGTTACATTCGTCTCCCGACAACGGAGACGAATCGATGCACACAAGAAAAATAGTAGGAGTGATCGCTGTGGGGGCGATGGTGTCGGCTTCGGCACAGGTAATGTACCGATGCGGCAATACGTTCTCACAGCAACCGTGCGGTGTCGAAGCGAAAGAACTCCCCAATCCAGGGGTCGCCCAACCTCGCAAGATGGAGGCGATGCCCCCCGACATCCCCGCGTCAGCCGAAATGATCGAAGCGGCGCGCAAGATGTGCGAGAGCAGCATCGCCGCTCAACTCAAAGACCCCGACAGCGCAAAATTTGGCAGCCCCCTCCGTGGCGAATTGCGGCGCACCGCGGCCGGCAATGTGCTGCGCGATTACTATTTTTCGGTGAACGCACGGAACAGCTTTGGGGGCTATACGGGCGTAAAAAGTTGGACCTGCTCGCTCGACCCCGCGGAATCCTCGGTCCGTTGGTCCGGCCCAAGCGGGCCGTAGCTAGTTCCCCCGCGTTATCCAGCGCTGCACGCCTTCACGGTCGATGTAGATGTGGCCGTCCGGCCCCCGAAAGTATTCACGCCGTTCGATCCACACACCGGCCTTGATCTTGCAACGAATCGCGTTCATGGACAGCCCCATGATCTTGGCTTGAATGGCGATCGTCACATAGCGGTCGGGCGCGAGATAGACCGGGGGCGCGACGTCGTCGGCGTCTTCATTGCCCCTCATGACGTTGCCTTGAGCGCGAGACGGCCGGCTTTTGCTGCCCGGACCGCATCGTTCGAGGCGTCTAGGGCAGCTTTCTCGGCGGCCACTGCCGCCATCGTCGTCAGGAATGCATCGGCGAACTCGATGGGGGCGTCGCTATTTATCAGTCGGAAGTCTGCTGCCGCCGAGGCCAGTTCGTCCGGGGTGATCGCATGCTTGATGCGGTACAGCGCGATGCAGTCGGCGAGCGCCGCCGCGCCATCGGTGCCCGTCCGCAGTTCGGCGGGTGCGAATTCTTGGAGGAATCGCCCCCATCCGCTTTGCGTCGCGCAACCGATCATCTCGGCGAGCGCGCGGACCTCGACCCGATGGCGCGCCTCCCACTGCGCGAAGAGGAAGTCCGAGGCGATGTTTTCCAGGTCGACGCGGCTTGGTGTTGAGTAATCGGGCATTTTGTGCATCCAGAGTTAATGTGATCGGAGATTAATCCGATCACATTTATCAATCTAGTGGCAACTAATTGCGCAATTGAGAAATCGACGCCTCGCGAGCGCGTCGCGTCGCGGCTGACTTTCGCAAATGCGAATTGACTCGCGAAAGCTATTGCCACAATTGCCGCCGCATTGAGTACCTTTGGCGCAGACTTCGTGGAAATACGGCTGCTAAATCGACGTTTGATTTAACTGGTCAAGAATGTGCGAATGTGTGCACTAAGTCACGGCCCGGAGGGCTGCAGCGCGGCGAGCGCTACAGCGGGGGCACGTTCAGGCGCCGGACGGCGGCTGCGTCGACGAGAAAAGTCCCCGGGAAGTCGGGGTCGACGGTCGCGAAGCCCATGCGCTCGCAGAATGCTGCGAGCTCGTCTACGACCACTGACTCCATGACGAGCCGCGGCCAGGGGTTCAGTTCAACACACAGAGTAAGAAACGACTTCAGCCAGCCGCGCCCCCGCATCTCTTCTGGCAGGTAGACGCCGGCGATTGAAAGACAATCCATCCACACGCCTTTCCCCTCTATCGTTACCAACTCGCACGACTTGCGCACAAAGGCCCTGATGTCGTCTCCCTCTCGCATCTCGAAATAGATCGGCACAGGCTCTCCCCGAACGTGGCACGACAACCAATGGCGCAGTTGCTCGGAGACAGTCGGGTAGCGGGGCCGCACATCGGCTTCCCAGTCGCGCGCCGCTACTATCTCCCCGGCTGCCATCTCCTCAACTGACATCGGCAGGTCCACCGCTGATTGGGAAACCCGTTCGCTGAACACCAGGTGGACGCCCCCCGTTCGCTGCGCGGCGGTCGGATGGTGCGAAGGCTGATCGATGGTCATGTGATGATGTCCGGTGTGAGGTTGTCGCCGATCACGGCGCGCTCGGTGTGGGTGTGGTCGAAGGCGATCACGGTGTATTTCTGCAGTTCGTCGACGTAATCAAACTGGTAGGCGCCCGTTATCGGATCGCTCCACATCTCGCGCACGGGGAGAAAGTCCCGCTCGCGGACCAGTCGAACGCGCACAAAGACAGGCACGTTCGGCGTGCCAATTTCTTTGACCGTGCCGCTGATGCGACCGATGCCTTGCCCGAGAACGCCGGTGTAGAAGTCGTTGCGGGTTTTGATGTTGCTGTTCGATAGATTCAGCGTGCCGTAGGTCACGACGCCACTGGCTGAGGTCGGAACATCTAGCGCAGTCAGTGGGGCTCGACCTGCGGAACCTACTGATAGCGGCACGGCTAGGGCGTCGTCCCAAGCGCTCGCCCCCGCGATGGGATACGTGAAGCCGCTGGTCTTCAGCGCGCATGTGGCTGTCGAGGACGGGTTGAAGTAGACCGATGGGTAGAGCCCTGCTGGCAGACCGGTCGCGGCCGTGCCCAGGCTCACCCCGTTCTTGTAGAAGGTCAGGGTGCCGGTGGTGAAATCCACGGTGACGCCGAGAACGGTCCCCAGGACCAGCGCCGTGCTGTAGGCGCTCACGCTGCCGGCAATTGCCTTTTCGCCCGTGCTGCAATTGAACGCCCAACTAGCCCCCACATCGTTACCGGTCGGAGTATTCAGAGGGGCCGCGAATGTCGCTACGCCGAGGCGCGCGATGTTGTTGGCCGTGAGCAGCAGTTCGAACTGCCTGATGCCCGACGACTGGACCGACCACGCGCGCGCCTTGCCGCTGTTCGAGGTACCGTTGCAGTTGAGCGTAGCACCCCCTGTGACGCTATATCCGGTCACCATGTCTGAGTAGTTCCACACACCGCGCGTAACGCTCACCGTCTGCGCGTACGCACCGGGCCAGGCAATCGGTCCTCGGCCCGTTGCCGAAACGCCTGAGCCCCAGTTGTAGGCGGTCCACGTGATGGCGTCGTCCGAATACTGGAGCGCGAGACTGAACAGGAACTTGTCGATGGATGAGCCGCCGCCGATAACCACATCGGTCACGTCCTGCGCCGAGCCGCCGAAGTCCCAGGACAGCACCAGGGACCGGACGTTGGATGCACTCCAGAACGCCACGGTCGCCGTGCTGTCGTCTTTCAAGTTTGCAAGCGAGCCGGAGTCCGGCGCGATGTTGGAGGTCAACGTGGCGACGGCGTCGACGCGCGTCGACGCAGCCAGCAGTTGAAATTCGGAGAGTTCGAGGCCGGTGCTGCCATAGGCCTCAAAGCCCAGTGCCCGCCAGTAGCGATGCGCGGCCATGGCTTACCTCCACGGGCCTGTGACATCGAAGAAGACGATGCCGGTGTTATTCGATGCCGACGCACTAGTAAATGCGGTGCTTTCGTCGCACGTGGTTGCGGCCTTTAGCGTGCGCCCCGCCAGCGCGCCGCTTCCGGGAGTCGTGTCCCCTTGCTTAAAGGTGTTGTACAGAGCGCTCTGCAGGCAATGGTAGATGCCAGGCAGCAGCCCCCGCGGAAATAGGGAGGTGGGAAGGGCCAGGTATTTCGGTGCCACCCATAGGCCCCCATCGATGGCAGACGGGAAAGAGCCGAGGATGGTGCCAGTGATGCCAGAGTACATGCTCGTGTTCGCATTTCCGAACACGTTGATCGAGTTGATAACCGCCGAGCCGACCCCCGTGTAATCGCGCGGCGTGGCGTGTTTACCCGTGGTGGTGCACGCACCAACACTTGAGTCGAACATGCTCGCGACAGCGCTATTACTCGAATAGTTCAGCGTGCACGCGTAGGCATCGCCACCGGGTTTGTACGGGACGATATCGCCAAACATGCGACCCGCGGCGATCTGCTGCGTAGATGCCGCTGATGTGCCGCTTTGAATGTTGAGGTAGAAGACCTTGCCGTCACAATGCAAGGACCACTGGACGGCACTGGCGTTCGCGTTCTGGCTCTTGGCCCAATAACCGCCGCCGCTCATCTGCGCGGGGGTGGGGAACGACCCCAGGCCCGTGTTGATATCGCTCATCGATTCGTAGCCGACCACGCGCGCGGAGGTGGTGCCGGTATCGTCGATGCGCAGCAGCATCTTGGTCGAGGTGACATCGCCCGACTGATAGGCCGCAAGGTTCGTCCCGGTGAATGGCTTGAGCCAACCTGCCGGGGCCATCTTCATCGCGATGGTGCCGGTGGCCGCTCCGTCCGGTAGTGTCGTGGCGAAGGTCACCGACGTGGCGCCGGGCTTGGTCACCACCTTCTGCTCTCCGTTCAGGCCCGCCCAACCAGTGGGGCCGCCCGTGACGCCCGCCACGAGGATCACGCTGTCGACCTGCGCCGAGTGCGTGCCCGACCAGGTGGCCGTCGCAACGCCGCTGGCGATCACGAGCGAGACCAGGGTCTTGGTATCGAAGCCGTCCTTCAGACATGCGTCGAGCAGCGCGATCAGGGAGCCGGCCGTGCCGCTGAGCACCGGCGCGTTCGCCATCGCGCTGTTGAAATTCTTAACGCTGGTGTCAACGGGGGAAGTCATCTCTTATCTTTCAAATGGGGTTTCGTGTCTGTTGTCGTCCTGCGGATTTGCAGGGGTTAGGTCGTGGGCGGAGATGTCTGCGAGCGACGCGGCGACGACGTGCACACCAGGGCCGACGATGCGCACCGCGGTGCTCTCGCCGATCGGCTCCAGGCGCAGGCCTCGCGCTCTGATGGCTGCCCGGATGCGCTGAAGTCGGCGGTCGGTTGTGGCCGTGCTCATTGCGCTTGAAACCTGCAGTTAGGTCCGGGTCGCGAGCGCACCGGCCGAAAGCCGACGAGCACTGCGGCGACGATCGCGGCCCCGTTGCTGATGTACGTGCGCTCCGATCTTTCGACCAGGTGCTTCACCCGGTAGCTGCCATGCTTGATGAGCAGCCGGCGCCGTGCGGGTGCGCCGGCGAGCCAATGGCAAGCGGTCTCAACCTGATCGACAAAGTCTCGGCCAGGGGCGAGTGGGGGATAGACCATGAAGCCATGGACGCCGAGTTCGGGATACTCGGCGAGCACGCGGTGCACGTCGGCGGCGCGAGACGGTGCCATCTTGTTGTCTGGCATCTTCGTCACCTACCGAACCTTGACGCCCGCGGTGGCGGCCGCGATCAGCCGGCCTTCGAGGCCTTGCATCTTGTCCCTCCACGTGTCGGCGGCGCTTGCCTTGGCCTCGGCCCATTCGACTTGCATTCGAGACAGGGCGGCGTTTGCCTCTGCGACACAGTCCAGCATCTGCGCCATGAGGTTGGCCGCCTCCGATGCGTTGGCGTCGACGTCGCGCAGCGCTTCATCTCGCTCGTCGTTGATCGCCTTGTGCTCTGCGGCGAACGCGGCTTTTTGTTGGGCGGTAATCTTCACGGTGCGATCTCCAGGAGGACGGCCGCCCGTGGGTCCGCGTCGGGGCGGGGGTCAAGGGGGTGCCCGAGGTCATCAGCTTCGCGCAGCAACGCTTCTTCGGCCGCTTCGGCATCAGTGAGCTCCCGCGATAGCTCCGCGATGCGCGCGGCACGCTCCGGAGCATCAAGGCCTTCAGGCATTCCACGGGTCAAAGACTGCAACCAAGCCACCATGGCTGCTTCCCCCATGCCAACCGCGAGCCATGGCCCCATTTGCATGAGCCCGTGAGGCGCGCGGACCGACAGCAGGTCACCGGGCTGGCCGGCAAGTAACCGCTGCAGGTCGATTGCGACGTCGGCGGATGCTTGGGCGTGCCAGGCGCTAACACGCTTTTCGATCAGCATGTTCACCTCACGTCGCGATCGGGCTTGACGGGTCAGTGTGGACAAGTCTGCTTTGAGCGCGGCGATGGTCACCCGTAGGGTTTCGATCGCGGCTTTGAGGTTTTCGATTTTGGTCATGCACCCATCTCCGAGGCGAGCGCTTCGACGCCCGCCATGTAAGCGGCCCACACGCGCACACGTGCGCCGAGCTCTTCGTGTTGCTTTCGCCTTCGACTGAGCACGAGTTCGCGAGCGCGCAGGGCCTTGATGTATTCAGGGCGGACGCCGCTCTTGGAAAGCTCGTCCTCGTCCTGAGCCATCACGACAACATCAGGGTCAAGCGCGACCTGCTCGGGTGTGATCTTCGGGAGGTGCGGATTGAAGCGCTTGCGATCTCGGACAATGCGGCCCGCCACGGCGGCAACCAGCATCGCTCGCTCGCGTTCGATTTCGGTTGCAAGGTTTCGCACGTCCTCGCCTGAGCGGACATAACTGCTGCGCAGTTCGGCGAGCCGACCGCGCAGCGATGCCAAGCGGGCGTGATCGATCATTCCGAGGCCGTAACCTTGATGATCGAGCGCGGACGCGTACACAGCGTGAACGGATTGGTCTGCGTCTCGATGGTGTAGCCGCGGCCCATGGGCATCGGCTCGCTCTTCGCGTAGTACGGGAGACCGAGCGTATTGACCGTCTCGTTCCAGTCAGCTGGCGCATACCTCCGCACGATCAGGCCGGCAACACCGAGCGGAACGACATATGCAGTGTCCGTCTCAATCGAGACGGGCCAGCCTGCGGGCGCGCGCATCTCGACAAACGTTGTGTCGCCGACGACGATCCCCGTACGGTAGTCGCTCAGGAGGTCAGAAGGCGCCGCGAATTGCAAAACCCGTTCGAAGTACGCATGCGCGCGCAGCTTGTCCATGAAGCTAGGAGAGGCAATGCCAACATAGCCTTCCGGGGTGGTGCCACCAAGCGCATCTTCACTCTTGCGCTGGACGGCAATACCTTGCGTGGTGAGGTTCGTCGTGCTCACGTCAAGCGCGAAGTTCACCGCTTGCTGAGCACCGCCCCACAGCGCGAAACTGTCGAGCAGCACTGTACCGTCCGTGTCCAAGACTTGACCCTTCACCGCGCCCAGGAGGTGGAAGGCCTTCGTATAGACGAGATTCTTCTTCATGGCCAGGAGCGTCTTGATGCGGATGTTCTCGGGCGTTTCGAGGGTGGTCTGACCCATCGCGCGCATGTTCTGCGCTTGATCGGCCAGGACGCTACCCACGTGCGGGATGTGCACGGCACTGACGCGAACTCCGTCGCGGGCCGCGGGGCCGACCGCTTGACCAGTGCCGCCGCGTGGCGCGGTGGGCACGAGGCGAACGGTTTCGCCTTCGCGCTCCACAAAGCCTTCGGTCGTCTCCATCCCGGTTTCGTCGACCACTTTGGAAAGCAGCTTCTCGATGATCGGGTAGTTCGGCAACGCCAGGTCGATGATTGCGGCAGTGAGGTTGACGCCTTCGCCGAAGGCTTGGTCGTAAATGTTCGTGGGCATTTGCAGCGTTCTTTCAGGAGGGATGGAAGGGGGTGTGGCGCTCGTCGGCGCTCGCGTCTGCGAAGAGGTCGTCGCTGTCGTCCTCGATGGGCAGGTGCTCGCCGCGGAGCCACTTCACGAAGACATCTGGCCGGCGAACATGACGGATGCGGCGGGCGCCGATCTCGACGATTCCGCATCCAGGGATTCCGCCTTCCCGGATATGGCAGTCGAGCACGTCCGGTCCGATGCCCGCCATGGATGCGCATGCGGACAGGCGCCAGAGTTCGAGAGGCGAGATTGGGGGGTCGAGTGGGTGGTCCATTGGCGTCCTGCTGAGGTGAGATCGCTAGTTTCGGCAGTTATCCGAGATATCGACTGCGGCCCTATTTCGGCGGCTGCGGGGACTTTTTCTGCGTAGCCCTGTTATCCCGCTTTGGTTTCTGCGCGAACGCGCAAGAACTCGGTTATCAAGTTCAAAGTTTCCAGGTCAGGCGAAGCGGGGGCCTCTCTGTGCCCGCACGGTTGAGCGACAGCTATAGGGTCCCCGGCGCGTTGCCGATCCGCACGGAATGGCGAGTCGGCGTGCCCTCAGTCTCAATGACGCGCGGCGCGGCGTACGGCCCGTTGAGCCTGCCCCACCGCCTGCAGCCAGCCGACAGCGGACATAGCCGCATCCAGTTCGCCGACCTCGCGCGCAGGGTCGCGGAAGTGATCGATCGCCGCGGCGGGGTCGCCGGCTGCAATGCGTCGGCACCAGCCAGCGAAGGCCACATGTCGATACTCGGTCGCGTCGACTCCGAGACTCTTGATGATTGCCATCTCGCTGTGGTTCGGGTTGTCCGTGCCAACGGCGAGGATGGCCGCGGCGTAAGGGGCCGCTGTGGGGTGCAGTTCGTCATTCATAGATTGGTCCTCCCGGT
This sequence comes from Variovorax sp. 01T432, assembly GCF_056398605.1. Taxonomy (NCBI): domain Bacteria; kingdom Pseudomonadati; phylum Pseudomonadota; class Betaproteobacteria; order Burkholderiales; family Comamonadaceae; genus Variovorax; species Variovorax sp. 01T432. The sequence continues at coordinate 18,678 of NZ_JBFTPS010000015.1, forward strand.
TGATAGAGCGATTTGTCCACCGTGTCACTCGCGCGCACGATGCAGATTTGAAGACTCGCGGTGCGCGATGGACGGAGCAAGTAGAAGAGAGAAGGAAATCGCTTTTCTCTCTCATGCACGCAAGTGACAAAGCGGACATATGTGGATAACTCCACTACAGGATGTCCGTTTTGTCACTTGAGGCAGTCGAGCGAATGGTGGCGACCACGTTCCTGCGCCGCGCCTGTTCCGCTACTGCCTGCACTGCATACTTGCTATGCACCCGCGGGTTGACGGTCCACTGAGTTACTCGGCCCTTGAACTCCTTGGCGGGCGCGAGCCATCCGGCCAGTTCGAGCGAGCGCATGACATCGGCTCGTCCACGCTCGTCTTCTCGCAGTTCCTTCAGGGCCTCGCGGTAGACAGCCCGGTCCGTGATCGTGTCGAGCTCGTGGGCCAGGATGTAGCCAGCAACGCGCCGCGCCTGTTGCTGGTGCTCGGACTCGCCGACTATCCGGCTGTAGAAGTCAAACTGCGCGGGGACGACCAGGTCGAAGAACACACGCACTGCTCTTGCCGTGGTGTCGAGTGAGACAACAGGCTCGGGCTCGGACTCGCCGAAGAATCCCACGCCACCACGGCTCTCTAGGAGGTGGTAGACCAGCACCAGGCGGGCCAATTGCCCTTCGCCCTTGGCAAGCGCAACAGCCAAGCGACGATCGAGGGCAGGGCTGCGCGAAAGTTGATCGAGACGATGCCGCGCCGCGTCCAACGCCTGTTGCGCTGCCGGTGACAGCTTGAACAGAGTAGGCCAGGCGCCGGGGTTCTCTCGCACTGCCGACAACTCGGCGACGACCGCGCCCCATCCTTCCTGCGCGGCAGCGTCAGGCGCGATGTCCCGGCCCGGCTTCGCTGCACTGGTCGGCAGCACGATGAAGCGCTGCAGCAGCCCGTCTTCCCCGCTCTTCTTCGCGATCTCACGCATCGGGCCAGGCTGAATACCGCCGACCATGGAAACACTTAGGTGCGGGACGTGTATCGTGCTCTTGACGCGGTCGACAACGAACGGGGCACCGTTGTATGCCTGCAGCCAGAAAGCGCGATCCTTGGAGGTCCCGGTGGGGCGATACGCGTCATGTGCGCCGAACCAGCCCGAGAGCTCGTCGTGCACGACCAGCATTCCGGCAGGGGTCGTGTGCAGAACCAGCGCGAGGGACTCGGTTGTCGCGTCGTGCGCCAGTACACGGGGCATCGACGGTTCGCGGGGCTCAGCCGTTTTGCCACGCCGTGCGGCCGCGCACTCGTCGCGCCACCGTGCCATGTCCACTTCGTGCAGTTTTGCCCAGTCCGATTGGAGCCGCTCAATCGGCGCCAGCACTGCGGACATTGGAGGGCTCTTCTTGCTGGAAGGATCGCCGACCAGCGCGAGCCAAAGCCGCGGGGCTTCCCTCCATGTATCGTCGTAGAACTTGACCTGCAGCTGTAGGCGGTCCGGCAGCAGGCCGGCGCAAGCGGCAAGCGCAGTCCAGGCGGGAATCAAAGGGTCACACCCCATGCGCGCAGATATGTCGGCCGCTAGCGCGCCGATTGCAGGCGGGTAATCAGTCTTGGTGAAGCCAAACGACTGGGCGTAGGCAGTCGCGAAAAGGTCGAGCGGGTCGGCCCCGTCAATCGTTTCGGGCTGCAGGAACTTGGCCGCCGCGGATGCCACTAGGCCCGGTATTTCTGCGATGCGACTGCGGCAGCGGGGCGTGCCGTCGCTATGCCGCTCTGCATATGCGGTCAGCCAAGGCGCGGTGAGCTCGGGCGGCACGCCTCGCGAAGCCATGTAGGCAGCGCAGCCCCTAAGGGCATCGTGAAGCCCCGGGCCGGCGCTCTCGATTGTCTGCAGCGCGCCGGATAGGTCGAATGATGCGCGATTGCCTGCCTCGATGGTGTCCACTGTTGGAAAGGCCGCGATGAGCTCTGCCGGGTCGTAGCGAGGCCGCGGCGACCGGTGGACCACGCGGACCAGGTATGGCGCAGCTTTGAGATTGAGCGTGCCCGGCAGTCGGAGCACGCGCGAGATATCGAAGACGCCTTTGTCGGCGCCCGCATGCCCGGCGATCATGGCGCGCATCACGTCTTCAAATACAGGGTCGGGCGCGGCATCGGTCAGCCAGTAATAGTGTCGTTTCCCTGGCGAACTCTCTACGATCAGGTGCGGCTCGATCGCCCAGTTGGTTCGCGCCTCGTCGCTCGGCGTGTCGTCGTCGATCCACACTGCACGTATGCGAGTGATGTCGCCCTTCGTCCGCGCCTCGCTCGCGGTTTCGTTGACCGTGACATAGATGCCGAAGCCTGCTCGCTGACGTTCCACGACCCAGGGCCAGAGAACGGCGAGCGCATCGCGCCTGGCAACGGTCGGCTTTCCCTCTTGAAGAGCGACCAACGTGACTGCCGCGTCGGGGCTGCCGGCCAGCAGCGCGACAAAGTTTCGCGCTTCGTTGAGGTCTTGCTCCGCGGTCACGCCGCGGTCGCCTTTAGAAACGCGTCGATAGCGTTGATCTCAAAGAGCGTGGTTCGAGGGCCTGCCTTGAGTGGCTGCGGGAATCCGGGGCGGGTCTTGGCCCATAGCCAGAGAGTCGACTCCGAAATGTTGAAATGTTTGGAGGCGGTCCGGGCGCGGGCGTATTGCGGCGCGGAGGGGGTGGGGGCGTTTGTCATGGCGTTCTGTCCTGATTGGTCCGACAGAAAGCACTTTCCTTGAAACCGCCAAAAAGGCTCTGCGGCCCTCTTTCGCCCCCTTGACAAACTCGTTTCAGCCCTAGAAACGTCGGAAAATGCTGTAAGCCCTTCGCAAGCGCGGCATAACGGCGATTTGTCGGTGTCCGTTAGCAGGAAATCAGGCGAGGCGCAACCCCCTTTGCCTGCGGCCTAAATGCGCCTGTTGGTCGATATCGGACCAGTTCGAACCCTACCGATCAGGCTGCAGTGCGAAGTTTGTCGAGGTGATCGGCCCATGCCTGCATCATCTTTGTCCGGGCGGGTACGTAGGTAGCCCAGTTGTAGGCCGCGCTGACCTCATCGCGTTCGGTGTGAGCCAACTGCAGTTCGATGTGCGCGTGTTCGAAGCCCATCTCGTGAAGGGCCGTTGAGGCTATGCCGCGGAAGCCATGGCCGGTCATGCGGTGCTTGTAGCCCATGCGACCCAGCGCCATCAGGATCGTGTTGTTAGACATCGGCTTTTCGTGGTCGCGCTCCCCCGGGAAGAGCAGGGCGCCGCGGCCGGATACGATGTGCAGCGTGCGCAGAACCTCGACAGCCTGTCTTGACAGCGGCACGATGTGGGGCGTTTTGAGCTTCATGCGCTCCCCCGGGATGCGCCACTGCTTGGCCTTGAGGTCGAATTCACTCCAGGGAGCTTCGATCAGTTCGCTGGTTCGGACGAAGGTCAAGGCCATCAGCTTCATCGCCAAACGGGTGACAGCTGACCCTTGATAGGCTTCGATCGCGCGGAGCAGGTCGGGCATTTCTCGGATGTCCAGGCGCGCATAGCTCTTGGTCTTCCGTGCCTTGAGCAGGTCGGACGGCTTGATGTCTGCCGCGGGGTTGCGCACCGCGTGGCCGTGCGCGATGGCATATCGAAAAATCTGACTACAGGTTTGCAGCGAGCGCTTTGCGATGTCGAGCGCCCCGCGCGCCGCAATCTTCTTCACCATCTTGACCAGGTCGGGCGCCTCAATCTCGGCGATGGGGCGCGTGCCGAACTCCGTGAATACGTCCGCGCCAAGTCGGCGCCATACATAGTCCACATGGCTTGGGCTTCGTGTCTCTTTCCAGTCGGTCCACCAGAGCAGGGCGACAGCGGCAAAGGAGTTTTCGGCCGCGAGCTTCTGCGCGGTGGCGTCGGCCTTGCGCTGTTCCATGGGGTCGACGCCGGTTGCGAGCAGCTTGCGTGCGCTATCGAGCTTGTCGCGAGCCAGGGCCAGAGTGACGTCCGGGTATTGACCGAAGGCCATGACCTTTTCGACGCCGGCAACGCGATATTTCCAGCGCCAGAGCTTCGACCCGTTCGGGTTGACAAGCAGGTACATGCCGCGTCCGTCCGCGATCTTGACCGGCTTGTCATCGGCTCGCGCGCGCTTCACAGCGGTGTCGGTAAGGGGCATCGGCGGTTCCGGTGTCGAGTTCACCGGGATGATACCCCCACGTCCGCGCCCCCATACCCCCGTCCGTACCCCCAATAGTTCGCGGTGTGCAAAGAAACGCAGGTTAGTCCGACAACAATGAAAAACGCCCCTTTTCACAGGGGCGTTGATCGTTTTGGGGGTATCTATCGATCCAACTTGGAGGGGGCTGGACCTAATTCTGGCGGAGCAGGCGGGATTCGAACCCGCGGAGGGCTATTAACCCTCACACGCTTTCCAGGCGTGCGACTTAAACCGCTCATCCACCGCTCCGAGCCCACGATTGTAGCAGCGGCTTCAGGCGGTTCCGGAGGTCTTGCCCGCCTGCACCATCCGCATCGCCGAGGCGATGAGGGCGGCGGTTTCCGTCATGTTGCTCGGCACGATGAGGGTGGTCTTCGCGTCCGCGGCCACTTTGCCGTAGGCGTCCACTGCGCGCTCGGCCACCTTGAGCTGCACCGCCTGCTCGCCGCCGGGCTGGCGGATCGCCGCGGCAATGCGCTCGATGGCGCCGGCGGTGGCGTCCGCCACGGCGGTGATGGCGGCCGCCTCGCCCAGCGCGTTGTTGATCTGTGCCTGCTTCTCGCCCTCCGAGCGCGCGATGAAGGCCTCGCGTTCACCGGTGGCGATGTTGATCTGCTCCTGGCGTCGGCCTTCCGAGGCCGCGATCAGCGCCCGCTTCTCGCGCTCGGCGGTGATCTGCCGCTGCATCGCCTGCAGGATCTCCTTGGGCGGCGTCAGGTCCTTGATCTCGTAGCGCAGCACCTTCACGCCCCAGTTCAGCGCGGCCTCGTCGATGGCGGCAACGACCTGCGCATTGATGATGTCGCGCTCCTCGAAGGTCTTGTCGAGTTCGAGCTTGCCGATCACGCTGCGCAAAGAGGTTTGTGCGAGCTGGGTCACGGCCACGATGTAGTTGGACGAGCCGTAGCTCGCGCGCATCGGGTCGGTCACCTGGAAGTACAGGATGCCGTCGACCTGCAGCTGGGTGTTGTCGCGCGTGATGCAGATCTGGCTCGGAACATCGAGCGGGATTTCCTTCAGGCTGTGCTTGTAGGCCACCTTGTCGATGAAGGGGATCAGGAAGTTGGCCCCGGGCGTCATGGTGTTGTGGTACTTGCCCAGGCGCTCGCGCACCCATGCGTGCTGCTGCGGGACGAACTTGACCGACTGGCTGATGACGATGACGGCGATGACCAGGAGGACGAGGGGAACGGCTGCGATTTCCATTGCGCTACTTTCTTTGGCGGGTTTCTTGTCTGTTCAGAGCTTGTCGACGACCAGGCGGCTGCCGATGACTTCGACCACCTTGTGTTCGCCGACCGAGGTTGGCGCGCCGGCGCGCGGCACCACGGTCCACTGGGTGCCACGATAGCGCACGGTGGCGGTGCCGTCGGGGTTCCAGGCGTCGACGTGGACGCGCTCGCCAATATCAAGGTTGAGGTCGCGATTGGCGCTGGTCGGTGGGTCGGCGGGGCGCCGGCGGCGAATCATGTGCCAGGCCACCACGGCGCCCACCCCGACGACGGCGGCGACCACCAACTGTGTGGTGGTGCCCGCGCCCGCGTGGGCCGACAGCGCCGCCGCGGCGAAGCCCGCGCTCAGCAGCAGCAGATAGACCGTGCCGGACAGCAGCTCGAGCACGATGGCCCCGCCAGCAATCAACCACCAGACGGTGGAACTCGCCATGACAACTCCTCTTTGTTCGATCACAACATTCTGTGTCAAAACCTGACGAGGCCCGCCATCCGAATTCCGTACACTTCGCGCCTATTTGCCTGTCCGGAGCCGTGTTCATGAAATTTCGTTTTCCCATCGTCGTCATCGACGAGGACTTTCGTTCCGAGAACAGCTCGGGACTCGGCATCCGCGCCCTGGCGCAGGCCTTCGAGAGCGAGGGCTTCGAAGTGCTTGGCGTCACGAGCTACGGCGATCTGAGCCAGTTCGCTCAGCAGCAGAGCCGCGCCAGCGCCTTCATCCTGTCGATCGACGACGAGGAATTCACGGTCGGCCCGGACCTCGACCCGGCCGTGCTGAACCTGCGCAACTTCATCGGCGAAGTGCGCCGCAAGAACGCCGACGTGCCGATCTACATCTACGGCGAGACCAAGACCTCGCGGCACATCCCGAACGACATCCTGCGCGAGCTGCACGGCTTCATCCACATGTTCGAGGACACGCCCGAGTTCGTGGCGCGCCACATCATCCGCGAGGCCAAGAGCTATCTCGAGGGCGTGCAGCCCCCGTTCTTCAAGGCGCTGATCGACTACGCCGAGGACGGCTCCTATTCCTGGCACTGCCCCGGCCACTCGGGCGGCGTCGCCTTCCTCAAGAGCCCGGTCGGGCAGATGTTCCACCAGTTCTTCGGCGAGAACATGCTGCGCGCCGACGTCTGCAACGCGGTCGAGGAACTGGGGCAACTGCTGGACCACACCGGCCCCGTGGCGGCGAGCGAGCGCAATGCCGCGCGCATTTTCAATGCCGACCATTGCTTCTTCGTGACCAACGGCACCAGCACCAGCAACAAGATGGTGTGGCACCACACGGTGGCGCCCGACGACGTGGTGGTGGTCGACCGCAACTGCCACAAGTCGATCCTGCACGCCATCATCATGACCGGCGCCATTCCCGTGTTCATGAAGCCGACGCGCAATCACTTCGGCATCATCGGACCCATCCCGAAGTCCGAGTTCGAGCCGGCCAAGATCCGCGAGAAGATCCGGGCCAATCCGCTGCTCTCGCACGTGGACGCCGACAAGGTCAAGCCGCGCGTGATGACGCTCACGCAGTCGACCTACGACGGCGTGATCTACAACACCGAGACCATCAAGAACATGCTCGACGGCTACGTCGACACGCTGCACTTCGACGAAGCCTGGCTGCCGCATGCGGCCTTCCACCCCTTCTACGGCGCCTACCATGCGATGGGCAAGCACCGCACGCGCCCGAAGGAAGCGCTGGTGTTCGCCACTCAGTCGACGCACAAGCTGCTGGCCGGCATCAGCCAGGCCAGCCATGTGCTGGTGCAGGATTCGCAGAACCGCCAGCTCGACCGCGACCTGTTCAACGAGGCGTACCTGATGCACTCCTCGACCAGCCCGCAGTACGCCATCATCGCGAGCTGCGACGTCGCCGCCGCGATGATGGAGCCGCCCGGCGGCACCGCGCTGGTGGAGGAGAGCATTCTCGAGGCGCTCGACTTCCGCCGCGCCATGCGCAAGGTCGAGGCCGAGTTCGGCAAGGACGAGTGGTGGTTCAAGGTCTGGGGGCCGGAGAAGCTGGTCGACGAAGGCATCGGCCGCGCGGACGACTGGATCATCAAGGGCGAATCGCGCACCGCCAAGTGGCACGGCTTCGGCAAGCTGGCCGACGGCTTCAACATGCTCGACCCCATCAAGTCGACCATCGTGACGCCGGGCCTGGACCTGAACGGCAAGTTCGCCAAGACCGGCATTCCGGCCAGCATCGTCACCAAGTTCCTGGCCGAGCACGGCGTGATCGTGGAGAAGACGGGGCTCTACAGCTTCTTCATCATGTTCACCATCGGCATCACCAAGGGCCGCTGGAACACGCTGCTGACGGCGCTGCAGCAGTTCAAGGACGATTACGCGCGCAACCAGCCGATGTGGCGGATCATGCCGGAGTTCTGCCAGGCGCATCCGGGCTACGAGCGCCTGGGCCTGCGTGACCTGTGCCAGCACATCCACGAGCTCTATGCGCGCTTCGACGTCGCGCGGCTGACGACGGAGATGTACCTGAGCGACCTCACGCCGGCGATGAAGCCGAGCGATGCCTACGCGCACATCGCGCATCGCAAGACCGAGCGCGTGGAGATCGACCACCTCGAAGGCCGCATCACCACCAGCCTGATCACGCCGTACCCGCCGGGCATCCCGCTGCTCATTCCGGGCGAGGTCTTCAACAAGAAGATCGTCGACTACCTGCGTTTCGCGCGCCAGTTCAACACCGAGTGCCCGGGCTTCGAGACCGACATCCACGGACTGGTGGGGAAGATCGACGAGACGGGCAAGAAGCGCTACTTCGCCGACTGCGTGCGCGGCAGCTGATGGTGCTCGGCCTGGGCGGCTCAGCCCAGGCGCAGGATCATCACGCCGCCGAGGATGACCAGCGTGCCGACCGCGCGCTGCCAGCCGAAGGCTTCGCGCAGGAAGAGTGTGCCGATCAGGGCGGCGAACAGCACCGAGGTTTCGCGCAGCGCGGCGACGACGGCAACGGGCGCGCGGGTCATGGCCCATAGTGCGATGCCGTAGCTGGCCATCGAGGCGAGGGTGCCGATGGAGGCGATCTTCCATCGGCCGGCCATGTAGCTGATCGCGGCGCGGCGCTGCCCGGGGCGCCGCCAGAGCACCAGCAGCAGGTAGGGGATGCCGTCGAAGAGGAACAGCGCGGCCACGTAGCTCAGCGCGTTGCCCGAGGCTCGCACGCCGAGGCCGTCGATCACCGTGTAGAGCGCGATGATGACCGCGTTGGCGAGCGCATAGCCGAGCGCCTTTCGCCGCAGGGCTTCATCGCCGGCCCGCAGGGCCGAGCGCGACAAGCCCAGCGTGACCACGCCCACGCAGATGATGGCGATGCCCACCCATGCCGCCGCCGGGATGCCCTCGCCGACGAAGACGAAGCTGCCCATGGCGACGAGCAGCGGCGCGCAGCCTCGCATCAGCGGATAGGTGAGGCCGAGATCGCCGTGCTTGTAGGCGCCCGCGAGGGCGATGTAGTAGCCGAGATGAATGGTCATCGAGGCGGCGATGTAGGGCCATGCCGCCGCGACCGGCAGCCCCGCGATCACGGCCAGGGGAACCGCCACGACGATGCCCATGCTGTGCATCAGCGCGGTGTCGAGCGCCTTGTCGCGCCCCGACTTGATCAATGCGTTCCAGCCCGCATGCAGCAGGGCGCCGCACAGCACGGCGAAGGCGATGGGGCCGGTCAGTGCCATGGCGCGGGCGCGTCGCCGGGAAGAGGAAGACCTGGAGCGGGTACGTCTGAGGGTAGAGCCATCGTTGAGATTGTCTACAAAGCGTGGCGGCGTCCGATCGGGCCCGGGGCCGCCATGTCTACTTCCGATGGGTTCGTCTGCTCGCTGGTGGCTTCGCGTCTCGGGGCATCGCGATGACGAGCGCGTCTTACGCTCTCCCTGAGCAACCCGATAAGTGTGCAATCGGCGCCGAAGGGCTCGCGCAACACCCGTGATGCGTCTCGGCGGCAGCTCGCGCGCGGGTGCTATCGATCTATCAAATGAAAGGATGCTGCATGTACAAGGTTCAGGGGAGCACTTCGCAAGCTCCAGCTCCACTGGAGGAGCGAACCTGGGAACCTCAGACACCCGGAACGCCGACAGCGATCGCGGGCCCCGTTGTGCCAACGAGCGCGGTCCTGGAGGATCTGGCGGGCCTGCATGTTCAGCGCCGCCGCGACGCCTCGCCGACGCGGTCGGACTCCCCGCCCACTGCGATCGGCGCGACGGCAAATGGAGTTCAACCGACCAACCTGCTGACGGTCGACGAATTGAGCGAGCGTCTCAAGGATTGCAGCTTTCTTGAATACACGGCGGCTCGCAGCTGCCTCGAGACAATCCGGCAGCCATTGGAGAGATATCACCAGGCGGCAAGTGATCATCCGGGTGAGGCGCAGGAATGGAGCGCGCTGCAGGATCTGCGCAAGGCCGCCAACCAGGCCATGGCAGGCATGCCTGCCCATTTCCCCGCCGCGCGCCAGGTCCGCGAGATGAAGCAGAGTATTCAGCAGCGCGCCAACGACATCCTGCCGACGAGCATGACAGAAGCCGTGCCACCGAATCTCCATTTCGTCTGGATCGGTGGCATTCGGGAGATCCAGACCGAGTACATCAAGGCATGGGCCAGGACCAACCCGGGGCACGACGTGACTTTGTGGTTCGACCAAGAGGCAACCCTCGGTCGCGAACTCGCTGAGAACATCAAGGACCACGCCTTCGATGAGACCACGCGCCAATCCGACGACAATTCCGAGACGAAGGCTGCCTTTGTCGAGAGAGTGGTCGAACTCCAGGATGCCGCCCTCGAATTCATCATGGAAGGGATGAACTCGCCAGAACGCCCGACGTTCGACCAGGTCGCACTCCGGTTCATGGAGGAGGAGCTGCATTTCACCCCCGACCGGATCGAGCGTGCGGAGAGCCTTCGAAAAGCCAATCTCGCGTCCTACGAAGAGTTCCTGGCCGCGCTGGACAGGGACAGGCCAGCAGGGCAAACGGCGCGGATCACCACCAGCCCCATCCGCTCGCTGTTCGAGGACAGCGCGCGGGAAGGCGCGACGGGGTCCGAAGAGCTGTTCGGCGCCTACATGACGGAGATCGGTCTGCGTGGCAACCTTGCCGGCGCGTCGGATGTCGTGCGTCTCATGGCGTTGAGGCAGAGTGGCGGCCTGTATCTCGATGCGGACCTGCTGCCTGATTGGAACCACACGCTCAAGCAGAAGTTCGACAAGATGTGCGCCGACATCAAGGCCGGCCCTTCGTGGACGGCGGAGCTCAACAAGAGACTTTGGGATGAAGGCCGGGGGCTGGTCCACGCATTGACGGAGGCGGTGCTGGACAAATTGGGCGATGCCTTTCCCGCGAGGCAGGCTTTGCGAAGCAAGGGGCGCTATGAAGGTGCAATGGCCATATTTCCGGCGGACATCCAGCGCCAGGTGAGGCAGCTCGTCGAAGCACACGCGAATGATGCCGCCAACGAGGGGCGTTCGATGTTCGAGGTGTGGTTCCAGCCGCTTGCTCCGATCAAGACGGCGCCTGACCTGATGCGGCTCTTCTGCGCTCAAGGAAGGCCGAGCAATGGCGCGCTTGTGGCCCAGGCTGGGGCAAGCGGTGTGGACGATGCCTTGAAGACGCTTCAGCGAAACTACCGGATGCTGGATGAATTCGCGTCCCGAGACGCCGGCGACGAGCAATTGTCGAGGGGGGCATCGTTTCGCCAGGCCCTGGGGGAGGCGTCGCGGGAGCTCGGTCTTGCCGCTGACATCTCGATGCTTCGTCACTCCGACCTCGTCGAGTACCGCACTGCATTCAGCGAAAAATCCACACGGTCGCAGATCAACGTCAGCGGGCCGGGCGCGCAGGCCGAGCAGCTGTCCGACATGTTTCGTGACTTTGGCAGGGGAGCGCTCGAACAGAGTTTCGCGTTCAACAATCTCAACCTCTTCACCGAGGAGGACCGGAACTCGACCTGGGTCGAGGACGCGTATGCCGATCGAATCCGCCGCCGCGTGGGCGATGAGTCCAGGCAGCCGACGGCGGCGCATGTGGCCGCGGTCAACCAGGCGAGCGGCTTCGCGGTGGAGATTCAGCGCCTGATCGGTCGTGGCCAGCACGCAGAGGCGCGCGCGGAGGCGAACAAGCTGCTGGAGCCGGAACTGCTGGCGCAGTTCTACAGCCTCTTGCCTTCTCAGATGGGCGTGCGGGAGGCCCAGGCGATGAACAGGGCCCACGTGCATTACATGGACTTGCTGACGGCGCTCGCCAGGCAGGACCTGCTCGACGCAAGGCAGGCCTTCGATCGCTTGCTCGCCGCCGGCACGCAGAAGGACCATCTGCCCTACCTCCTGCACATTGCCTCCTGCATCGCGGCGACCCAAGAGGGCAGGGAGGTCGCGCCGCTACGGGCGCAATCGGCGACGCGGCTGCTCGACGCGCTGGCCAGCGCGCGCGAGAAGACCGAGGGCAAGAGCGTGCGCGCCGACATGCGCAAGGCCCTGCTTGTGCAGGAACACAAGGTGCAGGTGAGCCCGCTGGGCAAGGACAAGTATTCGAAGTACGTCGACTTCTTCGCCCGGGCCTTGCTGAGCGATTCGCCACGCTATCCGGCCCAGGCGTCTCTGATCGCGGCGCGCGAGCTTCAGCGCAACGGTCTGTGGCCCAGCGGGCGCGAACTCAAGGACGCCGGCCTGAGCCGCCAGCGTGCCGACAAGTTCAAGACCCTCGAGCGAAAGCCGAGCCATCCGATGGGTGAGTTCCCGCAGACCCAGGCCGATCTGGCGGTGGCCGCGCGGGAGTTGAAGAAGCTGGACCTCTCCGGTGCGCGCGCGGCGGACGCGGAGCAGCGCGCGCAGGAGGCCGAGCAGAAGGCCGCGCAGCAGCGGGAGGACGCGGCGAACATGGCCATCATCGGCGCCGTGCGCAGCGCGATCGATGAGCGATGGGAGCCCCTGGCGCGCGCGGCCCGCAAGGAACTCGACTCAGGGCCCCTGCCCATCAGCGCGATGCTGGATCCCGTGGCGACCGCCGCCTACGCGGGGGCGGCGAATTCGATTCCCCGGACGGCGCCGGGCCGTCTCGTGGAATCGGTGCGCGACGCACTGATGTCCACGCCCGAAGGCAAGGCCGTGCTGCAAAGTCTCACCAGGACGGGGCAACCCTACCGCAAGGAGGAGCAGCTCGAATTCGATCGCGCGCTGCAAGGCATGGTCGACGCCCGGGTGGGCGAGACACTGGAGGGCTTCGAGCGCGGATTGCGCGCGAGCGCGGACAAGACGATCGCCGAATCGGCGGCGCGCGATGCGGCCGTGCAGGCCCGGCGAAAGGGCGAGGAGGATGCCGCGCTGGCACTGGATGGCGCGCGGGTACGGGCCAACGCGGCTCGAGCTCTGGAGAGCCGCAGCGGCGCACTTTCCCCTGCGCGGGGCGAAAGCCAGGCAGGCAGGCAAGGACAGGCAGGGCAGACGACCGCGCCGCCGCAGCGGCAGGCCGAGGCCCAGCCCAGCGAGGCAGAGCTCAGGGAGCGATACGAAAACCTGCGCCGCGCCGACATCGAGTACCAGCTCTCCAAGCTTCCGTCTCCACCTTCGGGAGACCCTCGCGACGATGCCATCGAGCAACGACTTGCCAATCTGCGGGGCACGTACAACAGCGAGGCTCTGGTCGCCTCGATGCCGGACGTGCCCGACACGCCGATCGGCAATGACCGGACACGGACCGCGGTGCCTGTCGAAGAGAGCGGAATGACGGCCGCGCACTGGTAGCCCGGGGCTCGGCACGGATGGCATGCAGCCCGGTGAATCCATCCTGAGGCAGATTGCGTATTGGTTGCAGCCGTCGCGCATCGCGGCGGTCTCAACCCCTCAGGAGCACTTCATGAAGACCAGGACTCAAGCTTTCGCATCCATCACCCTTGCCGTTGCATTGGCCGCGGGCGCGGCCTCGGCCTTCGCCCAGGTGATGGTCGGTGGCGCGCCGATGTACCCCACCAAGGACATCATCGACAACGCCGTCAATTCCAAGGATCACACCACGCTCGTCGCGGCGGTGAAGGCGGCGGGCCTGGTCGAGACGCTCAAAGGCCCCGGTCCGTTCACGGTGTTCGCGCCGACCAATGCGGCCTTCGCCGCGCTGCCCGCGGGAACGGTGGACACGCTGCTCAAACCCGAGAACAAGGGCAAGCTGACGACCATCCTGACCTACCACGTGGTGCCCGGCAAGCTGGATGCCGCCGCGCTGGTCCAGCAGATCATGGACGGCAACGGCACGGCATCGTTGAAGCCGGTGTCCGGCGGCACGCTGATGGCGAAGGCGAGTGGAGGCAAGGTGATGATCACCGACGAGAACGGCGGCACGGCGACGGTGACGACCGCGGACGTGATCCAGTCGAACGGCGTGATCCACGTCGTCGACAAGGTGCTGCTGCCCAAGTAGGTGCGAATCAGGACGCGAGGTCTTCGCAGACGCGCAGGAAGCGCGCGAACCTCGGCACGCCGCCGGGGTTCGTGCCGTTGTACCGGTAGCTCACCCAGCTTCCGACGGGGGGCGGGTGGTCGCGCTGCGCGTCGCTGAAGCCGGCGCCGAGCTGGAAGCGTATGCCGTCACGCGTCTCGACCAGCAACGCGCCCATGCGGCCGCCGTGTCTGCCCTTGCCTTGGACGTAGCCGAGCACGCGCGCCTCTGCATCATCGTAGGGCTTGACCTTGAGCAGATCGCCGTTGCGCTCGGCCTTGTAGAGCGAGCCGCCACGGTGAAGCATCAGCCCCTCTCCCCCCATGCGGACCGTCTTCTCCATGAGCGCCTGCAGGGCCTCGTGCGTGGTGGCGCGCTGCTGGGGGACGGGGACGATCCAGGCCGCGTTCGTGATCGGCAGCAGCTTGCGCAGGGCCGCAAGCCGGGTGGAGAAGTCGCCGGGTGCGGCGGGCAAGTCGAACACCATGAAGCGCATCTCGCGCCATGCCGAGTCGACGGGCCGCTGGGTGCGCACGATCGATACGGCGCGGGCAAATTGGCCGCGTGCGGTCCAAAGCTCGCCGTCCATCGGGACGCGCGGCAGCGGCGCCGTAAACCATGCAGGTGCCATGACGCGTTCGCCACCACGGGTCCACAGCTGCTTGCCGTCCCAGTAGCTGCGCACGCCGTCGTATTTCTCGCTGACCCAGTAGTCGTCCAGCGGTATGCCGCGGTGGTACACCTCGGCCAGCATGAGCGGCGGTGGCGCCGCCGCCCATGCGTCAAGCGGACCTGCCAGGCCGCCTGCCGCGCCGATAGCGGCGAGCAGGAGGTTGCGGCGGGACAGGGCAGGATGAATGCAGCGGCTCACGATCGACTCCCCGACATCTTGGTGTGGCGGGAATTATCGGATCGCGGCGCCGCGCTTGTCAGCTTCCGACAGGTTCCGCGATACCGCCCACCACATGGCTGAAGCCACCGTCGACATAGGTGATCTCTGCCGTCACGCCGCTGGCGAGGTCGCTCAGCAGAAAGGCGGCTACGTTGCCGACTTCGTCGATGGTCACGTTGCGGCGGATGGGCGAAACCTCGGCCACCACCGAGAGGATCTTGCCGAAGCCCTTGATGCCGCTGGCCGCCAGCGTCTTGATGGGGCCGGCGCTGATGCCGTTGACGCGCATGCCCTTGGGGCCGAGGGATTCGGCGAGGTAGCGCACCGAGGCTTCGAGCGAAGCCTTGGCCAGGCCCATGGTGTTGTAGTTGGGCAGCACGCGCAGCGCGCCGAGGTAGGTCAGCGTGAGCAGCGCCGACTTGTCGTTGAGGTAGGGCAGGGCGGCCTTGGCCATCGCAGGGAAGCTGTAGGCGCTGATGTCGTGCGCCACCCTGAAGCCTTCGCGCGAAAGCCCGTCGAGGAAGTCGCCGGCGATCGCCTCGCGCGGCGCGAAGCCGATGCTGTGGACGAAGCCGTCGAAGCGGGGCCAGGTCTGCGAGAGGTCGGCGAAGAGCTTGTCGATCTGCGCATCGTCGCCCACATCGCAATCGAAAATCAGCTTCGAGTCGAAATCGGCCGCAAACTCGGTGATGCGATCCTTGAAGCGCTCCCCCACATAGCTGAACGCGAGCTCGGCGCCCTGCGCGTGGCATGCCTTGGCAATGCCGTAGGCGATGGAGCGATTGCTCAGCACACCCGTGATCAGAAGTTTTTTGCCGGAAAGAAAGCCCATAAAGCGACCTCGTGTAAATCTTGTGCAGAATTCTCGCATGCGAGCTTGGCTGCTTTTCGTGTTGGCACTCTCGGCGGCCCCCTCGTGGGCCGCCTATGCCTATGCGCAATTCGGTGACATCAAGTACCCGCCCGGATTCACCCACTTCGACTACGTGAACCCGCGGGCCCCCAAGGGTGGCGAGCTGCGCATGGTGCCGCCGATCGCGGTCACCAACTTCGACAAGTTCAATCCGTTCACGCTCAAGGGCACCGCCCCGGCCGGGCTGGGCGTGCTGGTGTTCGAGAGCCTGCTGATCGGCAACTCGGAGGAGGCGACCACGGCCTACGGCTTGCTCGCCGAGGATGTGGAGGTCGCGCCCGACAAGCTCTCGGCCACCTTCCGCATTCGCCCGAACGCTCGCTTCAACGACGGCTCTCCGGTGCTGGCGGCCGACGTGGTGTATTCCTTCGAGACGCTGATCGGCAAGCTGGCGGCGCCGCAGTTCCGCACCATCTATGCGGAAGTCAAGCGCGCCGTCGCTGTGGGCGAGCGCACCGTGCGCTTCGACTTCGTCAATCCCAATCGGGAACTGCCGCTGGTGGTCGGCGGCATGGCCGTGTTCAGCCGCGCCTGGGGCGGCGGCAAGCCCTTCGACGAGATCACCGGCGACCTGCCCATCGCCTCCGGGCCCTACAAGCCGGCGAGCCCGCGGCTGGGCCGCGACATCACCTATGTGCGGGACCCGAACTACTGGGGCGCGGAACTGCCCGTGCGCAAGGGCCAGTTCAACTTCGACCGCCTCAGCTTCAAGCTCTATCTCGACGAGACCGCGCGCTTCGAGGGCCTCAAGGCCGGCGAGTTTGATTTCATGCGCGAGTTCATCTCGCGCAACTGGGCTCGGCAATACCAGGGCAAGCAGTTCAACTCGGGCGAGGTGAAGAAGCAGGTCTTCGAGAACCGCAACCCCGGCGACTTCCAGGGCTATGTCTTCAACCTGCGCAACCCGAAATTCCAGGACGTGCGGGTGCGGCAGGCGATCGGCCTGGCAATGGATTTCGAATGGCTCAACCGCCAACTCTTCTATGGGCTGTACAAGCGCGTCGACGGCTACTTTCCCAACAGCGAGTTCCACGCGTCGGGCCTGCCGGGCCCCGATGAGCTGGCGCTGCTCGAGCCGCTGCGCGCCAAGCTCAAGCCGGAAGTCTTCGGGCCCGCGGTCGTGTCGCCCTCGACCGATCCGCCTTCCAGCCTGCGGGGCAACCTGCGCCAGGCGCAGCAGTTGCTCGCGCAAGCCGGCTGGACCTATCGCGACGGGGCGCTGCGCAACGCAAAGGGAGAGGCACTCGACATCGAATTGCTCAACAACCAGCCTTCGCTGATCCGGGTGATCACACCCTTCCAGACCGCCTTGCGCAAGCTCGGCATCGATCTTCGCGTGCGTACCGTCGACGGGTCGCTTTATCAGCAGCGCATGGACAACTTCGAGTTCGAGATGACCACCGTGCGGCTCCCTGGCAGCAATGCGCCGGGCGGCGAGATGTTCGAGCTTCTCGGTTCGAAGGCGGCCGGCACGCCGGGCTCCGCGAACATCTGGGGCATCGCGGACCCCGCGGTGGATGCGCTGCTTCAGAAGATCGTCGTCGCGACCACGCGCCCGGAACTCGTGGCGGCAATGCGCTCGCTCGACCGGGTGCTGTCGCACGGCTTCTATTCGGTCCCCCAGTGGTACAGCGATGCATTCCTGGTGGGCTACCGGCCCGCCGGCTTCGTGCTGCCGCCGACCGTTCCGCCGTACTACCAGCCCGACACCTGGGCCATGTCGACATGGTGGGCCTCGCCCGCCAACAAGTAGGACGCATTCGATGGCCAGCTACATCCTCAAGCGCCTGCTGCTGATGGTGCCCACGCTTCTGGGCGTGTTGATCCTGACCTTCGTGGTGATCCAGTTCGTGCCCGGCGGGCCGGTGGAACAGATGGTCTCGCAGCTCCAGGGCCGCGATTCGGGGGGCGAGCGCGCCGCCGTCAGCGGGGCGGGCTACCGTGGCCGCCAGGGGCTCGACCCCAAGCGCATCGAGGAGATCAAGCAGCTCTATGGATTCGACAAGCCGCCCCTCGAGCGCTTCTGGGTCATGCTCAAGTCCTTCGCGCGCTTCGACCTGGGGCAGAGCTTCTACCAGCGCAAGGACGTGTGGCAGCTCGTCAAGGAAAAGATGCCGGTGTCGATCAGCCTGGGCCTGTGGACCTTCTTCATCAGCTACCTGATAGCGGTGCCGCTGGGTGTCGCGAAGGCGGTGCGCGCGGGCTCGCGCTTCGACTTCGTCACCACGCTGATCGTGCTCATCGGCTATGCCATCCCGGGCTTCGTGCTCGGCGTCGCATTGCTGGTGGTCTTCGGCGGGCAGCTGCAGTGGTTTCCGCTGCGTGGGCTGACCTCTTCGAACTGGGAGGCCATGGGGTGGGGGGCGCGCATCGTCGACTACCTGTGGCATATCACCTTGCCGATCATCGCGATGGTGCTGGGCAGTTTCGCGGTGACGGCGATGCTGACGAAGAACGCCTTCCTCGAGGAGATCCGCAAACAATACGTGCTGACCGCGCGCGCCAAGGGCCTGTCCGAGCGGCAGGTGCTCTGGAAGCACGTGTTCCGCAACGCGCTGATACCGATCATCACCGGCTTCCCGGCCGCATTCATCGGCGCCTTCTTCACCGGATCGCTCCTGATCGAGACGCTGTTCTCGCTCGATGGCCTGGGCCTGCTGAGCTACGAGAGCGTGATCCGGCGCGACTATCCGGTGGTGCTCGGCACGCTGTACCTCTTCACGCTGATCGGGTTGGTGACCAAGCTGATTTCCGATCTCTGCTATGTGGCCGTCGATCCGAGGGTGAAGTTTGACTAGCCCCGCCGCCCCGGCCCCGAGGCCCCAGATCTCGCCCGCCGGCCGGGCCTGGCTGCGCTTCAAGCGCAACCGGCTGGGCTATTGGAGCCTCGTCGTCTTCACGCTGCTGGTCGTGCTGAGCCTGTTCGCCGAAGTGCTCTCGACGGACAAGCCGCTGGTCGTGCGCTATGAGGGGCAGACCTACTTCCCCGTGCTGCGCGACTATTCTGAAAAGACCTTCGGCGGCGATTTCGAGACGCCGGCCGACTACCTCGATCCCTTCATCCGCGAGCGCATCACTTCGGGCGGCAACTGGGCGATCTACGCGCCCAATCCCTACGGCCCCCGAACGCTCAACTACTTCGCCAAGTCCCCGAATCCGGCGGCACCTTCGCGCGAGAACTTCTTCGGCAGCGACGACCGCGGCCGCGACCTGCTGGCGCAGCTCATCTACGGTTTCCGCGTGAGCGTGCTGTTCGCGCTGGCGCTCACTGTCATCGGCGTGGTGCTCGGGATCATCACGGGCGCCGTCCAGGGCTTCTTCGGCGGCAAGACCGATCTCGCGTTCCAGCGCTTCATCGAGATCTGGGGTTCGATGCCGGAGCTCTACCTGCTGATCATCTTCAGCGCCATCTTCGCGCCCAGCGTCGCTCTGCTGCTGGTGCTGCTGAGCCTGTTCGGCTGGATGGGCCTGTCGGACTACGTGCGCGCGGAGTTCCTGCGCAACCGGCAAATGGACTATGTGCGGGCCGCGCGGGCGCTGGGCGTGGGCAACCTGCAGATCATGTGGCGCCACATCCTGCCCAACAGCATGGTGCCGGTCGTCACCTTTCTGCCCTTTCGCATGAGCGCGGCGATCCTGGCCTTGACCTCGCTCGACTTCCTCGGCCTGGGCGTGCCGCCCGGCACGCCGTCGCTGGGTGAACTGCTGAGCCAGGGCAAGGCGAACATCGACGCCTGGTGGATTTCGCTCTCGACCTTCGGGGTGCTCGTGCTCACGCTGATGCTCCTGACCTTCATGGGCGACGCGCTGCGCGATGCGCTCGATCCGCGGAAGGCCGAAAAGCAATGAACCAGCCACTGCTGAATGTCCGGGGTCTGCGCGTCGCTTTCGGCGGCAAGGAGGTCGTGCACGGGATCGACCTCGATATTGCGCAAGGCGAGAAGCTCGCGCTGGTCGGTGAATCGGGTTCGGGCAAGACCGTGACCGCGCTGAGTCTGCTGCGGCTGGTGCAGAACGCCGACATCTCCGGCGCAGCGACCTTCGCCGGCGTGGCCGGCGGCGCCCCGACGCGCGACCTGCTGTCCCTGCCCGAGGCGCAGTTGCGCGGCATCCGCGGCAAGGAGATCGCGATGATCTTCCAGGAGCCGATGACGGCGCTCAACGCGCTCTACAGCGTGGGCGACCAGATTGCCGAGGTGCTTGAGCTTCACGAGGGGCTCTCGGCGCGGGACGCGCAGGAGGCGGCGGTCCAATTGCTGGCGGACACCGGCATTCCTGAGCCGGCGCGGCGGGCGAGGGCGTTTCCGCACCAGCTGTCCGGCGGCCAGCGGCAGCGCGCCATGATCGCGATGGCGCTGGCGTGCAAGCCTCGCCTTCTTCTGGCCGACGAGCCGACGACCGCGCTGGACGTCACGGTCAGGGCGCAGATTCTCGACCTGCTGGCCGAACTGCAGCGCAAGCACGGCATGGCGGTGCTGCTGATCACGCACGACCTCAACCTCGTGCGCCGCTTCGCCGATCGCGTGGCGGTGCTGGAAGACGGCCACCTTGTCGAGCAGGGCGCCGTGGCCGCCGTGTTCCGCTCGCCCCGTCATGCCTACACGCGAAGGCTGATCGACAGCCGTCCGACGCGGGACGTGGCGCCCGTCCCCCCGCTGGGGAATGCGGCACCGGTGCTGGAGGCCAGGGCGCTGCGCGTCATCTATCCAGTACCGCGGCCCGGTGTCGCGGGATGGTTCCGCAAGGGCGAGTTCGTGGCGGTCCAGGGTGCCGATTTCCGCATCGCGCCGGGCGAGACGCTGGGGGTCGTGGGCGAGTCCGGCTCGGGCAAATCGACGCTCGCCCTGGCCGCGCTCGGCCTGCTCAAGCACAAGGGTGAGCTGGCGGTGGCCGGCCGCCAGTGGGCCGCGGGCGGCAACAGCGATCGCGCGCTGCGCCGGCTGATGCAGGTGGTCTTTCAGGATCCGTTCTCCTCGCTTTCTCCGCGCATGACGGTCGAACAGATCGTCGGCGAGGGGCTCACGGTGCATGCGCCCGAACTCGACACGGGGGCGCGCCGCCTTCGCTCGATCGCCGCGCTGGACGATGTCGGGCTGAC
This sequence comes from Variovorax sp. 01T432, assembly GCF_056398605.1. Taxonomy (NCBI): domain Bacteria; kingdom Pseudomonadati; phylum Pseudomonadota; class Betaproteobacteria; order Burkholderiales; family Comamonadaceae; genus Variovorax; species Variovorax sp. 01T432. Next base: position 39,432 of record NZ_JBFTPS010000015.1, read on the forward strand.
CGAGGCGCAGTTTCCCTCGCTGCTGCAGCGCTATCCGCACGAGTTCTCGGGCGGCCAGCGGCAGCGGCTGGCAATTGCGCGGGCCCTGATCGTCGACCCGAAGCTGCTGGTGCTCGACGAACCCACCAGCGCGCTGGACGTCACCATCCAGAAGCAGGTGCTGGGGCTTCTTCAGCGCCTGCAGCGCGAGCGCGGGCTGAGCTATCTGCTGATCACGCATGACGTCGAGGTCATCCGCGCGATGGCGCACCAGGTCATCGTCATGAAAGACGGCGCGATTCTGGAGTCCGGCGCCGTCGGGCGAGTGCTCGATGCGCCCTCGCACCCCTATACCCAGAAGCTGGTCGCGGCCGCCCTGGCGGATTGAAAGAACCCGGAGAGCTTGGAATGTCGTTGATCGGAAATGACAGGCGAGGCGCCTGGCGGGCGGCGCTGGCCTGCATGGTGACGCTGGCCGTGGCCATGGGCCTGGGGCGCTTCGCGTTCACGCCGATGCTGCCCGTCATGCTGCAGGAGGGGAAGCTGGACTTGCAGGCCGGCGGCGTCCTGGCGTCGCTGAACTACCTCGGCTATTTCCTCGGCGCGCTTTCCTGCGCGGCGATCCGGTTGCGCCCCGCGAGCATGGTGCGCGGCGGTCTGGTGGCGACGGCGGCACTGCTGCTCGGAATGGGGCTGCTTCACGGGTTTGCGGTTTGGGGAGTGCTGCGGACCGCCGCCGGCGTGATGAGCGCCTGGACCTTCGTCTTCGCCTCCGGCTGGGGCCTGCGGCGGCTGGCCGAGACCGGATCGCCGGCGCTGGCGGGCGTGATCTACACGGGGCCGGGCATCGGTATCGCCGTCACCGGTCTGTTGGGCGGGGCCGTTGGGCGCTGGGGCTCGGAGGCCGGCTGGATCGGGTTCGGGCTGCTGTCGCTGGTGCTGATCGCCGTGATCTGGCGGATCTTCGGCGATGCCGCACCGCCAGCCAGCGGCGCGCCTGGCCACGCGGCAGCGGCGCCGACGATCACGGAATCGGCCGCCGCACGTCACGACGCGCGCTGGCTGGTGGCGCTCTACGGCCTCGCCGGCTTCGGTTACATCATCACGGCAACCTTTCTCCCGGTGATTGCGCGGCGGGCCCTGCCTGGTTCGCCCTGGCCGGACCTGTTCTGGCCCCTTTTTGGTCTGGCGATCGTCCCGGGCGCTTTGATTGGCGCCCGCGCCCCCACCCATTGGGACAACCGCCTGCTGCTTGCCGTGGCCTATGCTTTGCAAGCGTCCGGCGTGGTGCTGTCCGTGGTCTGGCCGACCATCGCGGGCTTCACCCTGGGCAGTCTGCTGCTGGGCATGCCTTTCACGGCGATCACCCTGTTCGCGGTCAGGGAAGCGCGGCGATTGCGCGGCAACGCCGCCGCCGGGCTGATCGGCTATGCGACGGCGTCCTATGGCGTCGGCCAGATCCTCGGACCGCTGTTCGCGGCACCGCTGGCGCAGCGAACAGGCTCCTTCGCCGTCCCCTTGCTGGTGGCCGCGGCCGTTCTGGCGTTCGGGGCGCTTCTGTTTGCATCCGTCTGGCGGCGCTCCGCGGCCCTAAAGCTGCCCCGGGTGCGTAGAAACCCCTCTTAATTAACGCGTTTGGCATATAATTCGAGGCTCACGACCAAACGGGCGGGTACCAACCGCCCGTTTTTTATTGGTCGAAGCATTTCGATGCCGCAAAGCGGGTAGATGGCAGGCAGGGCGGACAGGCTGGGGACGGCGGCATCGGGCAACTCAAAAGGCGCATACAGACACGTGGCATTGCAGCAGACAGTGGAACAAACCGTGGCCGGGCTCGGCTACGACCTGGTCGAGATCGAACGATCGGCCGGGGGATTGCTGCGCGTCACGATTGATTTGCCCTGGAAAGCCCCCACTTCAGAAGCTGTCGCAGCGGGTGTGCCGGAGCCTCTGGTGACCGTGGAAGACTGCGAAAAGGTCACGCGCCAGTTGCAGTTCGCGCTCGAAGTGGACGGCGCCGACTACAAGCGACTCGAAGTTTCGTCGCCGGGTATTGACCGGCCGCTTCGCAATGAGCAGGATTTCGAACGTTTTGTCGGTGAGGTCATCGACATCACGCTGAAGGCGCCGATGGGCGCGGCGGCGGCCGGCCAGGTGTCGGCCAGTCGCAAGAAATTTCGCGGCACGCTGGAGCGGGTCGCAGCGGCCGATGGCACGCAGGGTTGGCAGATTGTCTGGAGCGATGCTCCGGCGCCCAAGCCCGGACAGAAGATCAGCAAGAAGCGCGCGCCCGCACCCCTGCAGGCGCTGGGTTTTGCTTTGGACGAGCTGCGCGAGGCGCGGCTCGCCCCGATAGTGGATTTCAAGGGGCGCAGGCCCAAACCTGGCACGTTGGTGTCGGACTGAACGAGGAGAGTGGTGGCATGAATCGCGAAATGTTGATGTTGGTGGATGCGATCTCGCGCGAGAAGAACGTCGAACGTGACGTCGTCTTCGGCGCGGTCGAGTCCGCCCTGGCGCAAGCCACCAAGAAGCTCTACCAGGGCGACGTGGACATTCGCGTCGCCGTCGATCGCGACAGCGGTGACTATGAGACCTTCCGCCGCTGGCATGTCGTCCCGGACGAAGCCGGCCTGCAGCTCCCCGACCAGGAGATCCTCCTGTTCGAAGCCAAGGAAGAAATGCCCGACATCGAGGTCGACGAGTACATCGAGGAAGCGGTGGATTCGGTGCCGATCGGCCGCATCGGCGCGATGGCGGCCAAGCAGGTCATCCTGCAGAAGATCCGCGACGCGGAGCGCGAGATGCTGCTCAACGACTTCATGTCGCGCGGCGAGAAGATCTTCACCGGTACCGTCAAGCGCCTGGACAAGGGTGACATCATCGTCGAGGCTGGCCGTGTCGAAGGCCGGCTGCGTCGCAGCGAGATGATCGCCAAGGAGAACCTGCGCAACGGCGACCGCGTGCGCGCCATGATCATGGAGGTTGACCTCACCCTGCGCGGTGCGCCGATCATCCTGTCGCGTTCTGCGCCGGAGTTCATGGTCGAGCTCTTCCGCCAGGAAGTGCCCGAGATCGAACAAGGCCTGCTCGAGATCAAGAGCTGCGCCCGCGACCCCGGCTCGCGCGCCAAGATCGCCGTGCTCTCCCACGACAAGCGGGTCGATCCGATCGGCACCTGCGTTGGCGTGCGCGGTACCCGCGTCAATGCCGTCACCAATGAGCTGGCCGGCGAGCGTGTGGACATCGTCCTGTGGAGCGAAGACCCGGCGCAATTCGTGATCGGCGCGCTCGCGCCGGCCAATGTGTCGTCGATCGTGGTCGACGAGGAAAAGCATGCGATGGACGTGGTGGTCGACGAGGAAAATCTCGCGATCGCGATCGGCCGCGGCGGCCAGAACGTGAGGCTCGCCTCCGATCTGACCGGCTGGAAGATCAACATCATGGACGCCAACGAGTCGGCCCAGAAGCAGGCGACCGAGACGGATGCCAGCCGCAAGCTCTTCATGGAGAAGCTCGATGTCGACGAGGAAATCGCCGACATCCTGATTTCCGAGGGCTTCACCAGCCTGGAAGAAGTCGCCTACGTGCCGATCTCCGAGCTGCTCGAAATCGAGAGCTTCGACGAGGACACGATCAACGAGCTGCGTTCGCGCGCCAAGGATGCGCTGCTGACCATGGAAATCGCCCGGGAAGAGGACGTCGAGGGTGTCTCGCAGGATTTGCGCGACCTCGAAAGCCTCGATCTGGAACTGATTCCGAAATTGGCCGAGGCGGGTGTCCACACCCGTGACGACCTGGCCGACCTTGCGGTCGATGAACTCACCGAGATCACCGGCCAATCCGCCGATGACGCCAAGAACCTCATCTTGAAAGCCCGCGAACATTGGTTCGCCGGCCAAGAGTGACGGTCATGGAGGCACGAAACCAATATGTCCAGTACCACTGTCGCCGAGTTCGCGAACGAGCTCAAGAAGACTCCCGAAATCCTGCTTGACCAGCTCAAGAGCGCGGGGGTGACCAAGGTTGCCCCGACCGACGCGCTCACCGAGGCTGACAAGCAGCGCCTGCTTGGCTTCCTGAAGGCCAGTCATGGCACGCTCGAGCCCGAGCGAAAGAAGATCACGCTGACCAAGAAGTCGACCAGCGAGATCAAGCAGGCCGATGCCACCGGTCGCGCCCGCACCATCCAGGTCGAGGTGCGCAAGAAGCGCACCTTCATCCAGCGCGATGAAGGCCATCCGGCGGCGGCCGAGCCGGTGCCGCAGGCCGAGGCGCCCGCTGTCGCAGCCGCGCCTGCCGCGCCGCGCATCGAGGAAGCCGAACTCGCCCGCCGCGAGGAAGAAGCGCGCCGCCAGGCGGAGCTGATCCGTCGCCAGGAAGAAGAACTGGTCGAGAAGCGTCGCCTGCGCGAGGAAGCCGAAGCCCGCGAACGCGAGAAGGCCGAGCGGGCCGAGCAGGCCGAACGCGCCGAACAGGAAGCCAAGGCGGCGCGCAAGAAGGCTGCAGAGGCCGCCGCGGCCGTGACCGCGACCGAAGGCGCTCCGGAAGCGCCCGAGGAAGCCCCTGCCGTGACGGACCGCAAGGCAGCCGCCGAGGCCGCGGCCACGCAGGCCAAGGAGGACGCCAAGGCCAAGGTCGCCGCCGAATCGAAGGCTCGCGCCGACGAGGAAGCCGTCCGCGCCAAGGACCTCGACGAGCGTCGCCGCAAGGCCCTCGCCGAAGCCGAAGCCATTCGCGCAATGATGAACGCGCCGGCTCGTGTGCTGGTGCCGCACAAGGCGCCCGAGAAGCCGCAGCCCGAAGCCGCCAAGGCGGGAGTCAAGGGCACGCTGCACAAGCCCACGGCGCCCCCGGCCCGTCCGGGAGCGCCAGCCGCGCCCGGCGCGGCAGGCGCGGCGGCAGCACCCGGCGGTGCCGGCAAGGAAGTCAAGTCGGCCAAGCTCTCTTCGAGCTGGGCGGGCGACACGGCCAAGAAGAAGGAAATCAAGACCCGCGGCGATGCCAGCGGGGGTGTCGGTCGCGGCAATTGGCGCGGAGGCCCGCGCGGGCGTCGCGGCAATGATCGCGGAAGTCAGGAAGAACGCGTGCAGGCCGCGCCGGTCGAGGCGCGCATCCTTGAGGTGCATGTGCCCGAGACCATCACGGTGTCGGAACTCGCGCACAAGATGGCCGTCAAGGCGTCGGAAGTCATCAAGCAACTGATGAAGCTCGGCCAGATGGCGACCATCAACCAGTCGCTGGACCAGGACACCGCGATGATCATCGTGGAAGAAATGGGCCACAACGCCGTCGTGGCCGCCCTGGACGACCCGGAAGCCTTCACTGACGAGGACGTGTCGGCACAGCAGGCCGAGGCACTGCCGCGTGCGCCGGTCGTGACCGTGATGGGCCACGTCGACCACGGCAAGACCTCGCTGCTCGACTACATCCGCCGCGCCAAGGTCGCCGCGGGCGAAGCCGGCGGTATCACGCAGCACATCGGCGCCTACCACGTGGAGACGGCGCGCGGCATGGTGTCCTTCCTCGACACCCCGGGTCACGAGGCGTTCACCGCCATGCGTGCCCGCGGCGCCCAGGCCACCGACATCGTGATCCTGGTGGTCGCGGCGGACGACGGCGTCATGCCGCAGACCAAGGAAGCGATCAAGCACGCGAAAGCGGCCGGCGTGCCGATCGTGGTCGCGATCAACAAGATCGACAAGCCCGATGCCAACCTCGATCGCGTCAAGCAGGAGCTGGTCGCGGAAGAGGTCGTGCCTGAAGAGTACGGCGGCGACGTGCCGTTCGTGCCGGTTTCCGCCAAGACGGGGCAGGGCGTGGACGATCTGCTCGAACAGGTGCTGTTGCAGGCCGAGGTGCTGGAACTCAAGGCGCCGGTGGATGCCGCCGCCAAGGGTCTGGTCATCGAAGCGCAGCTCGACAAGGGCCGTGGCCCGGTCGCGACGGTGCTCGTGCAATCCGGCACGCTGAAGACCGGCGACGTGGTGCTGGCCGGCTCGACCTATGGTCGCGTGCGCGCCATGATCGACGAGGATGGCAAGTCCATCAAGACCGCGGGTCCGTCGATCCCGGTGGAGATCCAGGGCCTGACCGAGGTGCCGCAAGCCGGCGACGAGTTCATGGTGATGAACGACGAGCGCCGTGCGCGCGAGATCGCGACCTACCGTGCCGGCAAGTTCCGCAACACCAAGCTCGCCAAGCAGCAGGCCTCCAGCCTGCAGAGCATGTTCACCGACCTTTCGGCGGGCGAAGTGCAGACCTTGCGGATCATCATCAAGGCCGACGTGCAAGGCTCGCAGGAAGCACTGGCGCAGTCCCTGCAGAAGCTGGCGACCGAAGAGGTCAAGGTGCAGATCGTGTACGCCGGTGTGGGCGGCATCAGCGAGAGCGACATCAACCTCGCCATCGCTTCGAAGGCGATCGTGATCGGCTTCAACGTGCGCGCCGATGCAGGTGCGCGCAAGCTGGCCGAAGGCAACGGCGTGCAACTGAACTACTACAGCATCATTTACGACGCTGTGGACGAGATCAAGGTTGCCATGTCCGGCATGCTGGCACCCGAGCGGCGCGAAGAGATCATCGGCTCCGCCGAGATCCGCACGGTGTTCGTGGCGTCCAAGATCGGTACGGTTGCGGGTTGTATGGTCACCTCGGGTTCTGTCAACCGCAGCGCGCATTTCCGCCTGTTGCGCGACAACGTGGTGGTCTATACGGGCGAAGTCGATTCGATCAAGCGCCTCAAGGACGACGTGCGCGAAGTGCGCGAAGGCTTCGAGTGCGGTATCAAGCTCAAGAACTACAACGACATCAAGGAAGGTGATCAGCTGGAGTTCTTCGAGATCAAGGAAATCGCCCGGACGCTGTAAGCGCCCCCAGCGAACCCTTCGAAACCGGCCATGCCCAAGAGAAAAGCTGCAACCCCCAACCGCGCCTTCAAGGTCGCCGATCAGATCCAGCGGGATCTGACGGAGTTGATCGCGCGCGAGTTGAAGGACCCGCGCGTGGGCATGGTCACGATCCAGGCGGTCGAGGTCACGCCCGACTATGCGCATGCGAAGGTCTACTTCAGCATGCTCACGGGGGACACCGCGCAGACCACCGAAGCGCTCAACCAGGCCGCGGGCTTCCTGCGCAACGGCCTTTTCAAGCGCCTCCATATTCACACGGTGCCCACGCTGCACTTCCTGTTCGACCGCACCACCGAGCGCGCGGCCGACATGAATGCGCTGATTGCGCAGGCCGTCGCGTCTCGTTCGAAAGACGACTGACGATGAACGCGCCACGCACAAGGGTGCAGCGGCGCCCTGTGCACGGGGTGTTGCTGCTCGACAAGCCGCTGGGTCTCTCCAGCAACCAGGCCTTGCAAAAGGCCAAGTGGTTGCTGCGCGCCGAAAAGGCCGGGCATACAGGCACGCTCGATCCCCTCGCGACCGGCGTGCTGCCGCTGTGCTTCGGCGCGGCGACCAAGTTCAGTCAGCTGCACCTTGATGCCGACAAGATCTACGAAGCCATCGCCCGTCTGGGCGTGAAGACCTCGACCGGGGACGCAGAGGGCGATGTGATCGCCGAGCGGCCCGTCGCGGTGACGCCCGATGATCTCGCGCGGGTGCAGGCCCGGTTTACGGGACCGATTCGCCAGGTGCCGCCGATGCACAGCGCGCTCAAGAAGGACGGCAAGGCGCTGTATGAATATGCCCGCGAGGGCATCGAGATCGAACGTGCGCCGCGCGACGTCGTGATCCATGCGCTGACGATTTCCGCGGCAGCGGAGGCGGACACGATTCGCATCGTCGCCAGTGTGAGCAAGGGCACCTACATTCGCACGCTCGGCGAGGACATCGGCGAGGCGCTCGGCTGCGGCGCCCACCTGAGATCGCTGCGCCGCCTGGCGACGGGCAATTTCGGCGTCGCGCAGTGCATCACGCTCGACGCGCTGGAAGCCATGGACGAGGAAGAACGCCTGGCGCGCCTGTTGCCTGCCGAATCCCTCGTGGCCGGCCACGGCCGTGTCACGCTCGGCGCCGAAGATGCGGCTCGCTTTCTCTCGGGTCTGCGTCGCCGCGGCAGTTGGCCCGATGCCGCCGAGGTGGCCGTGTTCGGTAGCGAGCCGCATGCGTTTCTCGGCACCGGCCACGTGACGGCCAACGAACTGATCCCGGGGCGCTTGCTGAACCCCATCGAAATCCAGCAAATTCTTTTGAACGCATCTCTCTGCGAAACGACACCATGAGTACCCAGAAGCAAATCCGCAATATCGCCATCATTGCCCACGTGGACCATGGCAAGACCACCATGGTCGACCAATTGCTGCGCCAGTCCGGCACCTTCGCGGAGCACGAGAAGGTGGTCGACACCGTGATGGACAACAACGCCATCGAAAAAGAGCGCGGCATCACGATTCTGGCCAAGAACTGCGCCGTGACCTGGCAAGGCACGCACATCAACATCGTGGACACCCCCGGCCACGCCGACTTCGGCGGCGAAGTGGAACGTGCCCTCAGCATGGTCGATGGCGTGGTGTTGCTGATCGACGCCCAGGAAGGCCCGATGCCGCAGACGCGTTTCGTGACCAAGAAGGCGCTGGCCCTGGGTCTCAAGCCCATCCTGGTGGTGAACAAGGTCGACAAGCCTGGTGCGCGCCCTGACTTCGTGGTCAATGCCGCCTTCGACCTGTTCGACAAGCTCGGCGCGACCGATGAACAGCTGGATTTCCCCGTGGTCTACGCATCGGGCATCAATGGCTGGTCGTCGATGGAAGAGGGCGCCCCGGGTGAGCAGTGGGGGCCCGACATGTCGGCCCTGTTCAATACCGTGCTCAAGCATGTGCCGGCCCAGGAGGGCGATCCCGCGGCGCCGCTGCAACTGCAGATCTCCGCGCTCGACTTCTCGACCTTCGTGGGGCGCATCGGCGTGGGCCGCATCAGCGCCGGAACCATCAAGCCCATGATGGACGTCGTGGTGATGGAGGGGCCGGACGGCAAGGCTATCAAGGGCCGCGTCAACCAGGTATTGACTTTCCAGGGCCTGGAACGCGTGCAGGCCACGGAAGCCGGTCCGGGCGAAATCGTTCTGATCAACGGCCTTTCCGACATCGGCATCGGCGTGACGATCACCGACCCCGCCAACCCGGCGCCGTTGCCGATGCTCAAGGTGGACGAGCCCACCCTGACGATGAACTTCTGCGTCAACACCAGCCCGCTGGCCGGTCGTGAAGGCAAGTACATCACCAGCCGCCAGATCTGGGACCGCCTGCAGAAGGAGTTGCAGCACAACGTGGCCCTGCGCGTCAAGGAAACCGACGAAGAAGGCATCTTCGAAGTCATGGGCCGCGGGGAACTGCACCTGACCATCCTGCTGGAGAACATGCGCCGTGAAGGCTACGAGCTGGCGGTATCCAAGCCGCGCGTGGTGTTCCGGGACATCGACGGCGTCAAGCACGAGCCGATCGAGATGGTGACCATCGACATCGAAGAGCAGCACCAGGGCGGCGTGATGCAGGCCATGGGCGAGCGCAAGGGCGATCTGGTCAACATGGAGCCGGACGGCCGTGGCCGTGTGCGCCTGGAATACCGCATCCCGGCGCGTGGTCTAATCGGTTTCACCAACGAATTCCTGAACCTGACGCGCGGCTCGGGCTTGATTTCCAATATCTTCGACAGCTACGAACCGCACAAGGGTGACATCGGCGGGCGCAAGAACGGTGTGCTGATTTCCATGGACGACGGGGAGATCTTCACGTACGCGCTGGGCAAGCTGGACGACCGCGGACGCATGTTCGTGCGCGCCAATGATCCGGTGTACGAGGGCATGATCGTCGGCATCCACAACCGTGACAACGACCTGGTGGTCAACGCGACGCGCACCAAGCAACTGACCAATTTCCGTGTGTCGGGCAAGGAAGACGCGATCAAGGTCACGCCTCCGATCGAGCTGACGCTCGAGTACGGCGTGGAATTCATCGAGGACGACGAACTGGTCGAAATCACGCCGAAGAGCGTTCGCCTGCGCAAGCGCTACCTGAAGGAACACGAGCGCAAGCGCGCTTCCCGCGAATAGAGATCGTGAGATTGACGCACGGCCGTGCCGCCTGGCTGATGGTTGCCGTCACGCTGATGTGGGCGACGGCCGGCGTTGTCACGCGCCATCTCGAGTTCGCGCGCAGCTTCGAGGTGACCTTCTGGCGCGCCTTCTTCACGCTGTTGTCGTTGCTCGTGATCCTGCCTGCCTGGCAGGGGCGTGCGGTGTTCCTGAAGATGCGCCAGGGCGGCCGCGAGCTCTGGGTTTCCGGCCTCTGCTGGAGCGTGATGTTCACGGCCTTCATGGTGGCGCTCACGATGACCAGCGTGGCCAATGTGCTCGTAACGATGGCCCTCGGCCCTTTGTTGACGGCGCTCGCGACCCGCATCTTCATCGGCCACAAGCTGCCGGGGCGTACCTGGGTCGCCATCGTGCTCGCGGGCCTCGGCATCGGCTGGATGTACGGTGCGCAACTGGCCGAGGGGCTGCTGATGGGCACGCTGGTCGCCTTGTGCGTGCCCCTGGCGGGCGCCTGCAACTGGACTGTCGTCCAGCATGCGCACGCGAAAGGGCATGACATCGACCTGGTTCCGGCCGTCCTGATCGGCGCGGCGGTCTCCTGCCTTGCCACGCTGCCGCTGGCGTGGCCTTTCCAGGCCAATGCGCACGACCTGGGTCTGCTCGCATTCCTCGGCCTGTTTCAGCTGGCGATTCCGTGCGTGCTTTCGGTGATGTGCGCGCGCATCCTGAAGGCGCCGGAAGTGGCGCTGCTCGCCCTGCTCGAAGTCATCTTCGGCATCGCCCTGGCGTGGCTCGGTGCCGGCGAAGAGCCCGAGCCGAGCGTGCTCACGGGGGGGCTGCTGGTGATCGGCTCGCTGGTGTTCAACGAACTGCTGGGCCTGCGCGACCGGCGCGAGGCCCGGCAGCAGGCGCTGCCTGCCGCGCATTGACGGGCGGCGGCCTCGGGTGCCCGCTCAGGGGCGCGCGACTTTCCATACGTTCAGAATGCCGTCGCCCGTCTTGTCGCCGGGCTTCGTGTCCTTGCTCCAGTAGTAGAGCGGCGAGCCCTTGTAGGCCCACTGCTTCTTGCCGTCGTCGCGCACGATGATGGTGTAGGCCCCCATCGGCTTGGCGGTATCGCTGGCCATCAGCGGCGGCCAGTTGGTGGCGCAGCCACCGTTGCAGAGGGACTTGCCGCTGTCCTTCGGATCGCGGTCGGAGGTGTAGAGCGTCATGCCTGTCGGGCCGATCAGCACGCCGTCGGCGGTGCGCGTCGGGGTATCCGGCGCGGAGGCCATCTTGGACATGCTGCCGCATCCAACGAGCAGGGCGGCGGCAAGGATCGAAGCGCTGAGCAGTTTCATGAAGTTTCTCCTTCGGTTAAGAACAGGTGTGACCGGCACAGTCTAGCGCCCGGTCCTTTCAAAGCTGGCGGTACACCGCGCTCGCGAGGCCCAACAGCACATCGCGCGGAAGCGAACCCGCCAGCGCATAGCCGAAACCATGGTCGACCCAGTAGAAGCTCGGCACCGGGCCGTCCGTCGAAAAGCGGAATGCGGTTTCGCCCGACCGCGTCTTGTCGGTGGTGTCGTTCAGGCTGCCGATGTAGAGCGTGATGCGCTCACCGCCCGCGCGCTCGTACATGAACTGCGCGCGGGCGCCCTCGTTGCCTGGCAGCAGGCGGCCACCCACCAGCGAGTAGCCCTGGGCGGTGAGGTCGGGCACCTTAATCGGCTTGTCGAGCCGCTTCGACAGCCATTGGGCCAGGTGCTGCTCCTCGGCCGCCACCACCTCGACCGGGTGACGCTTCTCGGGCGCATAGACCGCGTGCGCGACCGATGCCGCATGCACGAACTCGCGCGTCGCCATGGGAGCGCTCGCCAGGGTCTCGCCCGTGCGCATGTCGGCCCATTGGTCGTTCGCCAGCCAGCCGGCGCCGAAGGCCATCATCACGCCGGCCGCCACGCCGCCCCAGCGCATCCAGCGTGCCTGCCGGGCGTGATGCGCCTCGGCAAGCCCGGCCGCGGCCAGCAGGGCGGGCGGCACGGGTTCGTCGAGCACTTCCCGGTGCAGGCGGCGCAGCGCCTCGCGCTGGGCCCTCCAGGCGGGCTGATCGGTGTCGGGTGGCGGCGTGGGATGGTTCATGGCAATGGGTGCGGTTATTTCAGGCGTCGCAGACCGGACCGATGCGCCAGCGCCGGCGCGCCTTCCATCAGTTCCTGAAGGCGCACCCGCGCGCGTGAAAGGCGCGACATCACGGTGCCCACCGGGACGTCCAGCACCCTGGCGACCTGGGCGTAGGAGAGGTCCTCGAGCGCCACCAGCAGGAGCACGGCGCGCTGGTGTTCAGGCAGCAGGAGCAGGCAGCGCTGGAGGTCGATGGCCTGGTCGCGGTGCGAGTCGACGCCGCGCAGTTCATGCACCACGTCGTCGATGTCAACCATCGTTCGCGGCGTCGCGCGTCGGACCTGGCTCGCGAACACGTTGTGCATGATGGTGAACAGCCAGGCCCGGAGGTCGCTGCCCGCGGTCCACAGCCGCCACTTGCTGCAGGCGCGCTCCAGCGTGTCCTGCACCAGGTCGTCCGCGGCCCATGCGTCGCCGGTCAGCGCGCGGGCATAGCGGCGCAGACTCGGGATGTGATCGACCAGCCGGCGAGTGTCCATGGATTCACCAACGCCGGGATGGCCCGGTTTATTCCGTGCGGCCGGAAAAAATGCCTCAGCGGTCGCCGCGGATCACACGTTGCTTGAGCCGCTTCGCCGGGTTGCCGCCATACACCGTCCAGGGCTCCAGCGACCGGAAGGCGACGCTTCGGGCACCCAGCACGGCCCATTCCCCGACTTCGACTCCCGGCCCGACGAAGGCTTCGGCCGCGATCCAGGCGCCGGCGCCGATGGTGATCGGCTGCGCGGTGAGCTGGAAGGTGGCCGACCCGATGTCGTGACTGCCGGCGCACAGGTGCGCGCCCTGCGAGACCAGCGCGGCGCGGCCGAGCGAGATCGGCGCCATGTTGTAGCAGATCACGCGCTCGGCGAGGATGGCGCGGTCGGCCAGATGCAGATGCGGCGGATACCAGACGCGCGCGCTGCCGCGAACGTCACTTCCCGCGCCCACCTGCGCCCCGAAGAGCTTCAGCAGGAATCGGCGCCAGGCGCGCATCTGCGGCGGCGTCCACGAGGCCAGCACAGCCCAGGTCGCATTCCACACCGCCCGGAAGATCCGGTTGGAGAGCGAAAAGCTGGGACCGCCTTCGAGCGGATTGGTGCGCGCGGCATCGAGGGGTTTGATCGCCATGGGGTTTTCGTTTCCTTCAGCGGCTGCGGCTCTTCATGGCCCGCTCGACCTCGCGCTTGCCTTCGCGGTCCTTGATGGTGTCGCGCTTGTCATGCTCGGCCTTGCCCTTGGCCAGGGCGATCTCGCATTTCACCTTGCCGGCCTTCCAGTGCAAGTTGAGCGGCACCAGGGTGTAGCCCTTCTGCTCGATCTTTCCGATCAGGCGCCGGATCTGTTCCTTGTGCAGCAGCAGCTTCTTGGTACGGACCGAATCGGGGCTGATGTGTGTGGACGCGGACTTGAGCGGGTTGATCTGGCAGCCGATCACGAACAGTTCGCCGTCGCGGATCACGACATAGCCGTCGGTGAGCTGCACCTTGCCTTCGCGCAGGGATTTGACCTCCCAGCCTTCCAGCACCATCCCCGCCTCGAAGCGTTCCTCGAAGAAATAGTTGTACGCCGCCTTCTTGTTGTCGGCGATGCGGGTGGAGGGGTCTTGTTTTTTTGTGGCCATGTTGAATCAGGTGAGGCTGCATGGCTTCAATACAATCCGTCGCGCACGCTGTGCCGATTCTATGAAAACARTCCACAAGTCCGTCCTCATCTGGTACAGCGCCAACGAGATGTATAGCCTCGTCACCGATGTGGCCCGGTATCCCGAGTTCCTGCCCTGGTGCGACAAGGCCAAGGTGATCGAGCAGGACGAGGCCGGAATGACCGCCGAGGTCGGGCTGGCCTTCAGTGGTTTTCACCAGAGCTTCACCACCCGAAACACCCACGTTCCCGGCCGCGAAGTGCATCTGAAGCTCGTCAGCGGCCCCTTCTCGAACCTGGATGGCGTCTGGAAGTTCACCCCCGTGGGCGAAGATGGCGAGCGCGCCTGCCGCGTCGAGCTCAATCTCAGCTACGGCTTCAGCAACTTCGCGCTGCAGGCATTGGTGGGGCCGGTGTTCGACAAGATCGCCTCCAACCTGGTCGAGGCTTTCGTCAAGCGCGCCGGGCACGTCTTCGGCAAGGCCTGATGCCGTTGGTGACCGTGACCTGCTCGCCGGCGCCGCGCGAGGTGTTCGAGGAGACCGTGCGCCTGGCGCAGGGGGCGACGGCGCGGGACGCGGTGCTCGCCAGCAGCCTCGGCGCGCGCTTTCCCCAGCTCGACTGGCAGGCCATGACGCCCGGCGTCTGGGGCCGGGCAGTGGAATGGGACCATGTGCTCGAGGAACTGGATCGAGTCGAGCTGTGCCGTCCGTTGACGGTCGATCCCAAGGTGGCGCGGCGGGAGCGATTCCGCCAGCAGGGTGCGCGAGGAACCGGCCTGTTTGCCCGTCGGCGCAAGGGCGGCAAGGCCGGCTACTAGCTCGGCCCTCCGGGGGGACGACGCCTACCTGGCGCAGTCGGAGTCGATGACCGACTGCAGACGCTGCGTTTCCTCGGCGCGGGCCTTGTCGTCCAGGATCTCCCGCTCGCCTTGTGTGTTCGTGCGGGCGATGCGGATGCCGCTGTCGAAAGTCGCCTTGCTCTGGAGCGCGCGCTTGCAGTTGTCGGCCTTGGCCTGCGCGAGCTTCTGGTCTTCGGCCGCCTTCCTGGCCTTTTCCGCTTCCTCGGCCTTGCGCGCCTTTTCTTCCAGCTCCTTGTCGACGCCGGTGGGCTTGGCGCCACCCGCCGCGACTGGGGCTGGTGCCTGCGGCGCGGCGTCCGCCGGCGGCGCGGCGGTGGATGCGGCCGGGGAGAGGGTCACGCGTGCCTGGGCCGCTCCGGGCCGGCGCAGGATATTCTTCTCGGGGATATCGGGCGGTGGTCCCTGATCGCTGAAGACCTTCTTGTTGTTCTTGTCGATCCATTGCCATTGGGCATGCGCGCCCAGCGGCAGCAAAAGGACCGATCCCAGTACGAGCAAGTGCGCGATCTTCATGGGCGGCAGTTTAGCGCCGCCTTACGTTTTGCAACGTGCCGGCTGGCATTTTCGCAACGCTTTGGGTCTCTTGGGGCGGCTTTACGGTCGAACGCGCGCTCCAAGGCGCATGTCCCTCGGTCCGGGCAAGTACCTAGGGCGTCGTTACAATCCGTCTTTTGGAGCTTCACCCATGCGCCTTCTCGGCAAAGCGCTCACCTTCGACGACGTGTTGTTGGTGCCAGCGTTCTCCCAGGTCCTGCCCAAGGACGCCTCCCTCGCCACCCGACTGTCCCGCAACATCACGTTGAATCTGCCGTTGGTCTCCGCCGCGATGGACACCGTGACGGAAGCACGCCTTGCGATCGCCATCGCGCAGGAAGGGGGCATCGGCATCGTCCACAAGAACCTCACGCCCGCCGAGCAGGCCGCCCACGTCGCCAAGGTGAAGCGCTATGAATCCGGCGTCCTGCGCGACCCGGTGGTGATCACGCCGACGCACACCGTGCGGCAGGTGATGGCGCTGTCCGACCAGCTCGGCATCTCCGGCTTCCCGGTGCTCGATGGCGGCAAGGTGGTCGGCATCGTCACTGGGCGCGATCTGCGCTTCGAGAGCCGCTACGAGGTGCCCGTCAGCGAGATCATGACGCCGCGGGAGAAGCTCATCACCGTGCCGGACGGCACCACGCTGGCCGATGCCAAGGCGCTCCTCAACAAGCACAAGCTCGAACGCCTGCTCGTCATCAACAACGCGTGGGAGCTCAAGGGCCTCATCACCGTCAAGGACATCACCAAGCAGACCAGCTTCCCGAACGCCGCGCGCGATGCCAGCGGTCGCCTGCGCGTGGGCGCCGCCGTCGGCGTGGGCGAGGGCACCGAGGAGCGCGTGGAAGCGCTGGTGAAGGCCGGCGTCGACGCGATCGTGGTCGACACCGCCCACGGCCACAGCTCCGGCGTGATCGAGCGTGTGCGCTGGGTCAAGAGAAACTATCCGCAGGTCGACGTGATCGGCGGCAACATCGCCACCGGCGACGCGGCCCGCGCGCTGGCCGATGCGGGTGCGGACGCGGTGAAGGTCGGCATCGGCCCGGGTTCCATCTGCACCACGCGCATCGTGGCCGGCGTGGGCGTGCCGCAGATCATGGCGGTCGACAACGTCGCGACCGCCTTGCAGGGCAGCGGCATTCCGTTGATTGCCGATGGTGGCATCCGCTATTCGGGCGACATCGCCAAGGCCATCGCGGCCGGCGCCAGCACGGTGATGATGGGCGGCATGTTCGCCGGCACCGAAGAGGCGCCCGGCGAGATCGTGCTGTTCCAGGGACGCAGCTACAAGAGCTATCGCGGCATGGGCTCCATCGGCGCGATGCAGCAGGGCAGCGCGGACCGCTACTTCCAGGAATCCACCACCGGCAATCCGAACGCCGACAAGCTGGTGCCCGAGGGCATCGAAGGCCGCGTGCCGTACAAGGGCTCGATGGTCTCCATCATCTACCAGATGGCCGGCGGCCTGCGCGCCAGCATGGGCTACTGCGGCTGCGCCACCATCGAGGACATGAAGAACAAGGCCGAGTTCGTCGAGATCACCACGGCCGGCATCCGCGAGAGCCACGTGCACGACGTGCAGATCACCAAGGAAGCGCCGAACTACCGCGCGGAGTGATCGGCATCTCATGCAACATCAAAAGATCCTGATTCTCGATTTCGGCTCGCAAGTCACCCAACTGATCGCGCGGCGCGTGCGTGAGGCGCATGTGCTCTCCGAGGTCCATCCCTGCGATGTCACCGACGAGTGGGTGCGCGAGTACGCCAAGGACGGCAGCCTCAAGGGCGTCATCCTGTCCGGCAGCCACGCGAGCGTGTACGAAGAGACGACGGACAAGGCCCCGCAGGCCGTGTTCGAGCTCGGCGTGCCGGTGCTGGGCATCTGCTACGGCATGCAGACCATGGCGCACCAGCTGGGCGGCAAGGTCGAAGGCGGCCACAAGCGCGAGTTCGGCTTCGCGGCGGTGCGGGCGCGCGGCCACACCGAGCTGCTGCGGGACATCGCCGATTTCACGACCGATGACGGCCACGGCATGCTCAATGTCTGGATGAGCCACGGCGACAAGGTCACCGAGCTGCCTCCGGGCTTCAAGCTGATGGCCTCCACCGAGAGTTGCCCGATCGCCGGCATGGCCGACGAGCACCGGCGCTTCTACGCGGTGCAGTTCCACCCCGAAGTCACGCACACGCAGCAGGGCAAGGCGATTCTCGAGCGCTTCGTGCTGGGCATCTGCGGCGTCAGGCCCGACTGGGTGATGCGCGACCACGTTGCCGAAGCCGTCGAGGCGATCCGCCGGCAGGTGGGCGACGAGGAGGTCATTCTCGGCCTGTCGGGCGGTGTCGATTCATCGGTGGCCGCCGCGCTGATCCACCGCGCGATCGGTGACCAGCTCACCTGCGTGTTCGTCGATCACGGGCTGCTGCGCCTGAACGAAGGCGACATGGTGATGGACATGTTCGTCGGCCAACTGCACGCGAAGGTGATTCGTGTCGATGCGAGCGAATTGTTCCTCGGCAAACTGGCGGGCGTGAGCGACCCGGAAGCCAAGCGCAAGATCATCGGCGGCGAGTTCGTCACCGTGTTCAAGCAGGAGGCGGCCAAGCTGACCAGCGCCGGCGCCAAGGGTGCCAAGTGGCTCGCCCAGGGCACCATCTACCCCGACGTGATCGAGTCCGGCGGCGCGAAGAGCAAGAAGGCCGTCACCATCAAGAGCCACCACAACGTCGGCGGCTTGCCGGAGCAGCTGGGCCTGAAGTTGCTCGAACCCTTGCGCGACCTGTTCAAGGACGAAGTCCGCGAACTCGGCGTGGCGCTCGGCCTGCCGCCCGAGATGGTGTACCGCCATCCCTTCCCGGGCCCGGGCCTGGGGGTGCGCATCCTGGGCGAAGTGAAGAAGGAATACGCCGACCTGCTGCGCCGCGCCGATGCGATCTTCATCGAGGAGCTGCGCAACTTCAAGGACGACGCGACCGGCAAGAACTGGTACGAACTCACCAGCCAGGCCTTCGCCGTCTTCCTGCCGGTCAAGAGCGTGGGCGTGATGGGCGACGGCCGCACCTACGACTACGTCGTGGCGCTGCGCGCGGTGCAGACCAGCGACTTCATGACGGCGGACTGGGCCGAGTTGCCCTATGCGCTGCTCAAGAAGGTGTCGGGGCGGATCATCAACGAGGTGCGCGGGATCAACCGCGTGACCTACGACGTGAGCAGCAAGCCGCCGGCGACGATCGAGTGGGAGTGAGCTGAATCCCGGCGGCCCCGATCCGGTCGCCACTGAACGCTTGATCTGCATCAATGCCACGCGCGCCGGCGTGGTTAGAGTCGCGGCTCGCAACAGGAGTGCAAGCCGATGTCGAAGCCCGATCGAAGCACCGTCAAGGCCCATCTCATCGGCGGCGGCATCGCCTCGCTCGCCGCCGCGGCCATCCTCATTCGTGATGGGGATCTTCCGGGCCGCAACATCAGCATCTACGAAGAACTCGACCGGTTGGGCGGTAGCCTGGATGGCTCCGGAGACGCCGAGAAGGGCTACATGGTCCGCGGCGGCCGGATGATCGAGAGCAAGTACCTCTGCACCTACGATCTGTTCTCCTCGGTGCCGGCGCTCGATGGCAGGCAGACCGTCACGCAGGAAATCTTTCAGTGGAACGAGCTCATCAAGACGGGTTCGAAATCGCGGCTCGTGCGCGGCGGCCGGAGGATCGATGCGCCTGAATTCGGCCTGAGCGAGATGCACATTCTCATCATCGAGAAGCTTGCGATCGAGCCCGAAGCCCTGCTCGGTGCGAGCCGGATCTCCGACCACTTCGACGCGGCCTTCTTCAGTACCGACTTCTGGTTCATGTGGTGCACGACCCTTGCCTTCCAGCCGTGGCACAGTGCGATCGAGCTCAAGCGCTACCTCGTGCGCTTCACCCACATGGTGGCCGGCTTCAATGAGCTGCACGGCATCATGCGCACGGTCTACAACCAGTACGACTCGCTGGTCCTGCCGCTGCGGAAGTGGCTGGAAGAGCGCGGCGTCGAGTTCCGTCTGGGCACCCGGGTGACGGATATCCGCTTCGTCGAACGGGCGGGCGGGACCTTCGTCGAAGCCATCGCCCATGACCGGCAAGGCGAGCAAGGCGAAGTGGCCGTCGGCGCCCGGGATGTCGTCATCGCCACGCTGGGTTCGATGACCGAGGGCGCCTCGATCGGCGGCATGGATGCGGCGCCGGTACTCCATGACAAGCGCGAGGGCGGCGCCTGGAGCTTGTGGGAGAAGATCGCCACGGGCCGGCCCGCGCTCGGCCGGCCGGGCGCCTTCGCCGACCATGTCGACGATTCCAAGTGGCTGTCCTTCACGACGACGCTCAAGGATCCGGCGCTCTTCACGATGGTGCGCGACTTCACGGGCAACGTGCCCGGCGAAGGCGGCCTCATCACCTTCACCGATTCGAACTGGCTGCTGTCGATCGTGCTGCCGCACCAGCCCCATTTCATCGGGCAGCCCGACGACGTCCAGGCGCTCTGGGGCTACGGCCTGTTCATCGACAAGCCGGGCAACCATGTGAACAAGCCGATGGCCGCCTGCACCGGCCGCGAGCTGATGACCGAGCTCCTCGGTCACCTGGGCGCGGGCGATCGGACGGAGGCAATCCTGTCCCAGGCGATCTGCCTGCCCTGCCTGATGCCCTTCATCACCAGCCAGTTCCTGCCGCGAGCCAGGGGCGACCGGCCCGCGGTTCATCCCGAGGGGTACGCGAACTTCGCCGTCACCGGGCAGTTCTGCGAGCAGCCGGACGACGTGGTCTTCACGGTCGAGTACTCGATCCGATCCGCCATGTCGGCGGTCTACGCGCTGCTCGAAATCGATCGGAAGCCGCCCGGCGTGTTCAAGGGTCACCATGACCTTCGAAACCTGTACAAGGCCTTTCGCGCGCTGCACGACATGGACGCGTAGCACGCCAGGCGCCGACCCCCCGGAGCCCTCCATGGACCGACGTCGATTCATCCGCCTGAGTTCCGGCGGCACCATCGCCGCGGCCGCCTCCGGCTGCAGCCAGCAGATGCCCGCGGACGCGATTGCCGCGTGGAAGGGCCCCGGGTCTGAGCCCGATGTCCGCCGCTGGATTCTGGGTTACGCCATCCTCGCGCCGCACTCGCACAACCTGCAGTCCTGGCTCGTGGACCTTCGCACCGCCGACGAGATCCTGCTGCGCTGCGACCTCGGACGCCTGCTGCCCGAAACCGATCCCTTCTCCCGCCAGATCATGATGAGCCACGGCACCTTCCTGGAGGTACTGGACATCGCGGCGCGCGAGCGCGGGCTGAAGGCCGAGATCGCATTGTTTCCGGAAGGTCCCTTCGGGCCGGAGAAGATCGATCGGCGCCCGGTCGCCCGCATCCGCCTGACGGCGGACGCGAGCGTGCGCAGGGACCCGCTCTTCGCCCAGATCCTGAATCGCCGGACCAACCGCAGCCTCTACGACCCGGGCCGCCCGGTGCCGCGGGAGGCATGGCAGGCCATGGCACAAAGCGTGCGGCCGAATCCCCTGCGCTTCGGCTTCGTCGGGCCGGATCGGCCCGAGGTCCTGCAGCGGCACCGCGCCATCGCCGACGAAGCCTGGCGCATCGAACTGACGACGCCGCGCACGGTCATGGAGTCGTACAAGGTGCTGCGCGTGGGCGCGGCCGAGATCGAGGCGCACGCTGACGGGCTCTTCGTGCTCGATGCGCTGCCCGTGATGATGAGCCGGCTCGGCCTGTTCGACCGCAGCAAGCCCCCGGCGGCTGACGACTACGCCACCACCAGCCAGATCAAGGACTTCAGCCGCAAGCTGGATTCGACGCCGGGCTTCCTGTGGATGGCGACCGAGGACAACGGCCGGGTGACCCAGGTGAACGCGGGCCGTGCCTACGTTCGGGTGCAGCTCGCCGCCACCGCCTTTGGCGTCTCCCTGCAGCCGCTGCAGCAGGCATTGCAGGAATATCCCGAACAGGCAGCACCCCATGCGGCCATTCGGAGCCTGCTCGGAGCCACGCGACCTGCCCAGACCGTGCAGATGTGGGCTCGCGCGGGCTTTGCCCCGCCCATCGGCCCGGCGCCGCGCCGAGGCGTCGATGCCCAACTGGTCCGGGCCTGATCGGCCGCCCATCCGGGTCGGCCGGTCCGCGCCGCGCACCACCTACTTCAGGGGCACGCGAATCGCCTGGAAGCTCGGGAGCCTCGGATCGCAGCGCGCACCGTCGTCGCTCAACGCCAAGGCGAAGTCGGTGTCCGGCATCACGACCAGCGCCTCGGGGCTGAACCTGGGCGGAAATGCGACGCCCGTCAGGGCGGGTGCATCGGTTGCGACGCCGCTCCACTTGTAGAGCGCGAAGCTGCCTGCGTCGGCGACAGGCCCGGCCACGATCCAATAGGCGCCGCCGCCGCGATCGATGCTTCGAATGCCGCGCTTGCCGAGATCGAGCAATATCGGCACGCCGAAATCCGGCTTCTGGTTGCCGCTGACCACCGGTCCCGGGTTGCGGATCGGCACCAGCAAGGCCTTCCCCTCGACCAGGGGGTTGCGAAAGCCGAGCAACAGGCTGCCCTCCGGCGTGGCGGCAAGCCCCTCGATGTTGAGACCATCGGGCGCCTCGGGCGCGATGCCGGCGGCCTTGCGCAGCGGAAGCGACTTCAGCGCCGGGGCCGAGATCAGGTCGTCGAGCAGATCGACGTAGGGCTTGCCGAAAGGCTTCAAGGTCGGCGGCGAAACCGTCGAATCCAGCTGGGTCGCGAAAAGGCGCCTTCGCCATTCCCGCGCCTTGCCCTTCGATGTGAGGCTGTGGGAGGAGGACCAATAGACCATTTCGCCGATGCGCGCAGCGGCTTCGAGGTCCGCTGCCTTGTCGCCGGTGCCCAGGAAGTCGGACAAGGGAATCGGCGGTCTTGCCGGCTTGCTCGTGCCCAGGCCATAGATCAGCAACACATTGCTCTCGTCCTCGGCCACCGCGAAGTACCGGGTGTCGAGTGCCGCCGCCGCGGAGGCTTCGCAGAAACCGTCGTAGTGCTCGGCGGCCGCGTGCGCCGGAAGGAAAGCGAGCCCCAAGGCCACGCCGAGGAGTGCCTGCCGGGGAGGGCAGGCGACGAGATGGATTCGCATGACTTTCTCCTGCCCGCGTCGCCCGTGCGAGCGGTCGTTCGTTCTAACCGCTGCTGTGCGGGCTCGCAAGCAGCCTGAGCAATGGGGGGCCGCGCGCGCGGGCCGGTATCTCATGCGGCGGCCGGCTCGAGCCGGCGTTCGATCGAGCGATCGCTGATCGGGAGGTCCAACAGTACCGAGGCCGCGCCGAGAGCGATGGCGATCGCCCACATCCACGCATAGGAGTGCGTCGTGTCATAGATACTGCCGCCGAGCCAGGCGCCGAAGAAACCTCCCAGCTGATGGCCCAGGAACACCAGGGCGAACAAGGTGCCGATGTAGCGCACGCCGAAGACCTGCTCGACCACGCCGCTGGTCAGCGGCACGGTTCCCAGCCATGTCGCGCCCATCACCAGGGCGAAGACATACAGGCTCGCCAGCCTGATGGGCAGCGCGAGCGGGCGGGCTGAGCGTGCGTCCCGGCGCCGAGAACGGGGGCAGAATCCAGGCGGGGCAAAGAGGGTTTCACAGCACCACAGGAGGCAAGACCATGCCACGTCACCCATGGCTCATGGCCACATGCGCCGCGCTTCGTTCGTCGCGGCTCGACGCGCGCGAAGGCGATGAAGAGCCCGCGGGCGGCGGAGGTCGGCCGTGATCCGAACGACCCACCTCGGCCCGATCATCGGTACCGACGACTCGGCATCCACGGGCACCTTCTTCTGGAAGGGCGTGCCTTTCGCCAGACCGCCGACGGGCCCGCTGCGCTGGAAGGCGCCGGCGGAGCCCGACCCCTGGACCGCGCCTAGGGACACCAGGCACTTCGGCAATGCCAGCGCGCAGTACGGCCGCCTCTTCGGACCCGGCGCGAACAACACCTACGACGCGACCATCGGCACCACGCTGAACCAGGTGGTCGGCAGCGAGGACTGCCTCTACCTGAACATCTGGCAGCCGTCGGAAGGCGGCAGCGGCCTCCCGGTCATCGTCTTTGTGCACGGCGGCAGCAACGTCTCGGGCTACACGGCGGATCCGGTCTACGACGGCGCCGCGCTCGCGAAGGCGGCCCAGGCCGTGGTGGTGACGCTGAACTACCGCCTCGGCATCTTCGGCTTCCTGAACCTGCCGCAGCTTAAGGGCAGCGGCGACGCGAACACCGACTCGGGCAACTTCGCGCTGCTCGACATCTTCAAGGCGCTCCAGTTCGTCAACCGCAACATCTCGCAGTTCGGCGGCGACCCGGGCAAGGTCACCCTGATGGGCCAGTCGGCCGGCGCCATCAATGTCTATGCGCTGATCACATCGCCGCTGCTGGTCGATGCCAGTCCCAGCCTGGTCCATCGCGCGGTGCCGCTGAGCGGCGGCCTGTCGCTGGCGAGCAATCTGCCGCCCGGCTCGATACCCACCCTCAACCCGGCCTCGGCCGCGCTGGCGCAGGGGCAGGCATTGCTGGTCAACCAGTTGATCGCCGACGGACTGGCCACCGATGCGGCGAGCGCCCAGGCGTACATCGGGACGCAGACCGGCCCGCGGATCGCGGACTACCTGCGCTCGAAGAGCGCCTCGGACCTGCTCGGCACGCTGATGACCAGGCTCGCGCCGGCGGGGCTGGCGGGCTCCGGCCCCATTCCCGACGGCGCCGTGCTGCCCACCGATCCCATCGCCGCCATCAACGCGGGCAACTACCTCCGGGTGCCCCTTCTAGCCGGAACCACGCGCGACGAGGCCAAGCTGTTTCCGACCTTCCTCGCACTGTCTCCGGCACTGGGCGGCGCCAGCGGCCGCCTGGTCAGCGATGCCACGCTCTTCTCGACGCAGTTCGGCTACGACCCCGACGCCGCGCCCGCCGTGAGCGTCGAGCAGTGGATTCCGGCGCAGTACCTGCCGGTGGACACGCCGGAGACCGGCTTCAACGCGAAGACCGATCTGCTCAACCAGCTCTTCTTCATCGCCAGCCGCGACAACATCCTCGGTGCGCTGAAGTCACGGCAAGAGGAGGTCTGGTACTACCGGTTCGACTGGGACGAGGAGCCGGCGCCGTGGAACGACATCTACGGTGCCGCCCATGCCTTCGATCTTCCCTTCGTCTTCGGCAATTTCGGCCCCTCGCTGTTCGCGCGGGTCACCAACAGCAGCGCCAACCGGCCGGGCCGGCTGGCCTTGTCCGAGGCGATGATGAAGAGCATCGGCGCGTTCGCGAAGAACGGCGATCCGAACGATGCCGCGCTCGGCGCCACCTGGCCCACCTGGCCGCGCACACTTGTCTTCGACGCGACGGCGAACGAAAGGCTGATCTCGGTGCAGCAGGGACGATGAGAGCCGACGACCCGGGTCACGCGCCCGACACGGTCCCGGCCCGCCTGCCCGAGGTGCCGCTCTGGCTGCTCGCGCTGTTCACTTTCAGCGGCACGCTGGCGATGCACATCTTCGTGCCCGCGCTTCCATTCGCGGCCGAAGGCCTGGGGGCCAGCCCGGGCGCGATCCAGCTCACCATCAGCCTCTACATTGCCGGACTCGCGATCGGGCAGCTGGTGTACGGCCCGGTGTCGGACCGCTTCGGAAGACGACCGACGCTGATGTTCGGCCTCGCGCTCTATACCGTGGCAGGCCTTGCGGCGGCCTTGGCGCCCAGCGCCGGGGCGCTCATCGTTGCGCGCCTGTTCCAGGCCCTGGGGGGTTGTGCGGGCCTGGTGCTGGGGCGCGCCATCGTGCGCGACACGAGCGCGTTCGAGGATGCCGCGCGACGCCTCGCGCTGATGAACCTCATGGTGGTGATCGGACCCGGCGTCGCCCCGATCGTTGGCGCCACGCTGGCGGCGACGCTGGGCTGGCGTTCGATCTTCTACGCGCTGGCCGCGCTCGGCTTGCTCAACCTGTTCTTCAGCTGGCGCCTGCTGCCGGAGACCGGGGGCGCGACGACCGGCGCCAACACCAGCGTGGCGGCGCTGGCGCGCAACTACGCGCAGCTGCTTAAATCGCCGCGTTTTCTCGGCTACGCCATCGGCGGCGGCTGCGCGACCACGGCGATGTATGCCTTCATCGCGGCCGCGCCCTTCATCTTCGTCGATCAGCTGCATCGGCCCGTGCATGAGGTCGGCTTCTATCTCGCGCTGCTGATTTCCGGCCTGGGCCTCGGAAGCGTCCTGGCCACGCGCCTCATTCGAAGGGTCAGGATGCGCCGCCTGCTCGTCGGCGCCAGCGCGGTCAGCGTCCTGGCGGCGCTGGCATTCCTCGCGGGCGCAGGGCTGGGGCTGTTGAACGTGCCGTGGGTCGTCGGCACGATGTTTCTCTTCACCATGGGCGCCGGTGTCGCCTCGCCGGCCGCGCTCACCGAGGCGATCAGCGTGAACCCGCTGGTGACGGGCTCGGCATCGGGCCTGTACGGGTTCACCCAGATGGCCGTCGGCGCCCTGTGCACGGCGCTTGTCGGTCTGGGCGCCGACCCTGCGCTGTCGGCGGGACTCGTGCTCGCCGGGGCGGGCATCGTGGGGCAGGCCGCGTTCTGGATGGCGTCGCGCGAGACGGGCGCGCGCTGACCGAACGGCCTACCCAATTTCGCTGATTCGCGGCCGTGCGCGCCAGCTCAGAATCGGCGAGTCGGGTCTCATCCGAGGGTCATGATGCAATTCAGGCGGCTTCGAACGGCATGCGTGTTCTGCCTGCTCGGCTGGCTCTTCGCGGCCTCCCTCCACGCCGCCGAGCCCGAGTGCAT
This sequence comes from Variovorax sp. 01T432, assembly GCF_056398605.1. Lineage (NCBI taxonomy): Bacteria > Pseudomonadati > Pseudomonadota > Betaproteobacteria > Burkholderiales > Comamonadaceae > Variovorax > Variovorax sp. 01T432. Next base: position 65,459 of record NZ_JBFTPS010000015.1, read on the forward strand.
GAGCGCCGACCTCTGCCTGGGGATGTGGGCGGGCGGGAAGTGCATTGAACGCCCCGCGCAGCCCAACGAAGCCACGACGCCGACCTACGGACTGGACGATCGCTTGCGCATCGACGTCAAGGGCGGCTGCTACCAGAAGCTGGACGCGCTGCTCAAGAGCAGGACGCGGGACACCGTGCCCGTCACGCTCTTCCTTCGTGGCATCGAGATGCAAGGCCTGCCGCTGACCTTGTCCCAGGGCACGAGCGACCAGGCCACGCTGAGCTTCCTGTTGCGCCGCAATTCCCAGGACGAAGCCAACCGCGACGCGTGGACGAAACTCCTGGGATCGCAACACGGCGGAACGCGGCGCGTGATGGACGTCGCCGTTGCCATGGGGCCGGGAATCCCGGTCAGTGTGCCGAATGCCGCGAGCGCCGGGAGCACCATCGCGTTCGAAGTCCAGGATGGCACCCGGCTCCACTGGATCATCGGGCTCAGCATCCTCGTCTTCGCGCTGATGTACGCCTGGTTCATTCTCAGTCCGGGCATCCTGCGGGATTCGAGGGGCGGCCCCTACAGCCTGGGCCGCGCGCAAATGGCGTTCTGGTTCCTGCTCGTGCTCACCTGCCTGGTGGCCATCTTCTTCACCACGGGAAGCCTGGAGCGACTGCCGTCCCAGGTCTTGATCCTGCTCGGCATCAGCAGCGCGACCGGCTTCGCGGCGAGAGTCGTCGGCAACACGAAGAACACGGGCCTCGAGGCGGAGAGAACCACGCTGCTGGCCGCGCAAGTCGCCAATCCGGCGGGGTTCGTGGCCGGCGGCGGCCCGGCCCGGCTGGCCGCGATCGAGGCGGCACTTCATCCGAATGCGCTCAATTCCTGGAAGAACTTCCTCAAGGACATCTGCAGCGACGGCGACGGCGTGAGCATCTATCGGGTGCAGGTCGTCTTCTGGACGCTGACTCTGGGCGGCTTCTTTGTCTGGACCGTGGCGCAGGTGGTCGCCATGCCGGAGTTCCCCACCGAACTGCTGACGCTGCTCGGGATCAGCAACAGCACCTACGTCGCCTTGAAGGTGCCGGAGAGTACATGACCCGCTCGCGCGCGCACCCAAAGAGTGCTTCAATGGGGCTTCCACCGGAGGCCAGATCTTGGACACCCGAATTCAAAGCCGCAGCCCCTTGTACCTGCTCGAGCGATCCGATGTCGGGGTGGTGCAGCTCGATCGCGACCTGACGGTCGTGGCCATGAACAGCTTCGCGCGCCGCGCGCTGCCGGTCGAGGACAAGCAGCCCTTCGAGAAGATGGTGCTGTCCTTCCATCCCGAGCGTTCGCAGTCCAAGGTCAAGTTCCTGCTCGATCAGGCCGAGTGCCCGGTGAGCAATCCGCCGCCGATGACGATGATCATCAACATCCCGGAGCGGGTCCTGCTCATCAAGGTGACGAAGCTCTCCGACCTGCGCGGCGACACGGCCGGCTACACGCTGATCTTCTACGACATCACCGAGCTGGTCAGCGGCGAGGAGCCGGCGGCGCAGAAGCCGCAGGCCAAGCGCCAGCTGCAGAAGATCCCGACGGTCTCGCAGAACCGCATCGTGCTGGTCGACGTCGAGACGGTGACGTACATCCGCTCCGAGGGGCACTACACCTGGGTGAGCACGGCGCAGGGCGCGAGCTTCTGCAACCTCAACATCAGCGACCTGGCCGAGCGGCTGGACGGCGCGTCCTTCCTGCGCATCCACCGCAGCTACCTGGCGAACCTCGACTTCGCCGAGCAGATCCTGCGCGACGAGGGCAAGGTCAGCCTCAAGCTGCGCGGCGAAAGTAACGCCCTGCCGGTGGCGCGCACCAGCGTTCCGCGCCTGCTGGAACAACTGGGCATTGCCGAGGTCGAAAGCCTGCGCAGCTGAGGGCGGCCCATTCGGGATAACCCGCGCCGGGCTTTCCGGCGCGGCGGTTCATGCGCCGATCGCCGCATTTCGTGCGCCTGCCACGCCGGTTCGTGCGCCTGGGGCCTGCGCCTTGGCGGGTCGTCTTAACTTCAACGTCAACACAGCGGGCCAGGAGCCTCGCTGCCTGCCGCCACGATAGGAGACAACAAAGATGATTCCTCCCGCTTTTGCCTACCACGCGCCTCGCTCGGTGGCCGACGCCATCCACCTGCTCGGCGAGTTCGGCGGCGACGCCAAGCTGCTGGCCGGCGGCCACAGCCTGCTGCCGATGATGAAGCTGCGCTTCGCGCAGCCGGCGCACCTGATCGACCTGAACCGCATCGACACGCTGCGCGGCATCCGCGAGGAGGGCGACATCGTGGTGATCGGCGCGATGACGGTCGAGAAAGACCTCATCATGTCGCCCGTGCTGCAGCGCAGGGTGCCGCTGCTGCCGGAGGCGGCGCGTCAGATCGGCGATCCGCAGGTGCGCAACCGCGGCACCATCGGCGGCGACATCGCGCACGGCGATCCGGGCAACGACCACCCGGCGCTGTCGATCGCGCTGGACGCCGTCTTCGTGCTCGAAGGGGCCGGCGGCCGGCGCCAGGTTGCCGCCGACGGCTTCTTCCAGGGCACCTACATGACGGCGATGGCGGAGGACGAGATCCTGATCGAGATCCGCGTGCCGGCCTTCGCCCCTGGCACCGGCTATGCCTACGAGAAGCTCAAGCGCAAGACCGGCGACTGGGCGACCGCCGCGGCCGCGGTGGTCCTTCGCATCGACGGCGGCAACGTGAGCCATGCGCGCATCGCGCTGACCAACGTGGCGCCCACCGCGCTGCGCGCGCCCGACGCGGAGGCCGCGCTGCTGGGCAAGCCGCTGAGCGAGGCCAGCATCGCCGACGCGGCCGCCAAGGCCGTCGCCATCTGCGATCCGGCCGATGACCTGCGCGGCGACCGCGAATACAAGTTCGCCATGACCCGGCAGATGGTCATGCGCGCGATCGCCAAGGCAGCCACGCGCTGCAGCTAGAAGAAACGACAGGATCGGAGACCCCCATGAGCAAGACCATCGTCAGCCTCGACATCAACGGCAAGCACATCGAGAAGGCCGTCGAGCCGCGGATGCTGCTGGTGCACTTCCTGCGCGAGGAATGCCATCTCACCGGTGCGCACATCGGCTGCGAGACCACCCACTGCGGCGCCTGCACCGTCGACATCGACGGCGAATCCGTCAAGAGCTGCACCCACCTCGCCGTGCAGTGCGAGGGTTCGGAGGTGCTGACAGTGGAGGGCCTGGCCCAGGGCGGCGTGCTGCACGCGGTGCAGGAGGGCTTCTACAAGGAGCACGGCCTGCAATGCGGCTTCTGCACGCCGGGCATGCTGGTGCGCGCCTACCGCTTCCTGCGGGAGAACCCGAATCCGACGGAAGAGGAAGTGCGAGCCGGCATGAGCGGCAACCTGTGCCGTTGCACCGGCTACCAGAACATCGTGAAGGCGGTGCTCCACGCCGCCGCCAAGCTGCAACAGACAGAGAAGGTGGCCGCATGAACGCCCCGATCGATCCCAAGCTGCTGGAACGCAGCGCCGCGCTGCAGGGCCTCGGCGAGAGCCGCCTGCGCAAGGAAGACGCCCGCTTCATCCAGGGCAAGGGCAACTATGTCGACGACATCAGGATGCCCGGCATGCTGCACATGGACATCGTGCGTTCGCCCGTGGCCCATGCGCGCATCAGGAAGATCGACAAGTCCGAGGCGCTGAAGGTGCCCGGCGTGATCGCCGTGCTGACCGCCGAGGACCTCAAGCCGCTCAAGCTGCACTGGATGCCGACGCTGGCCGGCGACGTGCAGGCGGTGCTGGCCGACGAGAAGGTGCACTTCCAGATGCAGGAGGTGGCGGTCGTGATCGCCGAGGACCGCTACGCCGCGGCCGATGGCGTCGAGGCCGTGATCGTCGAGTACGACGAACTGCCGGTCGTGATCGATCCCTTCGAGGCGCTCAAGCCCGGCGCGCCGGTGCTGCGCGAGGACCTGGCGGGCAAGACCGAGGGCGCGCACGGCAAGCGCGACCATCCCAACCACATCTTCACGTGGGAGGCCGGCGACAAGGCGGCCGCCGATGCGGCCTTCGCCTCCGCGCCGGTCACGCTGAAGGAGCGCATCTTCTACCCGCGCGTGCATCCCTGCCCGCTGGAGACCTGCGGCTGCGTCGCCAGCTTCGACCCGGTGCGCGGCGAGCTGACCACCTACATGACCTCGCAGGCGCCGCACGTGGTCCGCACGGTGGTGTCGCTGCTGTCGGGCATCCCGGAGTCGAAGGTGCGCATCATCTCGCCGGACATCGGTGGCGGCTTCGGCAACAAGGTCGGCGTGTATCCGGGCTATGTGTGCGCGATCGTCGCGAGCATCGTGCTGGGCAAGCCGGTCAAGTGGATCGAGGACCGCATCGAGAACATCTCCAGCACGGCCTTTGCCCGCGACTACCACATGGACGGCGAGATCGCGGCCACGCCGGACGGCAGGATCATCGGCCTGCGGGTCGAGGTGCTCGCCGACCATGGCGCCTTCGATGCCTGCGCCGACCCGACCAAGTACCCGGCCGGCATGTTCCACATCTGCTCGGGCTCCTACGACATCCCGGCGGCCTGGTGCAGCGTCAAGGGCGTCTACACCAACAAGGCGCCGGGGGGCGTGGCCTACCGCTGCTCCTTCCGCGTGACCGAGGCGGTCTATGTGATCGAGCGCCTGGTCGACATCCTGGCGCAGAAGCTGGGCATGGACAAGGCCGAGATCCGCGCGAAGAACTTCATCCGCAAGGAACAGTTTCCCTACACCTCGGCCTTCGGCTTCGAGTACGACTCCGGCGACTACCACCCCGCGCTGCAGAAGGTGCTCGACGCCTGCGACTACAAGGGCCTGCGTGCCGAGCAGGCGGCCAAGCGCGCCGACCCGAACTGCCCGACCCTGATGGGCATCGGCCTGGTGGCCTTCACCGAGGTCGTCGGCGCGGGGCCGAGCAAGATGTGCGACATCCTCGGCGTCGGCATGTTCGACAGCTGCGAGATCCGCGTGCACCCGACCGGCAGCGCGATCGCGCGCATGGGCACCATCACCCAGGGGCAGGGCCACCAGACGACCTACGCGCAGATCATCGCCACGGAACTCGGCATTCCCTCCGAGGTGATCCAGGTGGAGGAGGGCGACACCAGCACCGCGCCCTATGGCCTGGGCACCTACGGCTCGCGCTCGACGCCGGTGGCCGGCGCGGCGATCGCGCTGGCGGCGCGGAAGATCCACGCCAAGGCGCGCAAGATCGCCGCCCACCTGCTCGAGGTCGGCGAGAACGACCTCGACTGGGAGATCGACCGCTTCAAGGTCAAGGGTGACGACAGCCGCTTCAAGTCCATGAAGGACATCTGCTGGGCCGCATACCACCAGGCGCCGCCGGGGCTCGAACCCGGCCTGGAGGCGGTCCACTACTACGACCCGCCCAACTTCACCTTCCCCTTCGGCATCTACCTGTGCGTGGTCGATATCGACCGCGGCACGGGCGAGACCAAGGTGCGGCGCTTCTACGCGCTCGACGACTGCGGCACGCGCATCAACCCGATGATCATCGAAGGCCAGATCCATGGCGGCCTGACCGAAGGCTATGCCGTGGCGATGGGCCAGCAGATGCCCTTCGACGCGCAGGGCAACCTGATGGGCAACACGCTGATGGACTACTTCCTGCCCACCGCCGTGGAGACGCCGAAATGGGAGACCGACCACACGGTGACGCCGTCGCCGCACCACCCACTGGGCGCCAAGGGCGTGGCGGAATCGCCGCACGTGGGCTCGATCCCGACCTTCACATCGGCGGTGGTCGACGCGTTCGCGCACCTCGGCGTGAAGCACATGGTGATGCCGCACAGCGCCTACCGCGTCTGGCAGCAGTTGAAGCAGAGCGGCGTCGCGCTCTGAGCGGCGAAGAACGGGAACAGGGACAAGGATGGAAGTCAAACTCGACAAGCGCTACCCGCTGGCGGTGGACGGCGCCCGCGCCTGGCGGATGCTGCGCGACGTGAAGGCGGTTGCCGGCTGCATGCCCGGCGCCGCCATCACCGAGCAGATCGACGACACGCACTACAAGGGCAGCGTCAAGGTCAAGGTCGGCCCTGCCGGCGCGGCCTTCGCCGGCGACATCGAGGTGCTCGCGCTCGACGAGGCGACGAAGACGCTGCGGCTGCTGGGCAAGGGCGCCGACCGCGGCGGCTCCTCGGCCTCGATGGACCTCACGGCCACGATCGAGCCCGGCGACACCGCCGCGGCCTCGGTGCTGGTCGGGCAGGCCGCGGTCATCGTCAACGGCAAGTTCGCGCAGTTCGGCGGGCGGATGATGGTGCAGGTGTCCGACATGCTGCTGGCGCAGTTCGTCGACAACTTCGGCGCCGCGGCGGCGGCGTTGCCGGGGCCGCGGGATGGCCCTGCCGCCGCGGAAGCGGAATCTGCCGCCGGCAATTCCGCTGCCGCCTCCGCCGCCGAACCCGCCGCCGTCGCGCCGACGCCCCAGCCGACACGGGCCAACGAGATCAACGCGCTGGCCATCCTGTGGGGGCTGATCAAGAGCTGGTTCGCGGGCCTGTTCGGCAAGCGAGCCTGATCGCCCATGACCGAAGCCGAGCTGCGCGAATCGCTTCACCGCGCCGGCTACATCGCCGACGAGGCGCTGGCCACGACGCTGTGGCTGGCCGGCGAGCTCCAGCGGCCGCTGCTGGTCGAGGGCGACGCGGGCGTCGGCAAGACCTCGCTGGCCGCCGCGCTGGCCCGCGCGCGCGGACAGGCCCTCGTGCGGCTGCAGTGCCATGAGGGGCTGGACCTGTCGCAGGCCGCCTACGAGTGGAACTACGGCCGCCAGCTGCTGGCGATCCGCCTGCACGAGACGCAGCCCCAGGGCATGAAGGAAGCCGACCTCTTCGCGCGCGACTACCTGCTCGAACGGCCGCTGCTGCAGGCCATCTCCAGCGACGCGCCCTGCGTGCTGCTGATCGACGAGGTCGACCGCGCCGACGAAGCCTTCGAGGCCTTCCTGCTGGAAGTGCTGGGCGACTACCAGATCACGGTGCCCGAACTCGGCACCATTCGCGCGAAGCACGTGCCGCAGGTCGTGCTGACCAGCAACGGCACGCGCGAGCTGTCCGATGCGCTGCGCCGCCGCTGCCTCTACCACTACCTCGAATACCCGACGCTCGCGCGCGAGATCGCGATCGTGCGCGCCACGCTGCCGCACGCCGAGAGCGCGCTGGTGGAGCAGGCGGTGGCCTTCGTCCAGCGGCTGCGCCGCGACGACCTGGGCAAGACGCCGGGTGTGGCCGAGACGCTCGATTGGGTGCGCGCGCTGCACCGGCTGGAGTTCAAGGCGCTGCCCGACGATCCGCACGCGCTCGTCGGCACCTTGTCCTGCCTGCTGAAGACGCGCGAGGACCGCTTCCTGCTCGGCGAGGAGCGCGTGCGCCAGCTCATCGAGGGACGGCGCGCGGTCGGCGTGGCCGAGAAGAGCCCGCAGCCCCCATGAGCACCGTGGCCAGACCGCTGGAGAGCATCGCCGGATTCGCGGCGCTGTTGCGCGACCACGGCCTGAAGGTCGGCGTGGCGGAGCAGCAGGCGATGGTGGCCGCGGCGCTGCGCGTGCCGGTCGAACGCGCGTCGCGGCTCGATGCGGCCTGGCGCTCGATCGCCTGCCACGACGCGCGCGACTGGCGGCGCTGGCCCGAGCTGTTCGAGCGCTACTGGTATCCGCAGCGCGCCAAGGGCAAGGCCCGGATCAGCGGCGAGACGCGGCCCGCGCGCAACCTCCAGCAGCTGGTGAAGAGCCTGCACGACAGCCTGGAGGGCAAGCCGCCCGCCTCGCGCCGCCCGGCGGCCGACACCGCCCTGGAGGCGCCGCTGGTCGAACCGGAGGAGGGGGCCCTGTCGCGCGCCCAGGGCGGCGCCAGCCGCGTCGACGCGCTGCACGACCGCGCGCTGTCGCAATGGCTGCCGCAGGATCTCGCACAGCTCGAACGCCTGGCCGAGCAGATCGCGCAGCGCCTGCGCAGGCGCCTCACGCGCCGCTGGCACGACGACACCCGTGGCCGCCGCCTCGACGTGCGCCGCACCTTGCGCGCCAGCCTGCGCACCGGCGGCCTGCCGATCCATCCGGTGTGGCGCGCGCCGCGCCGCGAATGGCCCCGCCTGTTCATCCTGGTCGACGTCAGCCGCTCCATGGAAACCCATGCGCAGCTCTTCCTGCGCATCGCGCGCGCCTTCGTCTCGGCGATGAATGCCCGGGTGTTCGTCTTCCACACCCGGCTCGCCGAAGTCACGCCGCTGCTGCGCAGCGATTCGGCGGCGGTGCAGGAGAAGGTCAACGCAGTCACCGCCGGCTTCGGCGGCGGCACGCGCATCGCCACCAGCATGGCCGATTTCCATGGAGCGCATGCGCGTGCGCAGCTCACGCGCAACGCGCGTGTCTGGGTGCTCTCCGACGGCTTCGACGCCGATGCGCCCGGGCGCTTGGCGGAGGAACTCGCGCGGGTGCGCGGCCGTGGCGCGCGCATCCATTGGTTTCATCCCACCGATGCGCCACCGGCTTCGCAGGCGATGGAAGGCGTGGTCGCGCATGGCGGCCTGGTCGAACGCTTCCTGCGCCTGAACAGCCTGCGCGATCTGGCCGAGCTCGCGCAGCATCTGCGATGAACGACCGCTCGCCCCTCCGATCCAACCGATGCATCCCCCAGGGGATGCCAAGGAGCTTCACATGAACTCAGTCGATACCGTCTTCGACACCGCGCGCCGGCTGCAGCAGGCGGGCACGCCCTATGCGCTGGTCAGCGTGATCAAGGCGCTGGCGCCGGCATCGGCCCATGCCGGCGACAAGGCGATCGTGACCGCCGACGGCAATTTCCATGGCTGGGTCGGTGGCGGGTGCGCCCAGCCGGCCGTCGTGCGCACGGTGCGCCAGGCGCTGGCCGACGGGCAGGCCCGGCTGATCCGCATCGCGCCGACGGATGAAACGCGGGAAAGAGACCTCGGCGACGTGCTGGAGTTCGGCATGGCCTGCCACTCCGGCGGCACGCTGGAGCTGTTCGTCGACCCCGTGCTGCCGCTCGCGCACCTGGTGGTGATCGGCGCCTCGCCGGTCGCGGCCAGCCTCGCGCAACTGGCGCCGCGCGTGGGCTTCACGGTCACCCTGGTCGCCCAGGACGCCGAGGCCGGCGCCTATCCGGATGCGCAGCAGGTCATCGACCGCGACGACATCGCCACCGTCGGGCCGCGCATCGCGCCCGGCGCATGGGTGGTGGTCGCTACGCAAGGCCGCCGCGACGTGCAGGCGCTGCGCCTGGCGCTGGCCTTGGATGCGCGCCAGGTGTCCTTCGTCGCCAGCGCGCGCAAGGCGCAGGTGCTCAAGGATTCGCTGGTCGCCGCGGGCTCGGATGCCGACGCGGTGGCCGCGATCGTCGCGCCCGCCGGCTATGCGATGCCGGCCACGACGCCGGAGGAGATCGCGCTGTCGGTGCTGGCCGCCGTTGTCGCGAATCGGCGCGGCAGCGCGGCGCCCGCCGCCGACCCGCCGCGCAAGGCGGTGGAAGCGGTCCCGACGCCCGTCCTCGCCGGCTCGTCTTCCTGCTGCGGGCACTGACATGGGCTGCATCCTCAAAGGCGGTGGCGGCCTCTACGCCCGGGTGGTGATCGGTGCCGTGCTGCTGGCGGCGGGCGCCGGCAGCCGGCTCGGCGGCCGGCCGAAATCCCTGCTCGAACTCGGCGGCGTGCCCCTGATCCGCAGGCAACTGATCGCGCTCTCCGGCGCGGGCGTCGACGAAGTGGTGGTGGTGCTGGGCCACCATGCCGAGGCGATCGAAGCGGCGGTGCGCGAATTCCCGGTCACCCTGGCGCGCAATCCGTCGCCGGACGACGGGCAGGCGTCCTCCGTTCGCGTCGGCCTGCAGGCGCTGACCGGAAAGCTCGACGCGGTGATGGTCGCGCTGGCCGATCAGCCGCTGATCAATGCGCAGGACATCACCGCGCTGATCGGCGCTTTCAAGAAGCGAGGCGAGGCCTCGATGGTGGTGCCGAGGGTGGCGGGGGAACCGGGCAATCCGGTGATCTTCGACGCCGCGCTGCGTGACGAATGGCTGGCCGGCGATGCCGATGCGGCCTGCCGGCGCTGGCGAGACGCCAACCCGACACGCGTGCGCTGGTTCGACACCGACAACAGCCGCTACCGGGTCGACATCGACACGCCGGAAGACCTGCAGCGATTCACCGAGCGGACCGGCCACGCGCTGCGCTGGCCCGCCGCGCTCGCGACGGCCTGAAGCGAAGTCGGGCCGCGTCGTGACGCCACTCGAAGCCGGTCTGCCTCCGTGGCGCCTGCAGGGCGCACGGGCGACTGCCTGGGCCTTGTTGCTCGGCGGCTGGGTCGGGTTGGGCAGCCTGGCACAGACGCTGGCTGCGGGGCCTGCGGCCGCCTTCGCAGTGCTGGCGCTCTGGCTGCTGGCGCTGGGGGGCTGCGCGCGACTGATCGGCCGGCTGCGGCCGTCTGCCTTGTTGCTGCGCGGGCTGCTGGTGCTTGCGGCATCGCTGGCGGCCTGGGCGCTGTCGGCCGCGCTGCACGGCGGCGGGCTCGCGGCGCTGCTGGCGGTGGCACTGGCCTGGGCGCTGCTCGTTGCGCTGGCCTCGTCGGCCGTGCGCGCCTCCCGCAAGGCCGCGCGCGCGACGCCGCGCCCACCCGTCGGCGCCGCGGCCTGCGGCGCCGCGCTGGCCTGGGGCTGCCTCGGCGATCCGACGGACCTGAGTGCGTTGGGCCTGCGGCTGATGGGCGGCGCCTTCGTCGCTTGCGTGATGCTCGCCGTGCTGATGCCGGTGCGCGCGGGCACGGTCGGCGGATGCGGGGCAGGGCTCTTCGATTGCTCGCTGCCCGGCTGGCAGCCGCGCGACTGGCGCGAGCCGCGGCGCTGCCCGGTGCTGCTGGCTTCGCTGGTGATGCTGCCGATGATGTGCGGCCTGCCGCTGATGCTGAGCCTGTGCCGCAGCGATGCGGTACCGCCGCAGGCGGTGCTGGGCGTGCACTTCGCCGCGATGTTCGTGCCTGCCCTGGTGGCCATCGGCCGGCCCGCCATCCTGGCTGCCGCGCCAGGCGTCTGCGCGGCGCTCCTGGCGCTCGGCGCAGGGGCCTTGGTGCTCATGCCGGGCCCCCAGGCGTGGTGGGTGCTCGTGCTGGCCCACGGCGCCGCGTGGAGCATGGCCTGGGCGGCGCAATTGGGCGATCCCGCCTGGCGCGGCGCCCGCGCCTCACCGCTCGTCGGCGCGATGCTCAACGCGCTGTTCGCGTGGCTGCTGGGGCTGGGCATTGCGGCCGTCGGGCTCCAGGCGCTCGCGGGATGGCACCTTGCCCTCGGGCTGGTGGCTGCCCTGGCCTTGATGGCCCGCCCCATCCGGCGGCTGCGATCGCATTGACCCAAGGCGGGAAACGCGGCGCATGGAAAAACGGACAAGACAAGTTCCGCCGGAGGGCGTCGATGCCGCGCCGCGGGCGACCGATCGGCTGTTCCTCGCTGTCGTTCCTGACTCGCGGACCGCCGCGCGCATCGAGGACCTCACGCAGCGGCTGCGCGCCGAACATGGGCTGAAGGGCAGGTCTCTGGGGATCGAACGCTTCCATGTCACCCTGCATTTCGTGGGCGACTTCGCCGGGCCGCGGCCGGACATCGTCGATGCCGTGCGCGAAGTGGCGGCAAGCGTGGCGCAGCGGCCGCTGCCGGTGGCGCTCGACCGCGTGGCGAGCTTCTCCAGGCGGGGGCGCAGGGCGCCGCTGGTCCTGCTGGGCGGGGATGGCCTGCTTGCGTTGACCTCGTTTCAGCAAGTCCTGGAGAACACGATGACAAGCGCCGGGCTGGGGCGGGCGTCGTACCAAGGCTACACGCCGCACCTCACCCTGCTGTACGACGGCCTCCAGCTGGCCGAGCAGGCGATCGAGCCGATTCATTGGCTTGCGCGCGAATTCGTCCTGGTGCGCAGCCTGATCGGGAAGAACCAGCATCTGCCGATCGCGCGATTTCCCTTGCGGGGCTGAACATCGGCGCTGCGGCCGCGTGCCGACTTCGTGAAAGCAGGCGGCGTGCTCGCGGACGTCGTCCAGGCGGTAGCGCTGTTGGTCATTGGGGATGCCGTCGGGCAGCATCCGCAGGCGTGATCGTCAGCGACCACCTGCTGAAGATTCCTCTCATCTCGCGTGTCGAGCCGAATTCACTGATCTTCAATGTCCAGCTCCCTTGCATGCCTTGACCGATGAACGGCGAGAGCGGGGACGACTGTTCCGTCGAGACATGGCTGAGAACCTGGTCGTCAGGACTCGAATGAACGTTCGGCAGTGCGACCGTCTGTCCGGCCGGCGACGTGAGTTCGACCCGAACGAAGGCGCCGCTGGTGTATGTCAACTCAACCGTCACCCCCAGCGTGCCCACAGTGCCGGCGTTCGCGATCGCGATGCTGCTTGGAAACGCGCCCCGGGTGATCGGCATGTTGGGCGTGGCCTTGCCCTCGATCGCGGTCGATGGCGAGACATCGCCCAAGGTGTCGTTCTCGTCCTCGCTCATGTCGAACCACGGGAAGTAGCTCGTCCGTCGCTTGTGCCCGAGCGCCGTGATGACGGCTACTTCCCGACCCAGGGGATCGTAGGCGTGCGTGTCCGCGTGGCCCCACGAGCGCGCTTGCGCGTCGTTGACATGGCTCGCCCGATCGATGAAGTAAGGCTGATAGACCCGGATCACCTGCCCCTTGTTGTCATACTCGACACGGCCCGACACCGCCCAGCGCGCCGCGTCTCCCGTGTCACGCTCGACCGGCTTGCCGCTGCCGTCGAGTTCGAGCTCTCCCGCAGGCGTGACGACACAGGCCAGCCCGGGGGGCACTTCTTCTTCGATTGAAGGGCTCTTCCGAAGCCGTCGCTGTGCGACATCGCGATCTGTATCTGCGGCTTCGGATCGACCGCGTCGGGGTGCTGGTCGGCCTCGAACGCCGCGCTCTGCACCGGGCTGCGCGAGGCCATCCAGCTGTGTGTGTCATACAAGTAGACAGCCGCGGCCCGCTGGATCGCGCGGGCAGGGTCCGCCAGGGCGGCGTCGATGCTCGCCAACGCGTCGGCCTTCGGATTGAAGTCGCTCACCGGATCGAAGCCCGTCAAGGCAAGCTTGCCGTCGTCGTCGCGCTCGGTGCCGTAGCTGGAAGTCGCGACAACGCGGCCGAGTGCATCGAAGAGCGCCTCCTGGGTGTTCTCGTTGGGGTCGATGACACGCCAGGGACTCAGGAACCGGTAGTCGTATTGCGCGCGGACGCGATTGCCGACCCCGTCGGTCACGCTTTCCACCACGCAGCTGTGCGCGTCATAGGTGAATCGCCGGGGCGCGACGATGGCCGTGCTCCGCATGCTCCTCGGCCGCTGGAAGGGCAGCCACTGGCCCTGGTCCACATAGGTCGCGTAGCCGCTCTGGACGGTCCAGAGGGCCGTGGCTGTCTCGCCAGGTTCGCAGAGTACCTTGCCGCCCTCCAGGTAGCCGGCCCGCACCAGGTCCTCGCCCAGTTCGGAGAGTGGAATGTCCGCGTAGGCGGCCAGTGCCTGGTCATCCAGTTCGGCCGTCTCCACGTGGTGCACCAGCGCCAGGCGCGGCGGCTGCGCGCCCACGGGCAGCGCGGCGCTGCCCGCCGCATCGAAGTAGAAGGTCACCGTCTGGCCCGCGAATGCACGTGGCCGCGTGCTGTCCAGAAGCCCGCCCGGCGTGTCCAGGGCTTCGCAACTCAAGCCGGTCGCGGATGCCGGATAGCCGTCGTAGCCGGCCGCGTAGGTCAGCACGTTCTGCCGTTGTTCGTAAGGCAGGGCGAGGCGCCAATCGTCCCGGGTCGTCAGATTGAAGACGGTGGCGATGTCTTCCACCAGGCGCAGCGGCAGCTGTTCGTCGTCGTAGCTGCTCGCCCACAAGCGGTCGGGCACGCTGGCCGGGTAAGGATTGGCGCCGCCCTTCGGTCTGCGGCCGTAACTCACGGCCACGCGGCGCAGCGGTGCTCCGAAGGCATCGGCCTTCAAGGTGATCTGCTGCCGCACGAGCGGGTCCCCGTTAGAAGCACCGCGTGGTTGGAAGTCGGCGAGACCTGCATCTGCGTGGTGTAGGAGGTGTTGCCCTGGTGACGAATGCGGATGAGGTTGCCGCCGCGGTCATAGTCGAAATGGCGGGTGTAGTTGCTCAACAGGCTGGGGTCGCCGTCCATCGGGATGGGGGCGGGCAAGGCAGAGCTTTGCTGCCCGGCATTGGCCATCTCCCGGCCGGTGGCGCTCAGGAGCTGGTAAAGGGCGTCGTAAGTGTAGGTGCTCGTCGCATCGACGCGCTGGTTGTCGTGGAAGCGCGTCGGGGCGGCCGCATCGTGGATCGACAGGATGTTGCCGACCGGGTCGTGGACGTAGCTCAGGTCCTGCAGCAGGGTGGGGCGGCCCGCCTGGCTCGCTCGCGTGGTGAGCACGCGGTGCAGGCGCTGGGTCTGCGGCTCGTACTCGTAGCGGGTCTCGACACCGTTGCCGGCCACTTCCCGCAGCACCTTGCCGGCGGCGCTGTAGGCGATCGAGGCCAGGATGGGCTCGCTCGCTTGGCCCTTCAAGCCGAGGCTGCTGCTGGCGAGCCGGCCCGCGACGTTATAGCGCCGTTGTTGGACGTTGCCCTTGGCATCGATGCTGCGCTCGACCATGTCCAGGGCGTTGTAGCTGGAGCGGCTCTCGTAGCGGGTGGTCTCCAGCGCCGCTTGCCATTGGGCTTCGTCGCTTTGCCAGTCGCTCTGCGCATTGGAATCGGCCAGCAGCCGGCGCACCGAGCGCAAGGCCTTGCCCGAGGTGCTGAAGCTGGGCATCTGGTTGAGCCCGGCGGTGTCGTAGTGGCGCACCAGCTGGCCGCGGGTGTTGTCCCCGGAGGCGGCCGGCTCGGCCTCGCCGTAGACGTAGCGCTCGCTGATGCGCATCGAGCCGGTCGCATCGCGCTCCTGCAGTTCCAGCGGCCGATGCAGGGCGTCGTAGGTCCAGCTCTGGACCTGGCCTCGGCCGTCCTTCCGCCAGACCGGGGCGCCCTCGATGTCGTGGATCGTGATCTGCGGGCCGGCGTCCTGGCTCAAGGTCCGGAGCACACGCCCGGACAGGGAGGGGATGTAGCGGAAGTTGGGTAGGATCGCGTCATCCGCCTGCCGCGCGGCGAACAGCCGGGGATCGATGCTGCTGCAGGGGTGGCCGGTGGCGGTGAAGCGCTGCAGGGAGATGTGCTCGTCGGCCGGCTGGCCGGCCTCGCCGCGGTTGTATTGCAGGGTGCGAACCGTCAGGCCCCGGTTGTCCCGGACCTGGAGCATGGGCGTGCCGGAGCACATGGCTGTGGTGGCGGTGTTGGCGATGGTGGGCATGCGGGACTCCTGATCCAACCGCTTGCCGAGCGCGGTTTATCCGAGGAGGCGCAACTTTGGTGCCAGACGCACGGAGTGCCGGGCGTTGAGCCTGTTCCGGGAGCGAACGCGCAGCCGTGATCGCCTCAGGACGCGCTCGGGAGGACCTGCTCGCCGAGCGATCTGTCACGCCGGCTTGACGATCCATCGGCCCTCTGCCGGTCACGGCCCGGGCCGTTCAGCGGGGAGCATTCGCGTCACCGGCACATCCAGGGGCGCAGCCCCTTTTGCCGCATGTGTGTGACATCGCGCTGCGGCATCGGAATGGACCTTTCGGACGCTCGGCTCTTCCAAAGCGCGAATCGCGCGCACCGAAGGCATGGGGAAGCCGACGTTCGCATCGGAAGAGAACTCCGACCGACAGGGCCTCGACGCCCGCTGTGCCGCACGGCCGGCGGGCTCGTGCTAAGGTCTGGCCGCTCGGCGTCAGCCCTGCGCTTCCTCACCGCGAGACTCCCACGTGCCTCTTCCGCAAGCCCCGGTGCCCACCGGGCAGAAATCAACCGTTGCCGCGTCCGCCGCTCCCGCCGACCCGGGCGGTATCTCGTCCAACCTGACTTTCCTGTTCGCGGTGGCCTGCGGCCTCTGCGTGGCGAACATCTATTTCGCGCAACCGCTCATCGGACCCATCGCCGAAACGCTGCACCTGCACGCGGGCCTGGCGGGCCTGATCATGACGCTGACCCAGCTCGGCTATTGCGCCGGTCTGCTGCTCGTCGTGCCCCTGGCCGACGTGATGGAGAACCGCAAGCTGATCCTGATCGCCATGGGCGGCGCCGTGCTGGGTTTGCTGGGCATCGCGTTGTCGAACTCGGCCCTCGGCTTCCTGGCGGCGTCCTTCGTCGTCGGGCTGTGCGCGGTGGCGGCCCAGGTGCTGATGCCGCTGGCCTCGCACCTGGTGCCCGCGTCGACGCGCGGCAAGGTGGTGGGCAACATCATGGCGGGCCTGCTGGCCGGCATCATGCTGGCGCGGCCCTTCTCGAGCCTGGTCGCGTCGGCCTTCGGATGGCGCGCGGTGTTCGCGATCTCGGCCGCCTTGATGGCCGCGCTCGCCATCGTGTTGCGGCGCGCGCTGCCCAAGCGAGTTCCGCACGGCGCGATGAGCTACGCGCGCACCATGGCGTCGTTGCCGGGCATCGTCCTGCGCACGCCGCTGCTGCGTCGCCGGGCGTTCTACCAGGGGATGATGTTCGGCGGCTTCCAGGTTTTCTGGACGGCCGTGCCGCTGCTCCTGGTGCATGAGTTCGGCATGGGGCAGGGCGGCATCGCGCTGTTCGCGCTGGCCGGCGCGGGCGGTGCCCTGATCGCGCCCTGGGCGGGCAGGCTGGCCGATCGCGGCATGACCCGCCCGGCCACTGGCGCGGCGATGGGCGCGGCCCTGCTGGCCTTCGTGCTCGGCGCGGTGTCGGCGCGCCTGCATTCGCTGGCCGGGCTGGTGGTTGCGGGCGTGGTGCTCGATGGCGCTGTGCAGCTGTGCAACGTGCTCAGCCTTCGCAGCCTCTATGTGCTGGCGCCGGAATTGCGCGGTCGCCTCAATGGGCTCTTCCTGACCAGCATCTTCCTGTGCGCCTCGGTGGCCTCCGGTCTTGCGGCCGCGCTGTACGCCTTCCACGGCTGGAGCGGGCCGAGCCTGCTGGGCGGCGGATTCGCCGTGGCCGCGCTGCTTCTTTACGCGACGGAGTTCCGGCGCGGACCGCTCCTGCGCGCGGCATCCTAGCCGCTCCCGGCGGAGCAGACAGGGCTTCCTGTCTTGGCGGAACCGACTGGCGAGCAGGATGCGGGCTCGCCGCGCCGAGCGCCCGCACAAGGCGCTGCCGCTCGGGGACAATCGACGCATGCGCATATTCGGTTTGATCGGACTGGTGCTTGCACTGGTCCTTGTCGGCGTGCTGGTCAAGAGGCAGATCGGCGGCATCGCCGCGGCCCACGGGCCGGCCGGCGATGGCCGCACGCAGAGCCAGCGGATTCAAGAGCAGGTCAAGCAGTCGCTCGACGCGGCAATGCAGCAGCGCCGCGCGATGCCCGATGACAACTGACGCGGACTGGATGCGGCTCGCGCTCGCGCAAGCGCGGGCGGCGGCTGATGCCGGCGAAGTGCCAGTCGGCGCCGTGCTGGTGAAGGACGGTGAGCTCATCGCGACAGGCCGCAATGCGCCCGTCGCGCTGCATGACCCCAGCGCGCACGCCGAGATCAACGCGCTGCGCGCCGGAGCCGCCGCGCTCGGGAACTATCGGCTCGACGGCTGCGAACTCTTCGTGACGCTCGAACCCTGCGCGATGTGCGCCGGCGCAATGCTGCATGCACGGCTGGCCCGCGTCGTGTTCGGCGCGGCGGACCCCAGGACCGGCGCGGCGGGCTCCGTCCTCGACCTGTTCGCAGAAGCCCGGCTCAACCACCATGCGCGGGTCCAGGGCGGTGTGCTCGCCACGGAATGCGCCGAGCTTCTTCAGGTGTTCTTCCGGGGCAGGCGCGACGCGGCCCGCGAGACGGCCGAGCCCTTGCGCGACGATGCATTGCGCACCCCGGCCGATCGTTTCGCCGCGCTGAGGGACTACCCCTTCGCGCCGCACCATGTGAGCGAGCTGCCCGGCCTGAGAGGCTGGCGGATGCATTACCTCGATGAAGGCCCGCGATCGGCGCCCGTCACATGCCTGTGCCTGCACGGCCCCGGCGAGTGGAGCTATTTCTTCCGCCACGTGGTGGCCGTTCCCGGCGTGCGATGGCTGGCGCCTGACCTGATCGGCTTCGGCCGCAGCGACAAGCCCAAGCGCGAGGCCGTGCACGACCTGGGCTGGCACCGCGATGTTCTGCTCCAGTGGCTGGGTGGCCTTCGGCCCGGCCCCCTGGCCTTGCTGCACAGCGCCGCCGCTTCCGGCCTGGCGGCGCTTCTGGTCGCGGCGGCGCCCGATCGATTCGTCGTCACGCTGCTCGCGCCGGAGGGCAGCGAGCATGTGGCCGATGCCTGGCGCGCACCCTTCCCCGATCGCGGCTACGACGCGGCGCTGCGCGCCCTGGGCCCGATCCGGAGCGACGCATCCGGCCCCACGGCGGCGCAGGCCGAGGCCTTGGCCCGGGATGCGATGGGATACTTCGCCCCGTGACAAAACACATCTACATCTATTCGCCCTCCAGCGCCGTCCGCGACAAGGCCGCATTCCGACGCGGCGTGAAGCGCCTGCAGGCACTGGGCCACGAAGTCGAAATCGACGAGGCCGCGCTCAGCACCCACCAGCGATTTGCCGGCGACGACGCCACCCGCCTGGCAGCCATCGCGCGCGCCGCGGCGAGCGGTGCCGACGTGGCGCTGATTTCGCGCGGCGGCTACGGCCTCACGCGAATCCTGGATGCCATTCCCTACAAGGCGGTGGCCAAGGCGATCCACCGTGGCACCGAGTTCGTGGGCCTCAGCGACTTCACGGCGTTCCAGAACGCATTGCTCGCCCGCACCGGCGCGGTGACCTGGGCGGGCCCCGCCGTGGGCGAGGACTTCGGCGCCAAGGCCGGCGCTGACGACATCATGGAAGCCTGCTTCGACGATCTCTTGAGCGGGCAGGGCGAGGGCACAGGCTGGCGCGTGTCCGCGCGCGACGCCGCGTCCATGCCCGCGCTGCGCAACATCCACGACGCGGTGCTGTGGGGCGGCAACCTCTGCGTGCTGACCTGCATGCTCGGTACGCCTTACTTCCCGGCGATCGACAAGGGCGTGCTCTTTCTCGAAGACGTCAACGAACACCCCTACCGGATCGAGCGCATGCTGGACCAGCTGCGCCATGCGGGCGTGCTGGCGCGCCAGAAGGCGGTGGTCCTGGGGCAGTTCACGGGAATCAGGAAGGTGCCGCACGACAAGGGCTTCAGCCTGCAGACCGTCGTCGCCCGCCTGCGAGAACTGATCAAGGTGCCGGTCCTGACGGGGCTGCCCTTCGGGCACGTGCAGACCAAGGTGCTGCTGCCCGTCGGCGCGAAGGTCGAACTGGCGGCCGATGTGCGTGATGTCTTCATGGTCTGGGGACACCGGCACGCGCATTGAGGGTGCCGGAAAGCGAAACGGCCGCCGTGGCCGCCGTTGGAATTCAGGTCGTGATGCGCTCGTGGCGCCGGGGCACCATCGTGCCGGGAAGACCACCCTTGAACAGCCGGTTGATCTCCCGCATCTGGCGGCGCGCCGCCACTTCGCCGTCGACTGCGCTCAACGCGGTGAGGACATCCTGGCGCAGGTACCAGAGGGCTTCGAGGTCGCCGGCAAATCGAACGCGTTGAGCAACGCGTTGAATGGAATGGCCGCCGTGGGCCTGCAACAGCGAGAGCATTGCAGTACGGATCCGGCCCATCTGACGATCCGCCGAACGGCGGAAGCCGAACACCGGAAGCGACAGGAAACGGAAGAAACTGCTAGGGGACACCATGAGACGAAAGGCGTAGGGCCGAGAGCCTTGGGAGTCGCTACGTTAAGCCCGGCGATCGGCCTGCACAAGGGCGGAAGCACTTTTTCATGTTTAAAAACAACATACTTCACGAATCACTTCAAGCGCCATCTGAAGAATTGCTACCTTAGTGTTACTTTTGCGATGTGCCGAAAGCAATTGCAATGTATCGAAATGAAAAAGCAACAGCTTGGGCCGCAATGCCGCTCATTTGAGCCGCCGCAAGGGCGTTTGCCTGTTGCTTTGCCATAATCGACCAGCGAACGCTACCAAAAACTGCACAACATGGCCGCCCATTCCACTGTCGTATTCGCTGACTTGACCGGCAGTACCAGAGTCTTCGAGGCTATGGGCAACGCGCGCGCGACCGAGACGGTCACGCGCCTGATTCAGTGGATCGGCGGCGTCTGCGAGGCGCACGGAGGCCGCGTCGTGAAATCGCTGGGCGATGGCGTCTTTGCGATATTTTCTGATGGCGCATCCGCGACGCGCGCGGTCCTTGAAATGCAGCGCAACCACCAGAAGCGTTTGCAGACCTGGCCGGCTCCGTTGCGCATGGAACTCCAGATCGGTGTCGCCAGCGGCGAGGTCGTCGAAGTCGATGGCGACTGCTATGGCGACGCCGTGAATCTCGCGTCGCGGCTGAGCGATCTGGCCGGCCCCGGCCAGATCTGGGCGACGGAATCCGTCGTCGATCAGTTGAACGAAGGCGAAGTGCGCCATCGCAGCCTGGGCCCGATCAATATCCGCGGCAAGAACGAGATGCCGGTCGTGCACCGCATCGACTGGCAGGACGAGGTCTCCGAATTCCTGACGATGCCGGCCTCGCTGGTCTCGCCGGCTCGCGGGGCCGACTCCTCGTTCGGGCAGATCGAACTCGCGTGGCTCGACGTCCGCTCGATGTTCCGGGCGGCGGAGCTGCCGATCCACCTGGGGCGCGTCGACGAGGCGCAGTTCGTGGTCAACGACCCGCGCGTATCGCGCCTGCATGCGCGGATCGAGGCCCGCCAGGGAAGCTGCGTGCTGGTGGATGTCAGCACCTACGGCACGTGGGTGCGTTTTCATGGAACGGCCGGCGCGAGCGGCGAGATCGCGCTCAGGCGCGACGAATGCGTGCTGCACGGCAGCGGCGAGATCGGACTTGGCGCTCCGTTGAGCGACTTCAGCGCGCCCACCATCTCGTTCAACACCACCGGCGGCAATGTGCTGCTGGCGCGTCGCGACGTTCGCTGAATGCCGCAGGTGCGAAGCTAGCGGATCGTTGACAGGCGCCAGCGTGCCGGGCCTGTGCCTGTCGAGCATTCGTCGATCAGGCGCGTCGATTGCTCGACCTGGTCGGTCATCCGCTTGTTCAGGCGGCTCCAGCCCCTGTACATCGGTACGACGACCAGCCAGCCAACGCCCATGACGCCGAACAAGGCGCCGATATATGCCGCATGCATGGGTTCCATCCTCGAGCTCTTCTTGTTGTGGAGGCGCGAGTCTGCCGGGCGGGCCGCGTTCTGCCTATCCGGCCTTCATGTGAGTCTGCGCAATTGCGCACGGTTGCGGCCGGGCACTTGTCACGCTATGCAGATTTCGCGCGCGCCGGGTCCCCAACCGGATGGATGTGTCGCGAGGGCGCCCTCCGTACGCTCCGTGTCCTCGACATTCCCGCACGGAGCCCGATTTGCCGCTGATCACCGAGCACCTCGCGGTCAGTCCCGCCGTGATGGCCGACCCGGCGGCCGGCTGGCGCCGCCTGATCCGCATCGACAGCGCCGGCGGCGACGTCAGCGAGGTGATCAAGGCCACCAACGACTTCCTGCCGCAGCGCCTGGTCTATGCCGAGGGCGATTCATGGTTCGACAAGCTCGCGCCTCTGCCCGCGCAGGGCTCGAACCTTCTCGATGCCATCCGGACGCCCTATCTCACGGCAGTGGTCGATGTGGCCCGCATCGGCGAGGAGGTGCGCGACATGGTCCGCGGCCACCAGGCCCGGCGTGCGCGCGAGATGTTCAAGCTCTTCAGCTTCCAGGCGATCCTGCTGTCGGCCGGCGGCAATGACCTGAAGAACACCTTCGCCGATCTCTTCGCCACGCAGGCCCTGGCCAACGAAGGCTTCCGCTCGCCCTTCCAGTCCATGGACCTTGACCGGCTCGCGGCACCGGCGAGCTACAGCGAATTCTTCGGCGACGTCATCCGCAACATCGGCCGCTTCGTCGATCTGCGCGACTCGGCCGGCAACGCCGGCACCCGGGCCGCGCCCATCTTCGTGCACGGCTACGACTACTTCCAGCCGCGGCCGGCGACGGCGCAGATCTTCGCCGGCAGCCGCGTCGGCGCCGGACCCTGGCTGCATCCCGCCATGAAGGCCGCCGGGCTGGCGGACGCGCAGATGCGCGAGGCCGCGGACGCCGTCGTCGACGAACTGAACCGCCAACTGCAAGCGGTGATCGCCGGGCTTCCCAATGTCCACGTGATCGATCAGCGCGGATTGCTCGCGCCTGCCGCGCCCAACTCCTGCGGGCCGAACGCGGACTGGATGGACGAAATTCATCCGACCAAAGAGGGTTTCACCCGGCTGGCACGCAACCGCTGGGACGTACCCTTGTCGCGCGCGCTCGGGTGGCGGCCCGGCGCACGCGACCTGGTGCCCGCGCTGGGCGCTTGAGATTCACCACGGCCCGATGGGTCGACTGAAGGGACGACATGCAGACCGACATCCTGAGCACCGAGCTTGGCGGCATTGCCAACCTGGCACTGCTGGCACCCATCAAGCCGGGTTTCGTCGACCGGTACGAGACCATCACCTACGCCAGGCGCCTGGAGCTGCTGCTGAAGACGGTCAATGCCATCCGGCTCGCATCGCGCGAATCGGCGCTCATCAAGAGCCCGTTTCCGGATGCGGTGGGCCGCACGGGCATCCTTCATTCGTTCCGCTATGCCATCGTGCCTCCGGAACTCGGCTCCAAGGGTGAGCCCGCGCCCATCGAAGCCGAGCCACGGCCGGGCGTCTACCGCCTATCCCTGAACGTCACCTTCGACGGCGGGTGGGAGCCGTATATCCGCGTGATCCACCGCGACCTCGGCCCGCTGCTGGACGCGATCTTCTGCAACTGCACGGGCTACCCCGAGGCCCGCCTGCACAGCTTCTACGCCTACACGCGCTGGGTGCGCGACCATGAGATTCCGGGCGGCCTTTTCTATACCGAGTCGCCGATGACCGTGGAAGACCAGCGCTACCTGGCGGCGGTGGAGAGGACCGTCAGGGAACAACGCAAGGGCGTGGCGGCCGCCGACCTTGCTCGCGCGCGCTTCGCATTGAGGGAGCCGCCGGACCTGCGCGCCGTCCTGGCCGCGTTCGAAGCAGCGCCCGCGGCCGTTCGCCAGGAGACCATGAGGCTGCACCTCAAGGCGCTCAAGGGCTTGTATGACCTCACGACCTTCTACCCGAAGAACGACGAAGGCGACGACCTGACATTGCTCAGCTTTGCGCAAAGCGCGTTGCCGGAGTTCCGTGCCGTGCTTCCCTCGCCGGTGCCGGTGCCGGTGCCGGGGCCGCTGCCGGCCGAACTGCTGCCGTACGCGGCGCCGATCGGCTGGCTCAAGACCGAAATTCCCGTGGCGACGCCCATTGAGCGGGCGGCCGTCCTCGCGCCCGATTCTCGTCGCATCCAGGGCGGCATCGTCACCCGCTACGACGGCATCACGCATGGCTGCCTCGTGCTGCTGCGGCTGACCGACGCCGAGCAGGCGCGCCGATCGCTTGCCGGGCTGGAACTCAGCGTCGAGGGCGGCGCGCCGCGTCTCGTCCAGTGCAACGTCGCGCTCACCTTGCAGGGCCTGAAGGCGCTCGGTGTCCCGAAGTGGCGCATCGACATGTTCCCGCACGAGTTCCTCGAAGGCATGGAGGCCCGCGCCGGGGCGCTGGGCGACGTGCGCGGCAACCACCCCGACTTTTGGCGGCGTCCCAGATTCGGCAACGATCCCTTGAAGCCGGAGATCGACCTGGGCGCGGTGCACGTGGTCGTCCAATACCGGTTCGCGGGCAGCGTGGACCAGGCGCGTCGTCCGCAGGAACTGCAGGCGAAGCTCGACGAGCTCGGGCGGACGCAAGGTCTCAGGATCCTCGCCGTCGAGTCGATGCGCAGCTATCCCGACAAGGCCGGTTTCAACAGGGAGCACTTCGGCTTTCGCGACGGCTTCAGCCAGCCGGTCATCAGCGACGCGATCAGGCCGGAGAAGCCGACGTTCGAATGGAATGACGGCGTCCGGCGCGGCGAAATCTTCCTGGGCTACGCGAACGACCGCGGCGACGGCCCCTATCCGCCGCGCGAAGACCCGCTGCTGGACGACGGCACCTTCCTCGCGATACGCAAGATGCGGCAGCACGTGGGCCGTCTGGAGCACGTGCTGCGCACAGCCGCCGAGGCCTGGACGCCGCGCGCCGAGAACGACACCGCCGAGGCATGGCGCGCGAGGGTCGAGCAGGCGATGCGTGGCCTCAAGGCCAGGCTGATGGGGCGCGATACCGAGGGCGCGACGCCCGTCGCGCCCGACCTGGGCGCCCCCGCGCGGACCAATGTGTTCGACTACTCGAAGGATCCGGCCGGGCAGAAGTGCCCGTTCCAGTCGCATGCGCGCAGGACCAATCCGCGCACGCACCTTCCCATGCCGCGCATCATCCGGCGGGGCATGTCCTATGGGCCGCCCTTCAGCGAGGAAACCGATGCGGAGCGCGGCATCTACTTCATGGCCTATTGCGCCAGCCTGGCCGAGCAGTTCGAGGTGATCCAGCGCTGGGTGGCCGGTGGCAACAGCAGCGGCGGGCTGTCGGCCCACAGCGATCCATTCCTGGGCGTGCCCCAAAAGGGCGAGGCGCGGGTCTACGAATACTTCGACGCGGCAGGCGCGCTCCAGCGCATCGATCTCGGCTCCGAGCCTTTCACCGAACTGCAGTGGGGTGTCTACCTCTTCGTTCCCTCCGTGACCGCGCTGGCGAATCTCGAAAGCATCGTCAGCGAAGGCCAGGCCTCAGCCCGGGACGATCAAGGCGAGGCGGATGCGCGGGGGCAGGGCGGTGCCCGCTGCCCGGCCTTCACGGCCTGGCAGCAATCGATCGAAGACCCCAACGAGCGCAAGAAGGCATGGAAGCGGGTGATCGACGCCCCCGACGGCGAAGGCAAGCTGGAGACACCCTATGGCCTGCTGATCGCGAAGCAGGAGCCGGTGCTCGAAGCACTGAAGGATGACGGAAAGACGATGTCCGTCTGCGGCTATGGCCGGCGCTTCGCGCAGACGATCGGACCGGGCTACCTCGGCCTCGACGCGCAGGCCCACACCGCGGAGGCGGAAACGCCCAGCGGCGCCGGCGTCAACCAGGCGATCGCCGACATCAGCGTCGAGGAAGCCTTCGAGAAGGCTTTCGGCGTCACTTCGGCCATGCTCGAACATGCCTTTCCGTCCACGCCCCATCCCACGAGAAGGGGCGGCTTCGAGAAGAACGTGGACATCGTCATCCTGAGCGAAATGGTCCTGGCCAGCCTGTGCACGGCCTGGTTCGGCCTGCCCGATGCCAGGCAGGAGTTCATGGGCGACCGCAGGGGCATGGGGTCAGCCAAGGCGCGCTGCCCCGGCCATTTCGTCTCGGTGTCGAGGTATGTGTTCTGGCCCTATCCGTCGGACGCGGAGACCGAGGAGGCCAAGGCGCACGGCGCGGAGATCCTCGAAGCGGTCACGGCTTTCCTGCAGGCGGCGGAGGGTGGCGCGGCGGTGCTGGGCCCGCTCTCGGGGAAGATCAAGAACGTGCTCGCCCCCCAGTCGAAGTCGGACCCCGGTCTTCTTGCGCGCACCCTTGCCGGCGTGATGCTCGGATTCCCGCCGACCGTGCACCTCAACTTCCTGCGCGTCATGACGGCCTGGGTGGGAAACAACGCCACCACGCCCTCGTCGACGCCGAAGGTCTCGCTGTGGGATCTGCAGGCCGACCTGATCGCCGAGGGCGCGACGGGCAGGGCGCCGAGCCCGATGCTGCAGGATGCCTTGTTCGCGCAGATGCGCGAGTACCCGGGGCCCGAGCTGGTCTGGCGCGAATCACCGGGATCGACGCCGGGCCCGGGTGGCGCGGAGCCGCACAAGACCGTGCTCGGCCTCGCGGCCGTCATGCAAGACCCGCAAGCCCATCCCCTCGTGATGTTCGGTGGCGCGCACGCGTCCAACAAGTCCGCCCCGCCGGCGCTGCACACGGTGCACGGCTGCCCGGGCTACTCGATGGCCGTCGGCGTTCTGCTCGGCATGATCACCGCGATCCTGCTGACGAAGGGCACGCTGCGTCCGACCGCCTCGCCCGCGATCCTCAATGTGCTGAGCTGAGGCGTCAGAGCCTGGCGGCCAGCCTGCGCGCCTCGCCGAGGTGCCAGTGCATGCCCATTCGCTCGAAGGCCTCCATCGACGTGTCGAGCAGGCAGCGCGCCCGGGACCGGTCGCCGAACGCGCCGGCGATGCCGGCCGCGCACAGTTGCGTCGACGCAGTCTCGTGCGCGGAGCCGCGGGTGCGCGCCACCCGCATGGCGCGTTCGATGTAGCGCTCGGCGCGCGGCCGGTCGCCGGCGCCGCCCGCCTGCTCGGCCAGCGCGCGGTACGCCATGGCCACGCCGATCAGGTCGCCGCCGCGCCCGCGTGCCAGCGCGCGCGCCGCGTTGTGCCGGGCTTGT
The DNA here is from genome assembly GCF_056398605.1 of Variovorax sp. 01T432. Lineage (NCBI taxonomy): Bacteria > Pseudomonadati > Pseudomonadota > Betaproteobacteria > Burkholderiales > Comamonadaceae > Variovorax > Variovorax sp. 01T432. The sequence continues at coordinate 91,979 of NZ_JBFTPS010000015.1, forward strand.
GTCGCGCGCCCGACCGACACCAGCCCGCTGGCGAGCCAGCCGTAATTCAGGGAACGGAACAGGGCGCCTTCGCGCGGCTCCAGCCAGGCGGTGGCCTGCTGCACGCGATGCAGCGCCTCCAGCTCGCCGGTCAGCATCCAGTCGGCGAAGGCGACCTCCGCGCGGCCCATGCAGAACTGGAACAGGCTGCGTGTCTGCTCCGCGATACGCGTCGATTCGGCCGCCGCCGCATGCGCGTCGGCCCATCGGCCCTGCCAGAGCAGCACGGCGCAGCGCCAGCCTTCGATCGAGGCGCCGATCTCGTGCGTGATGCCGAGCACCGATGCCTTGGCGTCGTCGAAGCACTGGTATGCCTGCGCGAAATCGCCGCGGTCTCCCAGCACCCAGCCGCGGCAGACGAGCGAAAAGGCCAGACCCACCGTCGGGCGCGAGCCGCTGCGGTGCCGCCGCTTGATCTCGATCGCCTCGTCCAGGAGCGGCAGCGCGCCCTCGTAGTCGCATGCGGCGGTCCGCGCCTGCCCCAGCGTGGCACGGATCTGCACCGCCAGCGGATCGTCGCCGGCCCCCTGCGCCGCCGCCGAAGCCAGCTCGCAATGCGCGATCGCTTCGCGCGATTCGCCGAGCGCGTAGTTGACGTAGCCGAGCCAGTATTGGGCGCGCGCGAGGGCGGCCTGGTCGCCCAGGTGCTGCGCCATGACGACCGCGCGACGGAAGATCTGCAGGTCTTGCCGCGAGGCGTCGAAGACGCACACCAGTCCGAGCTTGTTGGCGATCGCCAGCCAGTGCGCGGGCGATGAGGGCAAAGACTTGTCGGCATCCAGCGCGGTCAGCGCCGCCACGTACTGCGCCTTGGCGCGATCGAGGGCGGACACGGCAACGGCCTTGTCGCCCGCGAGTTCCGCGTAACGGGCGGCATCGTGGGCGTGACCGCCGGCGCCGTAGTGGTAGGCGAGCGCCTCGTAGGCTTCGTCACGCGCCGTGCTTCCGTGCCGGCGCAAGGCCTCGGCGATGCGCAGGTGCATGGCTCTGCGCGCGTGCAGCCCGATCGCGTCGTAGATGACGTCGCGGGTGATGCCGTGCTTGAAGCGCAAGGTTCCCGGCGTCTCGCCGGGGAAGATGAAGTCCGCGCCGGCGAGCCCCTGCACCAGCGGGTCGTCTTCCGGGCACCCCGTGAGCGCCTGCAGCAGCCAGGCCGGAATGACGTTGCCGATCACAGCCGCCGTGCGCACCAGTTCGGCCTGCTCCCCGGTCAGGCGCGCGACGCGCGACTCGACCAGCACGCTCAGCCATGCGGCACCGCCGTGCAGGCGCACCAGGCGCCGGTCCATGTCCTCGTGCGCGGCCGAGTGGCAAAGCTCCTCGATGAAGAGCGGATTGCCGCCGGCGTAGAGATTGATCTCGGCGGTGACGAAGGGGTCGGCCGAGGGCAGCAGTTCGCCGATCGACTGCGCCGATTCGCGCTCCGAGAAGGGTGGCAGGTCGATGACGTGGATGTCGTTCATCGTCGCATCGCCGGCCTCGAAGCCCCGGGTCGACACCAGCACGAACAGGGCCGTGCCGGTGCGCGCGCGAATGGCCGAGAGCAGTTGGAGAGTGGCGGCATCGGCCCACTGGGAGTCGTCGACGAACAGCACCAGCGGCCCGCGCGCGAGCAGGTGCGCGAACAGTGCCTTGACGGCCGCCATCGTGCTGTCCGCCGCGATTGCCTTGCGCTTTCCGTCCTCCTCGGTCGCGAGGGACAGCGCGCGCAGGAACTCCGCGCCGTGCGCCTGCAGCCCCGTATCGGCCAGATAGCGCGTGACGGCGTCGGCCGCATCCTTCGCCGCCATGGCGGGCGTCAGGCCGAAGACGCTGCGCAGCATCTGGAGCACGGGTTGCAGCGGCTCCGCGCTGAGGTAGCTCTCGCAATAGCCCGTGAGCACCTGGCAACCGCGCCGGCTCGCGCGCGCCAGGAACTCGCGCGCCAGGCGCGTCTTGCCGACGCCCGCCGGGGCGGAGATCGCGACGTGGCAGGCGGTTCCGGCCAGCGTCCTGTCGAGGAAGTCTTCCAGCGTCGCGAGCTCGCCTTGCCTGCCGATGAAGGGCGACAGGCCGCGGCGCTCGCTCGCCTCGAAGCGGGTGCGAACCTGCGCCCGGCCCAGGATGTTGTACGCGGCCAGCGGCACGGGCCGGCCGGCCACTTCGACCATCCGCTTCGGACTGGTCTCGAAGAAATGGCTCTCCGGCCCCAGTGTTTCCTCGCTGACGAGGATTTCGTCGCGTGCCGCGGCATCCGACAGGCGCGCCGCGATGTTGGGCACCTTGCCCAGCAGTTCGAGCCGGCCGAGCACCATGTCGCCTTGCTGCACCAGCACCAGGCCGGAATGGATGCCGCTGTGCAGGCGCGGCAGCGGCCAGGGCGCGGACGCCTCCGGCGCGGCCAGTTCGCGCACGGCCAGGTGGAGTTCGAGCGCGGCTTCGGTGGCGCGGCGGCCGTCGCCTTCGCGCGCTTCCGGAAAGCCGAAGACGGCCAGCACCCCGTCACCCTGGATACGGACGACGCTGCCGCCGTGCCTGGCGACCACGGTCTCGTACACGCGCCGCAGGCGCCCGAGCATCTCGGCATAGTCTTCGGCCTCCATCGAGGCGCTCAGGGCGGTCGAATTGCAGAGGTCGCAGAACAGAACCGTCAGGTAGCAGCGCCGGCCCGCAGTGGGCGTCGCTTGCTCGACGGGGTGTTCTGGTCCGGGAATGCTGGAGGGGTTTGCGAGCGGGGGTTCCATGGGAGGTCCGGCGACACACATGGCGGCTCGCCATGGCGCAGGTGTATCGCATGCCGGGCGGGATGGTGTCAAGGCGCCATCCGGCCGGGTCCCCTTGTCCGACGTGGACGGGCTGTTCGATTGACCGACCGGGCAGACGTGTCTATTCTTTTTTTTCCGGCGTTCGATGCCGGCCAGTCCTCGGCCTTCTTCTTCCCGGAGGGCCCCAATCCGCCAAGAAAGAGAAACACCATGTTCAGATCACTGCTGCTGGAGCAGGTCGACGGCGCCACGCGCGCGAGCGTCGTCGAACTCGACGATGCGCGACTGCCCGAGGGCGCCGTCACGGTCGCCGTCGAGTATTCGACGCTCAACTACAAGGATGGTCTCGCGATCACCGGGCGCGGCCCCGTCGTGCGCGTCTGGCCGATGGTTCCCGGCATCGACTTCGCCGGCACGGTCGAGGCCAGCAGCGATGCGCGATTCGGCGTGGGCGAGCAGGTCGTCATGAACGGCTGGGGCGTCGGCGAGAACCGCTGGGGCGGCCTGGCGCAGAAGGCGAGAGTGCCGGGTGACTTCCTGATTCCATTGCCGGCGCCCCTGACGACGCGCAACGCCATGGCCATCGGCACCGCGGGCTACACGGCCATGCTGTGCGCGCAGGCCCTGGAGCGCGGCGGCGTCGCGCCCGATGGCGGCGAGATCCTGGTCACCGGCGCCAACGGCGGCGTCGGCGGCTTTGCCATCGCCATCCTTTCGCGCCGCGGCTATCGTGTCGTGGCTTCCACCGGGCGCATGGAGGAAGCCGAGCGGCTGCGCTCGCTGGGCGCCGCCGAGGTCATCGACCGCGCCACCCTGTCCGAGAAAGGCAAGCCCCTGCAGAAGGAGCGCTGGGCCGGCGCCGTCGACAGTGTCGGTGGCCATACGCTGGCCAATGTGTGCGCGAGCACGCGCTACGGCGGCGTCGTCACCGCCTGCGGGCTGGCCCAGAGCATGGATTTCCCGGCCAGCGTCGCGCCCTTCATCCTGCGCGGCATCACGCTGGCGGGCATCGACAGCGTCAACGCGCCCTATGCCCGAAGGATCGCCGCCTGGGACGCGCTGGCCCGCGAACTCGACGCCCCGGCCATCGCCCGCATCGCCGACGAGGAGATCACGCTGGCGCAGGCGATCGATGCCGCGCACGCGCTGATGGAGGGCAAGGTCAGGGGGCGCGTCATCGTCAACCCGAACGCCTGAGACCGGGAGCCACCAGGCCCTCCACCTGCGCCGCATAGCGCAGGACTCGCGCATCCTCGAAGCGAGGCGCGACGACCCGCAGCCCCACGGGAAGACCGCGCGCCCTGCCGGCCGGCCACCGATCAGGGGCGGCCCGAGCTGGTCGAGCGGCCAGGCGGTCACCGGCGCGGTGGGGCACAGCAGCAGTTCGAAAGTCTCGAAGAAGCGCGACAGGCTCGCGCCGATGCGCTCCTTGAGCCGAAGCGCTCGTGCCACGTCCTCGGGCCTGAGTATGAGACGCTTGAGAACCTTTTCGGCGATGTTGCATTCAGTACTGACGCCAAGTTGCTTGCCACGAATCCTGACTTCTATCTTGATGCAGCAAGTCTGCGAGACAGAGTTCGCCAAGCTGCAATCCGGTTGTCCAAACTGAAACGCTAGTAAGAACGAGGCGTCGCCGCTGGCCGGCAGCGCATTCAGCCGCGAGGTAAGGACCGRTGTGCGCGGCAATGGCACGTCAGCCTGAACAGCGACGGCGACGCCGCCCTCGAAGCCGGACGTAGCACGGCCGAGAGTCGAGCCCGGCGATGGCGCAGCCTACGCCGCCCAGCAAGGCAGCCAGTTGCCCGGCGCGCGGATCGGAAACACCGTTTCCGTCGAAGCCGAACATCTCTCCGCTGAATTCGCCGACGACGGCACCCGGCGCTCCGGCCCCGCAGCCACCGGCGCTGTGAGCGCGCGCCGCGCCGACCGCACACCGCGCGATCGCGTGCGCCGCCTTATTGCCGAACTAATCGGGGTTCATGTCCCCGATGGCAAATGTCCCTGAGCCGCGACGGTGTCCAGCAGGGCCGCCTTCAGCCCATCCCGCACGTGAACGCCGGCAACCAGGCCACGGTGATCAGCGGCCGCGACGCGACGATGAGCGGCGAAGTGGCCGCGACCGACAGCGTAAATCCCGACATCCGCAGCACCCGCTCAGTTCCGCGATCGACCCGAGCGAAATCAGCCGTAATACTCGTCCCCCAGCAGCATGTCCTCAAAGAACGCCCCGAATCCCCCGCCAGCCTCGCAAAGATGAATCTCCAGGATCCACCGCATCGGCGATGGGCTGATCTCCAGTTCCGCCAGCGACCCGGTGTGGATGGCGGCGTGCGGGAAGTCGGAGACGCGATGGCCCGGCAGCTTCGGGTCCAGCACCCAGCCCATGGACCGCGCGCGCTGCTCCGCATGGACGTAGAGCGCCTGCCCGCTCAGCCCTTCGCGCAGCCACACGCTGCGCAGTTCATGGAACAGCGCCTCGGCATCGCGCGCGCAGCGTTCCAGCGCCTCGTCATGCCCGACGACGAACGACGCGCCGCCATCACCCTCCCAGTCGCCGAATCGCGGTGCGATGTCCAGAAAGAAGATGTCGTTCGGCTGCAGCACCACGCCCGGTGTCGAGGCTTCCTTCATCGCCTTCATCGTGTTCGGCCCGAAGCGCACGCGGGTCGGATGCCAGGTCTTCTGCAGCCCCAAATCGGCCATCATCTTCCTGGCCAGGGCCACGGCATCTTCCTCGATCATTCCCGGCTCGATGCGCGCGGCGATGTCGCGGATGGCCTGGCGGGTCTTGCCCCGCGCAAGCAGCATGCCATCGACTGAAAATGCCGGTCCAACCCTTTCCGCGGCTGGCGCAAAGTTCGCATTCATTCGTTCTCTCCAGTTCGTGCGCGAGACCTCGCGCCACTGCTTCCGAGTGTGCGGCGGCGCTCTCGAAGCCCAACGACAATCCGGGGCGCCGCACCGCCAAGGTGGGAGCCTTTCCAGCCACGCACCATGAACCGAACCGTCGCATTGCTTCTCTTCGCCGGCGTCCAGTCGCTGGATGTCAGCGGTCCCATGGACGTCTTCTCCGAGGCCAACCGCTTCCTGCCGCCCGACGATCGCTACCGGCTCGAAGTCATCGGCGTCGAGCACGGGCTGGTGGCCTGCTCCAACGGATTGCCGGTGCAGGCACACAAGCATTTCAGYGAAGCCCTCGATGCCTACGACCTGCTGCTGGTCGCGGGCGGGCCGGCGCTGGCGCGCCAGCTTTTCGATCCGGCGCTGTACGAGTGGCTCACTGCGGCCACCGCGCGCGCCGAAAGCTTCGGCTCGATCTGCAGCGGCGCTTTCATTCTTGCCCGTGCCGGCCTCCTGGACGGCCGGACGGTAACCACGCACTGGAACGACGCGGCGGCGCTTGTCAGGCTGTGCCCCTCGGCACGGGTCGAACCCGATCGCCTCTACATGCGGGACGGCGCGCTCTACACCTCGGCTGGCGTGACGGCGGGCATCGATCTTTCGCTCTACCTGCTTGCCCAGCATCACGGCCCGGAGGTGGCGCTCAACGTCGCCAGGCGCCTCGTGGTGTTCACGCAGCGATCGGGCGGGCAGTCGCAGTTCAGTCCCTTTCTCACGCCGCACGTCGAACCGAGTTCACCCGTGGCGCAGGTGCAGCGCTACGTGCTGGCGCATCTGCGGGACGACCTGACGGTCGCGGTGCTGGCCAAGGTGGCGAACACCAGCGAGCGCAGCTTCTCGCGCAACTTCGCGCGCGACGCCAAGGTCACGCCGGCCGAGTTCGTCGAGAGCGCGCGCGTGGATGCGGCGCGCGTCATGCTCGAGAACGGCAATGCGCCGCTGAAGACCGTGGCCTACCAGTGCGGATTCAACGACGCCCATCGGATGCGGGCGGTGTTCACCCGGCGGCTGGGCGTCACACCCCAGCAGTACCGAACGAACTTCAGCTCGCCGGGGCGCTTGGCCGACGCGGCCTGAGGGGCTACTTCGCAGCCAAGGCCGCCAGGGCCTTCGCCACCCCCGCGCCGTAAGCCGGGTCCGCCTTCGTGCAATGCTCGACGTGCAGGCCCTGAACCGGCCTCGATGTGCCTTGCATCGCCCGTGCCGTGTTGTCGAACAGGGCCTGTTGCTGTGCCGGTGTCATCAGGCGGAAGAGGGCACCCGGCTGCGAGTAGTAGTCATCGTCCACGCGGTGGTTCCAGTGGTCCGCCGCGCCTTCGGTGCCGAGCGGCGGTTCGCGGAAATCGGGCTGCTCCCGCCATTCGCCGCGGGTGTTGGGCTCGTACGAGGCCGCCCCGCCACTGTTGCCGTCCGTGCGCATCGCGCCGTCGCGGTGGTAGCTGTGGAAGGGGCACTTCGGCGCGTTCACCGGAATGTGGCTGAAGTTCACGCCCAGCCGGTAGCGCTGTGCGTCGCCGTAGGAGAAGAGCCGGCCCTGCAGCATCCTGTCCGGCGAGAAGCCGATGCCCGGCACCACGTTCGCGGGGTTGAACGCAACCTGCTCCATCTCCGCGAAGTAGTTGTCGACGTTGCGGTTGAGCTCCATCACGCCGACCTCGATCAGCGGATAGTCCTTCTTCGACCAGACCTTGGTGAGGTCGAATGGATTGGTGTGGTACGAGTCCGCTTCCTTCTCCGGCATGATCTGGACGTACAGGGTCCAGCGCGGGAACTCACCGCGCTCGATGCTTTCGTGGAGGTCGCGCAGCGAGCTCTCGCGGTCGGTCCCGACCAGCGCCTGCGCCTCGGCATCCGTGAGGTTCTGGATGCCCTGCTGCGTCTTCAGGTGGAACTTGACCCAGTGCCGCTCGTTGGCCGCATTGATGAAGCTGAAGGTATGGCTGCCGAAGCCATGCATGTGCCGGAAAGATCGCGGCAGGCCCCGGTCGCTCATGACGATCGTGACCTGGTGCAGCGCTTCGGGCAATTGCGTCCAGAAGTCCCAGTTGTTCTCCGCGCTGCGCAGGCCGGTGCGCGGATCGCGCTTGACCGCGTGGTTGAGGTCCGGAAACTTCAGCGGGTCGCGCATGAAGAACACCGGCGTATTGTTGCCCGCGAGATCCCAGTTGCCTTCCTCGGTGTAGAACTTGAGCGCGAAGCCTCGAATGTCGCGCTCGGCATCCGCCGCGCCGCGCTCGCCGGCGACGGTCGAGAAGCGGGAGAACATCGGCGTCTTCTTGCCGATCTCGGAGAAGATCCTGGCGCGCGTGTACCTGGTGACGTCATGGGTCACCGTGAAGGTGCCGTGCGCGCCGGCGCCTTTGGCATGCATGCGGCGCTCGGGGATGACCTCGCGGTCGAAGTGCGCGAGCTTCTCGAGCAGCCAGACGTCCTGCAGCAGGGCCGGGCCTCGGGGGCCGGCGGTCTGGATGTTCTGGTTGTCGACGACCGGGGCGCCGAAGGCGGTGGTGAGCTTGTTCATGGCGGTGGTCTTCCTTCAGCAGTGGGTGGGACTGGCGCTCCTGTTCGGCGCGATCGAACGCGGTGCGCATCGCGAAGACCTGGCATCCTGCCATGGGGTATGTGCGGCGCCATCCTCCTTTGGTGCCTCCATCCGGTACCTCTAATACCGCCAGTCCGGATCATCCCGCTCCGGCAGCCAGGCGAGCACGGCCTCGGCGATCTGCCGGACCGCGTCCGGCAAGGGCACGGGGCCGAGCTCGGAATACCAATCCAGGTAGCGAATGACCTGGCGCCGCGTGGAGAACACCTCGAAGGATGCGGCCCCCGCGCTCGCGACCAGTTCCTTGGCGCGGTCCGTCGCCAGGTCCTGCAATGCGTTGGCGGGATGCCGGGCCTGAATGCCCGCCACCATGGGCGCGAGGATGTACAGCTCGATCAGGTTGCCCAATGCCCATTCGCGCTCGGACTGATCGGGGTTGCGCGCGTCGCCGATGGACTGCACCTCGGCCAGATCCCATAGCGCAGCTGGGGCCTGCCCCGCAAGCTCGGCGGCGGCGTCGAGCCGCCCCAGGTGCTGGAGAAGAAGCGTCAGTGAAAGGTACTGCACCACCGCCCAGTAACCGCTGCGGTTGCTGACGAAGGCTTCCCAGTAAAGGACGCGCGCCCGCTCCAGCGACAGCAGCGAATCCTCGCGGGACTGCGCGCGTTGCGTATCGGTGAGCCGGGAGATGCGGCTGATCTCGAAGCGCAGGGCGGCCTCGCGTTTCTCCGTGCTGGCAAGGTAGCCGCGGATCTTCGGGCCCCGGCGCGCATGCCGCGCCAGCAACTGGGCCAGGCGACTCTTCGCCTCCAGCACGCGCGACTTGGCCAGGTCGAGCAGGCGTTCGTTCTGCGCCTGCCTTTGCTCGGGGGAGATGCCGCCGCTCGGGGCCTTGCCCGAGAAGCGCGACGAGAAGCGCTTGGTCACGTCGTCGGCAAAGCTCAACGCCACGTTGATGTTGCTCATCGCGCGCCGTATCTGCACGTCGGGCAGGCGGTCGTCGAAGTCCGGCGGCAGAGAGGTGTAGGCCGTGATGCTGGTGCAGTCGTGCGTGCTCGGAAACTCGGTGTGCAGGCAGCGCCGCAGGTCGATCAGGAGACAGCGGGAACTGTGAGGCCACGACCATCGGGATGCCCGCTTCGTGCAGCGCATGCGCGATGCTGGCACCGACGCCCGCGACCGTCCCCACGTTGCCCCCGTAACAGCTGGCGAGCGTGACCACCGCCGGCCGCGAGAGCTTGCCCGCTTCCTTGCGGTGCGACACGCGCAGCGCCGTCGCGAGCCGCTCGCCGGACACGATGTCGGCCGGCCCCATCGGATCGCCGGCGGCGTGCAGTGCCAGACCGAAGCGCATGTCGTAGCCTTCGGCGCGCTCCTGCCCGTGCGCCAGGATGTGCACGTGCGTGTAGCGCTCGGCGGCGCAGGCGCTCTCAATCGCCTCGGCGCTGGCCTCGGGCAGCACCGTCAGGTAGCGCGCCACGCGCTGGCGGCGCTTCGCGGGGTCGTCCGCCTCGCTGGAGCCGATCCACGGCTCCAGGATCCTGCGCAGCGCCAGCAGGTGCGCCCCGGCGGGCACCGGTTCGTAGCCGGGCGGTGTCGCCGTGACCACCAGCACGCGCGGCTGGCTCGGCCATTCGCCGAAGTCCTCGGGCACGCGGCGCGTCTCGCGCGTGATGCAGATCGGCGTGTGCGGCTGCAACAGAAGGGACTGGCCCGCCCCCGGGAATCCCGCCGACGCCGTCGCGAGTTCGAAGGGCAGCAGCGCGAGTTCGGAGGCGGAGAGGACCAGCCGCAGGTGGGTGATGGCATCCTGATAGGGACCGGTGGGATTGCGGTTCATGTCCGCGGTGAGGCCGGGCACCTTCGCGAGCAGATCGCCGAGCACCTGCGCCGTATCGCCCACCTGGAATTGCCGAGGCTCCTCGCCCAGTCGGTAGCTCAGGGCCCGCAGGCGGTAGAGGGCCTGGTTGTGTTCGAAGGGCACGTGGATCGTCACCGCCGAATGGTTCTCGCACAGCGCAAGGTATTGCGTGAGCGGCGACAGCAACTGGTTGTGGGCGGGGCCGTGGCGCAGCAGCTCCAGCGTGATGGTCCGCATGTCAGGCCTCCTTGGTGAAGCGGGTGCCCGCCACGGGCGTCATTTGCGGCGCGGCGGGACTGCCCTGCATGCGCCGCAGCTCGCCGTGCGCGCGCCCTTCGGCGTCAGACCAGATCGACACGATGGAGCAGCGCTTGACCACCAGTTCGGGCTCGGCATCGAGCGCCTTCATCGCGCCGCCCTGGAACAGCGCAAAGATGCGCGCGAACCTCGCGGCATCGCCGCGCATCTGCGGCGTGAGCTGGATCAGGCGCGCCCAGGTGCCGCTGTTGAAGTAGAAGCCCGCGCCGCGCTTGCGCCGCAGCGCGCGCTCCAGGTGCGTGTGGCCCGCCACCACGAAGTCGATGTCCGGCGCCACCAGCGCATCGACGCGGTCGAAGGTCGAGTCGCGGGCGCAGGGGTCGAAGGTGCGATCCTTGTCCAGCCGGTCGAGCGCCTCGCGCAGCGCCTCGACGCCCGTCTTGCCGGTCGCCAGCGCGCCGGCGGCGCCGATGAGGCCGAGCTGGCTGCCCTGCGAGCCGCGCACGAGGTCCATCGGATCGGTCCCGTTGCGCACCTCTTCCTCGACGCGGTCGAGCAGCTCGGCACCGGAGGCGAAGCGGCCCTGGCCTGAGAGCGCGGCAGGCAGCCAGGGCGCCTGGGCATTGGCGAGCGCGCCTTCGGCCGCATCGTCGCCGGGGCCGGCATCGCCGAGAAAGCCGGTCTTCATGCGCACCGCGTCCCAGGCCCTGCGGCCGACCGTGGACGCGATGCCGCGCAGGTTGCCGAGCGCCCCCGGATCGAGCGCGAGCAGGATCGGCACGACCGCTTCCTGCTCGGGCTTGAGCAGGTCGACGAAGGGGTACTGGCGTTTGATGCGGTTCATCACGTCGATGACCATCTGCGCCGGCATTCGGAATCCACGCGTTCGCGTTCTTGCCGAACTGCACATCCCGGCCGATGCGGCGAATGGATTCGAAGTCGGCCACGTTCCAGCTGTCGACCTCGTTGCCATGAATGCACAGCACGCGCGCGCCGGCGACTCCGCAGGCGAAGCCGGTGCCGTCGGCGATGAACTCGATGCGCGCGCGCCGCGGGCTCGTCCGCGCAAAGCATCGCCAGGAAATGGGCGCGCACCCAGGGCAGGGCGAGTTCGAGGTCATGATTGCCGAGGTTGATCACCAGGGTGCGGCCGGGCGTGGCGGCAAGCTGGCGCAGCGCGGCGAAGATCGGCGCAAAGGCGGTGTCGCCGACCACGCGATCGAGCTTGGCGACGGCGCGCTCGGTGTCGAAGTAGCTGCCCGGCTCCTCGGCGAGAAAGTCGATGAAGTCGCCGTTGATCACGAGCGCGACGCGGCGCTGCGCGTCGGTCGCGGCGAGGGCGAGGATCAGGCTCGCCAGTTCCTTGGTCGAGCCGAAGATCTGGAAGCCCTGGCGGCCGCCCAGATGCAGATCGGACACGACATGCACTTCGTCGAATACGGGCGCGTCTTGCATTGTTGCCCCCCCCCTCGGCCCGGTCCTCGGGCCCGCGCTTTCGGCCAGGCTCAGACGCCTCTCGGCCATGCCGCATTTGTAGGCATGAACATCGTGCTTGTCCAGCGAAACGGGCGCGGCCTGATGGCCGTCTCATCGTTGAGACATCGGGCTCCAGCCAACGCGCTGTCGAGGTCGTCGGGGCGCGTAGCGCCCGAATCGTCGAGGGCCGGCCATCAGTTCTTCCGAGCGGCTTTCGGCTTGATGAACCTGAGGGTCATGCGGTCGGACTCGCCGATGGCCTGGTACTTCGCGCGATCGACATCGCCGCCGCGCAACGTGGGCGGCAGCGCCCACACGCCCCGCGCGTAGTCCTTGGTGTCGAGCGGATTGGCATTGACCTCGCTCGTGCCGGCCAGCACGAAGCCCGCCGCCCGGGCCCGCGCGATCACGAAGTCCTGCGGCACATAGCCGCTGGCGATGACGTGCGCGAGATCCGTGCCGGGCGCGGCGCGGTGCTCTTCCACGCCCAGCACGCCACCCGGCTTGAGCACGTCGTGGAAGGCGCGCAGCGTTTCGTCGAAGTGGCCGTCGGTGATCCAGTTGTGGATGTTGCGGAAGGTGAGCACGACGTCGGCGCCGCCTGGCGGATGGATGTCGGTGAAGGCCGAGGCGGGAAGGGTGCCGAGCACGACGCGGCCATAGACCTGGGGGTCGCGCGCGAGCTTGTCGCGGAAGGCCGCGCGTGCGCGGCGCTGTTCGGGCGTGCCGTCGGCCGGCTCGTGCGCGGCATAAAGGCGCCCATGGTCGTGGAGATAGGGCGCGAGGATCTCGGTATACCAGCCTGCGCCGGGCGCGATCTCGATCACCGTCGCGTCGGGCCGGATGCCGAAGAATTCGAGCGTCTGCAGCGGATGGCGAGCGCCGTCGCGCGCACGGTTGGCCGCGCTGCGCTGAGGGCCGTCGACGGCGGCGGCGAGTGACGCGGTGGGCTGGGCCGCCGCGCCGCCGATGGCGCCCATCAGCAGCAGGGCGACGCCGGCGGCGCGGCGGACGGAGGGCAAGAGGAGGGCGGACATCATGGGCCGATGATGCAGGAGATCCGTCTTCGGCGTGCGGCGGCGCGGCGGTCGCCGCTTATGTCCGAACGCGACTATGCATCCGACTATTCAGTCGTTCGCTTTCGGCGGGGCGCAGGCCAGAATCGCGCCCTTTGTCCTGCTCCAAGGAAGATCCGAGATGCGACCCCTCCTCCTGCTCAGAATGGCCCTGGCCCTGCTTGCGAGCGCATGGTTGGCGGGCGCGGCCCAGGCGCAGGCCTATCCCGCGCGGGCGGTTCACATCACGGTGGCCAACACCCCGGGCAGCTCGCCCGACGTGCTGGCGCGCTATCTGTCGCAGCGTCTGGCCGAGCAGTGGAAGCAGGCCGTGGTGGTCGACAACCGCGCCGGCGCGGCCGGCATCCTGGCCGCCGAGGCCTTGGCCAAGGCGCCCGCCGACGGCTACAGCCTGCTCGTGGGCGCCGACGGTCCGATCACCATTCTTCCCAACCTGCAGAGCGGCCTGCCCTACGACGCGCGGCGCGACCTGGTTCCGGTGGTGTCCCTCGGGCAGATCGATTTCGTGCTGGTCGCCAACCCCAGGACCGGCTTCCGCACGCTCGGCGATTTCGTGCGCGCCGCCAAGGCGCAGCCGGGCCGCTACAACTATGCGTCGGCGGGCAACGGAAGTCCGCAGCAGTTCAGCATGGAGCTGCTCAAGCAGAAGACGGGCATCCACGCCACCCACATTCCCTATCGGGGCGGGCCGCTCGGCATGCAGGACGTGATCGCCGGGCAGGTCGACGTGATGTTCATTGCCGTCGGCCCCGCGTTGCCGCACATCCGCACCGGCCGCCTGGTCGCGTTGGGCACGAGCGGGGAGCGGCGCCATCCCCTGCTGCCGGAGGTGCCGACCGTGGCGGAGAGCTATCCGGGCTTCCGCGCAGGCACGTGGTTCGGCCTGTTCGCGCCGGTGGGCACGCCGCAGGCGGTAGTCGATGCCGTTGCGGCCGACGCCGGGCGCATCGTCCAGACGCCGGCCGCGCGCACCGAGCTGGCCGCCCAGGGCATCGAGGCCACCGGCCATCCGCAGCACCAGTTCCGACGCGAGGTGGCGAGCGAGTACGAGCGCTACGCGCAGATTGTCAAGGCCGTCGGCATCAAGGCCGAATAGGCCGGGCCTAGAAGTCGGTCGTGCGCAGGAAGACCGGCTCGCGCCGCCCCAGGGCGTAGCGCCTCGCCGCGACCCTGTTGATCGCCGCCGCGTTCTGCCGGTAGGCCTCGGCGCTGCGGATGTCGGGGTCGCCGAGGAGCGAGCCGGCCGAGAAGTGATCCTCCAGCGCCTCGTAGGTGATCAAGGCGGGCACCTCGCGTCCATCGGCCGGGAAGTGGAAGGCGACGGTGTCCTCGATCCATTCCGCGAAGGGCACGCCCTCGACCACGTCGTCGTCCATGAGCTCGTCCAGTTCGTCGTGCAGGAAATCGTCCATGAGGTCGTCCGCCGGATGAGGCGGTGACGGCTCCGGCGGCGCAGGCGCGGGCGCAGGTGGTGGCGGCGGCGGGACCGGCAGCACCGCCTCGTGCGCCGGCGCCACCGCGGTCGCCACCGCCAGCTGCTGCTCGCTGTCGAAGAAGCGCATCATGATGCCGCCGATCTCGATGGTGTCGCCGCTCACCAGCACCTGGTTGGTCACCCGGCTGCCGTTGACGTAGGTGCCGTTCGTGCTCCCGAGGTCGCGGATGGACACGAAGGGGCCATACCGCGTCAGCACCGCATGGATCCGACTGACCCGCCGGACATCGATCACCACATGGTTGTAGCTGGCCCGGCCGATGGTGGTGTCCGGGTCGCGGAGCAACTCCTCACGGGCTTCGCCCGATTCGTTTTCGAGGAGCAGGATCGGCATGTTTCTTGTACTTGCGCGGTGTGTGAGCTTTCGCGTTACTTTAGCTTGAATGGAGCGCCGCACGCGCCTAAGCTGTCAGCCCCCTACATGCACGGAGGTTCCCATGGGCACACCGACTGAAGTCATCAAGAGTGCATATGCCGCTTTCGGGCGTCGCGACATCCCCGCGATCCTGGATCTGCTTACCAACGACGTCGACTGGCGCTTCATCGCGGGCCCCGGCGCCGGCGTTCCCTATGCGGGCCGTTTCAGCGGGAAGGAGGCGGTGCAGCGCTGGTTCGGCCTGCTGGCGCAGTCGGACGAGATCCTGGCATTCGAGCCACGCGAGTTCCTGGAGGGGCCGAACCATGTCACCGTGATCGGCTGGGAGCGCGGCAAGCCGCTGCCGAGCGGCACGGAGTTCGAGAGCGACTGGGTTCACGTCTTCACGCTCAAGGGCGACAAGGTCAGCCGCTGGATCGGCACGGCAGACACGGCCGCACGGGTGGTCGCCGTCAAGTGAGTCCGTGAGCGGCCGTCAGAATTCGTCAGATTCCTGGCCGCCAAGCCATTGCAGAATCCCAAGCGTCACACGTCACCAACAGGCGAAAAAGGGAAGCGCAAGACGGACACTCCCGGGGCCGGCATCCATGTACGCATGCCTATGAGCGCCCCGGGAGTCTCCCATCACCGCGCCTGAGCATCGACGGCAACGCGCCCCCGGCGTGCCGGCCGGCGAATCCGCTCAACGGCTTGCAGCAAGGTCAGATGCAGCACATCGCGCTGCGCGTGGCTGCCGCCGATCCGGTGTGCCAGCGCCGGCAGGCTGGCGAGCAGGGTGATCGCGAGGCTGTGGTCCCCGCGGCCGAAGGCCATCAGGGCGCGACATGCGGGCAGCCCGACCCGGCGCGTGGTCTCGCCATGCCGCGTCGGCAGTGTCTGGGCCTTGGCCAGCGCCTGCTCGAGCCGCCGCGCCCGACCCCAGTCGCGCGCACCGACGAAGGCCAGCATGGCGTGCAGATCGGTGAAGCTGCAGAAGCCGTCATCGGCGAGCGGCTCCCAGGCCGCGGCCAGTTCGACCCAGCGCACCCCGGCATCGCAGCCGGCCAACTGAAGACGCCACAGCAGCGCCGCGGCATCGATCAGGTCGGCGACGTCGCCTGTCCGCCGGGCGCGGATGCGCCGGTCGTACAAGGCCAGCGCGCGCTCCGGCCGGTCTTGGGCCAGGTGGAACAGCGCCAGGTGCCACCAGCAGTGCGTGGCGACGACCGTGTTCTCGCTCCAGCAGGCCATGTGCGCGTCCATCCAGTGCGCACCCGCCTGCGGCCGCTCGGTCATCTCGAAGATATGCGCCATCACGTGATGCGCCCTCGGGTCGTCCGCGTGCAGGGCCAGCGCCGCGCGGGCGGCCCGCTCGGCGCGCTCGTACTCGCCGCACTCCTCGAGACCGAAGGCATGCATGGCCAGCACCGCGTGGTAGCCGGGCAGCTCGCTCGACCACGCCGGGAGCACCGCCGCCACGCGCGCGTTCAGCCGCTCGACGTCGCCGGTGACATGGTCGAAGGCATGCGCCACCTGCAGCGCGAGCGCATCGCGCGGCTGCAGCCGCAAGGCCTCGCCCAGCCGTGCCTTGGCGCCTTCGTAGTCGTCGGCCAGCACGGCGGCGATCGCCGCCAGGTGCAGGCGTTCGCGCGGGTTGGCCGGCAGCGCGGCGGCGCGCGCCAACACCGGGCGCGCCGACCGTACGCGGCGCGGATCGCGACTGCCGAGCAACAGGTAGGCCTGCAGCACATGCGCCATCACGAAAGCGGGTGCCTCCCGCAGCGCCACGGCGAGCGGCTCGTCGGCGCCGCTGTGCCAGCACTGGAAGGCGGCGAGCGCCCGCTCGCAGGCGTCCAGCGCGGCCGGCGTCGCGCCGGTCACGGCGCAGCCGCGCGGATCGAAGGCGGTCATGAGCCGGTCCTCCCCCGGCTGGCCGCGGCGCGTGAGGTGCTCATGGTCCGCCCCGGCGCCGTGGCGCGGCTGGCTCGATGTTCAGGTTCATCCTGAACAGGTTGTCCGGATCGAAGCGCTGCTTGACCGCCTGAAGGCGCGGGTAGTTCGCGCCGTAGCTCGCGCTGACGCGCTCGGCTTCATCCTCCGTCAGGAAGTTGACGTAGCCGCTGCCCGTGGCGTGCGGCGCGGCTTCCTGGAAGGCCTGCCGCGCCCACGCGCGCACCCGCTCGTCATCGTGCGCATCCGACCAGCGGCCATGCACGTTCATGATGAACCGCGCATCGCGGCCTACGAAGGCCGTGGCCGCCGGATTCACGCGCGCCATCGCGCCGCCGAGCTGGGCCACGAAGATCTCGCACTCCGGCCCCGGCAGGCGGGCGGCGGAGGCGATCATGAGGTCGATCGCCGCGTCGCCGAGTCTGCTGAAGTTGTTCGACTTCCAGTAGTTGCGCCCGCCCGGGGCCAGCAGCGGATCGAAGGCGGACTGGAATGCGCTGTAGGGCATCGCCGCCAGGGCGACCCCGACGGGGTCGCCGAACGCCGCCACCGGCGCGGCGGCCCGCCGGCCCGCTTCCACGTCGCCGCTGTAGAGCAGGGGAAAGATGACCACCTCGGTCCCATGGACCGATGCCGGAAGAAAAGGCAGCGGGGGCGCCTTGCGCAGCACCGTCCACACGCTCAGCTCGTCGGGCGCGTCGGCGCTGAAGTCGCGCCATGCGCGCAGGACCTGGCGCGCCTGCGCGAACGGGTAGACGACCAGGCCGGCGTGGACCTCGGGCCCGACCGGGTGGAGCTGGAACTCGAACGAGCTCACCACGCCGAAGTTGCCGCCGCCGCCTCTCAGCGCCCAGAACAGGTCGGGCTCCGAGGTGCCCGAGACGGTGCGCACCGCGCCGTCCGCTGTCACGACGGTGGCGCTCAGGAGATTGTCGATCGTCATGCCGTGGCGGCGTGTCAGCCAGCCGAAGCCGCCGCCGAGCGTGAGCCCGGCGACGCCGGTGGTGGAATTGATGCCGAGCGGCGTGGCCAGGCCATGGCGCTGCGCCTCGCGGTCGAAGTCGCCGAGCAGCGCGCCCGCGCCGACGCGCGCGGTCTGGCGCGCGGCGTCGATGCCGATCTCGCGCATGCCCGATAGGTCGATCATCAGGCCGCCTTCCGCGACCGCATTGCCGGCAATATGATGGCCGCCGCCGCGCACGCTCAGCAGCATCCGGTGCTCGGCGGCGAAGCGCACCGCGGCCTGGACATCGGCATCCGTCAGGCAGCGCGCGATCAAGGCCGGCCGCCGGTCGATGGTGGCGTTCCAGACCTTGCGCGCCTCGTCGTAGGCCTCGTCGCCACGGCTGAGGACGCCGCCGGAAATGCGCGCCGCGAGGGCTTGGGCATCGGACAGCTGCAATTGCCGGACATCCTTGTCCAGCGTAAGGTAGGGCAGTGAATGCATGTGACGCTCCGGAAGTGAACGGGTTGATGAAGGCTCCACCGCGACCCGGTCGCGAAGGGTGGATTCATTCTTCGAGCGCGCCCGTTCCCTCGCTTCACCCGACGTCGCCGGAACTTGCTCGCGCGTCCGTCGTGGTCGATGCGCGCCCGGCGGCCTTTGCCGCGCGTCCGCGCCGCTTGATCGAAACGCCGCGGCGGCCGTGACATGAGCCAGGACACGCTCTCGGATGTGCTGCGCGGCATTCGCCTGCGCGGGGCCGTGTTCTTCAACATCAGCGGCAGCAGCGAGTGGGCCGCGGAGGCGCCGCCCGCGCGCGAACTCGCGCCGCTGCTGATGCCCGGCGTCGAGCACGTGATGGAATACCACGCGGTCGCGCAGGGCAGTTGCTGGGCCGGCATTCCAGGCGGGCCCTCGGTGCAGCTGTTCGCCGGCGACGTGGTGATGTTTCCGCAAGGGGACGCCCATGTGGTGTCGAGCGCGGCCGGTATGCGCGGCGACCCCGACCTGAGCTGGTTGCCGAGCACCAAGGTCGAGCCCTTGCCGCTGCAGATCGCCTTCGAGGGCTCCCAGGGCTCGTATTCGGCCCTGGTCGAGCGCGAGGCGGATGCCAGCATCGTGTGCGGGTTTCTCGGTTGCGACCTGCGGCCCTTCAACCCTTTGATCGCGGCGCTGCCGCGCATGCTGCATCTGCGCGCCGGCGACGATGACGCGTGGATTGCGAAGTTCACGCAGCAGGCGGCGTCCGAGTCGCGCGCCCGGCGCCCGGGCGGCGAGGCGATGCTGGCGCGCATGAGCGAGATGATGTTCGTCGATGCCGTGCGGCGCTATGCCGATCAGCTGCCCACCGAAGGCGCGGGCTGGCTCGCCGGCCTGCGCGATCGCTTCGTCGGCCGCGCGCTGGCGCTGCTGCATAAGGAGCCGGCGCGGGACTGGACCATCGACGAGCTCGGGCGGCTGGTCGGGCTGTCGCGCTCGGCCCTGCACGAACGCTTCGTCCAGCTGGTCGGCGTGCCGCCCATGCAGTACCTGGCGCAGTGGCGCATGCAGGCCGCGGCCCGGATGCTGCTCGAGACGCGCGGCACCGTCGCGGCGATCGCGCTGGATGTCGGCTACGACTCCGAGGCGGCGTTCGCGCGCGCCTTCAAGCGCCTGGTGGGCAAGCCGCCGGCCGCATGGCGCCGCGAGCGCGAGCTGCCCGGGGGCGACGACCGCGCCCTGGCGCCTTAGGCGCCCGCTTCCGCGCCGTCGTCGCCGGGCCCGCCGGGCCCCGGCGCCAGCAAGCGCCGGCCCGCCGCCAGCAACCACATGCCGCCCGCCGCGACGGCCATCCACACCAGCGCCAGGCCCAGCTCCTGCTGGTCGTCGAGGCGGTAGGCATTGCACAGCCGCAGCGGCGAGTCGCTGTAGAGCGTGCCGGCCATGACCGTCATCGGCAGGATGCCGCCGAGGAAGAAGGCCTGCACGACCAGGCCCGCGTCTCGCCAGGAAGACCACAGCGCGGCGCCGGCGAACAGCAGCGCGACGAACTTGACCGACTCCACCCGGCCATCGACCAGCGCCAGATCGAGCACGCGCGGAATCATCAGCACGGACAGGATGAGCGCCCCCGCGCCCAGGCCGGTGATGCCCAGCTCGTTCCAGCCCGACAGCCCGCGGCCGAGCGACGATGGCACCGCCTGCGCCAGCAGCGCGCCGGCGAGCATCAGGGCGGGGTACTGCACCAGCATGTGCAGCCGCATGCCGGATTCCAGCAGGGCGCGCGGCGTCGGCAGCATGAGGCCGAGCAGCAGCAGGGCGCCGAGCGCCGCCCGAGCCTTCCGGCCCACGTGGAGATGTTTCATGGCCTTGGGCCCGCGACGGGCAGCGAATGCGCGTAGGCAAGCGCCATGTCCAGCTCGGTGTAGTCGAACACCCGCACCAGCCGCCCTCCGCCATCCACCACCAGCAGCGCGGCGTTGTGCTCGTAGCCGCCGAGGCCGTCGGGAATCACCGTCACCTGATAGCGATCCAGCAGGCGCCGCATGTCCGATGCGGTGGCGGCGCTGGCGAAGCGCCAGATGCGCGGGTCGGCATGGAGGCGGGCGGCATAGGCCGCCAGCACTTTCGGGTCGTCATGCGCGGGATCGAAGCTGATCGACAGCAGGTGCAGGGGCACGGTGCCTGGCGCAGCGTCGTCCGCGGCGATCGCGGCCTGCATCTGCTGGAACATGCTCCCCAGCGCCGAACAGACGCTGACACAGCGCGTGTACATGAAATCGACGATCGTCGGCGCGCCCTGCGCGAGCAGCGCCTCCAGCGTCTCGCCCTGCAGGCCGACACCCACCATGCCGACGGGCGGCGCCGGCACCGGATGCAGCGCGACCGCGAGGCGCCGCTCTCCCTCGGCCGTCCACACCTGGAAATCATGCGTGAGCCATTGCGCCGCCGCATACGAGGCGATCGCCATCGCGGCGCTGGCGATCGCGGTGCGAAGCATCGACATGGGCGCTTCGCCTCAGGGCGCCTTGCCGGCGAGCGCCTTCAGCTCGTCGCCGCCGGCGAAGGGCGTGGTGCGCTCGCTCGCCTTGCGTTCCTTCTCGAACAGCTCCGCCGTCAAGGGCGCCGACTTGTTGGACCAGTTCGAGCGCACGTGGCTGGCGACCGCCGCCAGCTCGGCATCGCTGAGCTGCGCGAACGAGGGCATTGCGCCCGCGAAGCTCTTGCCCTGCACCGTGATCTGCCCGGTGATGCCGTGCAGCAGGATGTTGGCGAGGATGCGTTCGTCGCCATTGACCCATTCCGATCCGTCCAGAGGCGGGAACACGCCCGGAAGGCCCAGCCCGGTCGCCTGATGGCAGGCCACGCAGTTGGCCGCGAACACCTGCTTGCCATCGGCCGCCTGGCCCGGCTGCACGCTCGCGCCGCGCAGGTCGGCGATGGTGCGCCGGTCCCCGAAGGCCGCGGGGCCGAAGGATTCGGAGGTGAGGATATAGCCCACGCCGCAGAGCACCACCACCAGTGTCAGGGCCGCGACGATCAGCGGCACGGGCCGGGTGCGCTCGAAGGGGTCGGCTTCCTCGCGGTGCTGGGATGCGTTCGACATGGTGCGGCTTCCCCGGGTCAGTCAGGACTTGGGTTGGGGCCTGGCCGGCTCCGGCTTGGGCTCGGGCGGCAGCACGGGGTAGGTGTGGTTCATGCCCTGCAGGTACTTCACCAGGTCCAGCGCCTCCGGCGTCGCGACCACCACCTTGTCGACGTTGGGCCTGAAGCCCGGCGGGATCACCACGACCACTTCATCCGGCTCCGCCTTGTCCTTCACGTAGAACAGGAAGGGGTAGGACGGCATGATCGAGCCCGGCACGAAGGCCCTGGGCTGGTAGAGGTGGCCCAGGTGCCAGTCCCGGCTGGGCTGGCGCGCGCCGATGTTGAAGAGGTCCGGGCCGGTGCGCATGCTGCCCAGCAGATGCGGCTTGTCGTAGAAGTAGTCGGCCGGCACCGAGGGGCGGCCCCAGCCGCGCGAGAAGTCCGGCCCGAAATTGCGATCGCGCGGCTGCTGCGTGTGGCAGTAGACGCAGCCGTTGGAAATGTAGACCTGCCGGCCGCGCAACTGCGCATCGGTATAGGGCTTGAGCCCGGGCAGCGGCTGGATGTCGCGCACCTGGATGTAGGGCATGACCACCAGCGCCGCCGTGGCGACGCCCAGGGCCACCATGGCGCCCGCGGTCAGCTTGACTTCATTGTCCATGGGCGGCTTTCGCGGCGGCATCCGCCTGCTGGCCCTGTTGCCAGAAGAGGGCGGCGCCCGCGCGCGTCGGCCCGAAGCGCAGCGCCATCGCCAGGAAGTGGCCGACGAACACGAGGTGGCTCAGCACCATCAGCGAGCCGCCCACCGAGCGCGACACCAGGTAAGGCTCCATCAGCGTGACCGAATCCATGAAGGGCCGGTTCGCGTCCAGCATGGCCACGCCCTGCAGCCAGCCGCCGATGCTCAAGCCGCCGAAGTAGATGACGATGCCGATCGCCGCCAGCCAGAAATGCAGCGTGATCAGCCGCGGATAGGGCCACTCCCAGTTCAGCACCCGCGGCATCATGAAATAGATGGCGCCGAACAGCACCATGCTGACGAAGCCATAGGCGCCCAGGTGCGCATGCCCCACCGTGTGGTGCGTGAAGTGCGTGACGGCGTTGATGCTGCGCAGCGCCTCGAAGGAGCCCTGCAGCGAAGACAGCAGGTACATGAGCCCGCCGAACATCATGAAGCGCAGCGTCGGCGAGTAGACCGCCAGGTGCATGCGCCCGCGCATCGTTCCCGCCATGTTGATGCCGAAGGCCACCACCGGGATCACCATCATCACGCTCTGCACGATCGACAGCGTGGTCAGCCAGCCCGGCACCGGCCCGCCGATCAGGTGGTGCCCGCCCACCTGCCCGTAGAAGAAGGCGAGCGTCCAGAAGCCGAGGATCGACAGGTTGTAGGAGCGCACCGGCCGGCCGATGATCTTCGGCAGGAAGTAGTAGATGGCGCCGACGCTGGCCGGCGTGAACCACAGCCCGAGCACGTTGTGGCCGTACCACCAGTTGGTGGTGGCCTGCTCCACGCCCGTGTGCACGCCCGGAAGCTTCCCCACCAGGAACAGCAGCGCGATCCACAGCAGCGCCGCCACCATGTACCAGACGCTCACGTACAGGTGCTCCACCTTGCGGTTCACCAGCGTGAACAGGGCGGGCAGGATGACCAGCACGAAGCCGGCGAAGATGAAGATCGCGATCTGCCACGGAATCTCCAGGTATTCCATGCCGTCGGTCCAGCCCGCCGCGATCGCGCCCACGCCGCCCGCGATGCCGGTGTTGATGAGCGCGCCGCCGAGCATGGCCCAGATGCCGCCGACCAGCGGGGTGCGCAGCAGGCGCGGCAGCACCCAAAGGATCATGCCGAGCGCGGCGTTGGTGATCCAGCCGTAGAGGACGGCATTCAGATGCACCGTGCGCAGCCGTCCGAAGGTCATCCAGGCCTGACTCGTGAGCCAGTCGGGCTCGTGCAGCTTGATGGACGACACCAGCCCCGCGGCCGAGCCGATCAGCAGCCACATGCACGCGAAGACCACGAACATGAAGACCGGGAAGGCGCTGGAGCTGTCGGCATCGACGCGGTCGCGCAGCTCGGCGGCATCGATCGGCAACTGCTTCATGCCCGGCAGGTTGGCCTCGGCCTGCATCGAATGCTGGGCCGCGTCGCTGAGCGCCGGGTCGTCGACCTTGCCGATCTCGCCGTGCGCGAAGATCACGGAGGCGGCCCGGGGGTTCTCCACCAGCAGTCCCTGGCGCATGGACCAGATGAAGGCGAACAGGCCGATGATGGACAGGATGAATGCGCCGAGCAGGCTGAGGATGGCGCTGTCCATCAGCGGACTCCGATCGAGGATTCGGACGTCGGTGCTGCGAGCATGGCGGGCTCCTAGGCGCGGATTGTCGGATGGCCTTGCAACGGTTTGCCACGAATGATCGGCGCTTGCTGCGCCTGGTCGACACGCGGGCGAATGAGTATCGGCGCGAAACGCCAAAGGTACAAGCCGAGGGCGCCGAGCCATGCGATGCCGGCCAGCCGAAGCGCCGCCGGGCTGGCGGCCGAAGGCGCCAGCGCCAGCAGGCGCAGCAAGAGCGCGCAGATCATCAGGCCGTAGCTCGCCCGCATGCTTCGATCGGCCGCCAGCGGGCGGCCCAGGTGCCCGAGCGCGGTGCGCGTGACCATGCCGATGATCAACACCGAAAACCCCCCCACCGCGATCACATGCACATGCAGGCCACGCCGCTCGACGAAGCCGGCAGAATGGGCGGCCGCCAGCAGCAGGCCGAGCCCGAGCATGGCGTAGCCGACATACAGAATCCAGAGCAGGGGCTGACGGCGCACGGCCCATGGCTTCCATGCCAGCACCTGCGCCAGGGAGATGGCGCCGGTGAGCGCCAGCATGAGCGCCATCGGCCCGGCAAGGCCCAGCCCTGCGAGAGCGAGTGCCGCCGCGCTGGTGGCCAGCTGCAGCTGCCCGCTGCGCGTGTGCATCGGGATCTGCAGACCGGCCACCGCCCGCATGGCGAAGAAGGGAATGACGCGGCGCGCGACCAGCAGCGCGATCATCGCCATGCAGATCAGCCCGATGTCGAAGCGCCGCATCAGCAGCGTGTAGTCGCCGGCCAGTGCCGCCTTCAGGTAGAGGGCATCGGCCGCGCCCAGCGCCAGCAGCATCCAGGGCACGCCATAGTTGCGCTGGTTGCGGGACTTGTGGACCGCGCGCAGCAGCGCCGCCGCGGCCAGAATGAAGAAGGCCAGCTCGCAGGCCGCGGCCAGGAAGAACAGGGTCCGGCCTCCGGCCAGGAAGCCGAGCCGCGCGGCCAGCCACAGCATGCACAGCCCGGCGAGCGGCTTGCCGTGCAAGGGATTGATGCCCGTCCAGTTGGCGCCGGCCGTCAGCAGGAAGCCCACCGCGATGGTCGCGATGAAGCCCCACAGCATCTCGTGCGCATGCCACGCGATGCCCAGGAGCGGCTGGGCGATCCACTGGGGCGCGAAGACCCACAGCCCGATCGCGATCGCGGCCCAGCCGCACCCCGCCAGGTATAGCGGCCGAAAGGCCAGGCCGAGGAAGGCCTGCAGGCTGGCCTTCGCGCGTGGCGCCCTGGCGGGCTCCTGGATTCGCAACAGCTCGGCCATTCTTGCAGCCCCGCCTATTCCAGCGCCGAAGCCGGCCCGAAGAACTCGTAGCGCACCTGCGGGTCCGGGACGCCCAGCGCGCGCAGCGACTTGCGGACCTGCTTCATGAAGGGCTTGGGCCCGAGGAAGTACGCATCGATCTCGCTCGCCTTGCCGGGAAGCCACTGTGCAAGCTGTTGCGTGCTGACGCGGCCGACCGCGTGCGGTGCCTCGGCCCCGTCTTGCGGTGCTTCGTCATAGCAATAGAAGCGCTCCAGCTGCGGGTGCTTGCGCGCGAGCGCGTCGATCGTGTGGCGAAACGCATGCACGCCGCGGTCGCGGGCGAAGTGGATGAAGTGCACCAGCCGCGAGGTCTGCAGGGCGGCCTCCAGCATCGCCAGCGTCGGCGTGATGCCCACGCCGCCGCTGATCAGCACCAGGGGCCGGTCGGTATCGGCCAGCGTGAACATGCCCGAGGGCGGGAACACCTGGATCGAGCTTCCCACCTGCACGTCGTCATGCAGGTGGTTGGACGCGAGGCCGCCGTTCTCGCGCTTGACGCTGATGCGGTAGGTCTGACCGTTGGGCGCGGCGGAGAGCGAATAATTGCGGCGAATCTCCTGCCCGTCGACGAAGAGCCGCAGCCCGATGTACTGGCCCGGCTGGAAGTCGAGCACCGGCTTGCCGTCGGCCGGGGCCAGGTAGAAGGAGGTGATTTCTTCGCTCTCGGCCTCCTTGCGCGCGACCTTGAATTCGCGTTCGCCGCGCCAGCCGCCTGCGGCCTGCGCCTTGCTGTCATAGACCTGCTTCTCGGCGCCGATCAGCATGTCGGCCAGCTGCCCGTACGCGGCGGCCCAGGCCGCGATCACTTCGTCCGTCGCGACTTCCGCGCTGAGCACTTCCCGGATCGCCCGCAGCAGGCAGGCGCCGACGACGGGGTAGTGTTCCGGCAGGATCTGCAGCGAGACATGCTTGTTGACGATCTGCGCGGCGAGATCGCCGAGCGCTTCGAGCCGGTCGATGTTGCGCGCGTACATGAGCACGCCATTGGCGAGCGCGCGCGGCTGCTCGCCGCTGGCTTGGTTGGCCTGGTTGAAGAGGGGGCGCACCTCCGGATGCTCCCCCAGGAGAATCTTGTAGAAATGCGTGGTGAGCGCCTCGCCGCCGGTTTCGAGCAGCGGCACGGTGGCGGAAATGATGGACTTCTGTTGTCCTGTCAGCATTGAGAATCCTTGAAGCGGTGAATGACGAGTTATTCATTGCAATCGCCGTTCCAGGGGGCGCTTCTTGAAAGATCAATGGCTTAGCGGACGAAGATGTCAATGTGACACGGTTACCATGAGGTCATCATGACTCGATTCGTGTCGAAATGACGTCCCATCCTCTGCTCCAGGCGCTGGTCCCGCTGGTCGCCGACATTGCGCGCGAGCTGCCCGCGGCCGAACGCTATCGGCGCCTGCTGGAGGCCTTGCGCATCCTCCTGCCCTGCGATGCCGTGGCCCTGCTTCGCCTGGAAGAGGGCTGGCTTCTGCCCCTGGCCGTGGACGGCTTGAGCAGCGACACGCTGGGCCGGCGTTTCCGTGTCGAGGAGCATCCGCGCTTCGCGGCCTTGCTCGAGGCCGACGGGCCCATGCGCTTCCCGGCCGACAGCGCCTTGCCCGACCCCTACGACGGCCTGGTTGACGGCCTGGACGGCCATCTGCCGGTGCACGACTGCGTGGGCTGTGTCATCCATCTGGAGGAAAAGCCCTGGGGATTGTTGACGCTCGATGCGCTGACGCCGGGTCGCTTCTCCAGCGTCGACCTGGCCGCGCTGGAATCCTTCGGCAGCCTGGCCGCCGCCACCGTCAGCGTGGTGAATCGCATCGAGCAGCTCAAGTCGCGCGTGGAGCACGAGAGCCTTCGCGCCGAGGGCTACCGCCTGGCGGCGACGCCTCGCGAACGCACCCTGCTCGGGCGCAGCCCGGCGATGCGCCAGCTTCAAAAGGAGATCGAACTCGTCAGTGCCAGCGAACTGGCCGTGCTGATCCAGGGCGAGACCGGCGTCGGCAAGGAACTGGTCGCCGAGGCGCTGCACGCGGGCTCGTCCCGCGCGTCGCGGCCCATGATCAGCCTCAATTGCGCCGCGTTGCCCGACACCCTGGTCGAAAGCGAGCTCTTCGGCCATGTGAGGGGCGCGTTCACGGGTGCGGTCGCCGAGCGTCCCGGCAAGTTCGAGTTGGCCGACGGCGGCACGCTGTTCCTGGACGAAGTGGGCGAGCTGCCGCTGCAGGCGCAGGCCAAGCTGCTGCGCGTGCTGCAAAGCGGCCAGCTGCAGAGGCTTGGATCGGACCGCGAACACCGCGTCGACGTGCGCCTCATCGCCGCGAGCAACCGCAACCTGGCCGACGAAGTGCGGGCAGGGCGGCTGCGCGCGGATTTCTATCACCGCCTGAGCGTCTACCCGGTGCGCGTGCCGCCCCTGCGCGAGCGCGGGCGCGACATGCTGCTGCTCAGCGGCTTCTTCCTGGAGGAGAACCGCTCGCGGCTGGGCCTGGGCGGCCTGCGGCTGGACGCGAGCGCCCAGGCCGCGCTGCTCGCCTACGACTGGCCCGGCAATGTGCGCGAGCTGGAGCATCTGCTCGGGCGCACCGTGTTGAAGGCGCTGGGCCGCCAGCCGCAGCGCCCGCGCATCCTGAGTCTTTCGGCGGGCGATCTCGACCTGCCGGGAGCCGACCATCGCCCGGCCGTCACCGCGAGCGAGGCTCCCGAGGCCTTGCTGGGCGCGCAGCCCGCGCCGGCGCGCCTGAGTGAAGGGCAGGGCCTGCGCGATGCCGTGGCCACGCTGGAGCGCGAACTGGTGGAGTCGGCATTGGCGCGCAACGACTTCAACTGGGCGGCGGCGGCGCGCGCGCTCGGCATCGACCGCGGCAATCTCACCCGCCTCGCCAAGCGGCTGGGCCTGCCCGGCGACAAGCGCGCGCTGCGCGCCATGGGCGGACGCCGGACGGGCGGCTGAAGGTCCGGCGCGTGGCCTCGAAGGCCCGGTGCCGCTAGCGCGTTGCCTTCATGCGCGTGAACTCCCTGTGCTTCATCGCGATGTAGTCGCCCCGGTCCACTTCATGGAGTTGCCGCGCAAAACGCTCGGTGCCGTCGAACCACTGGGCCAGGCGTTCATCGAGCCGCTGGTCGCCCGGTGCGCTCAGGTAGGCGTCGATCGCGAGGTAATAGCGCATCGTGTTGCGCTCCACCACGCCCCGCACTCCGCCCACATAGTCGGGCTGGCCCGCCGAGTCCTTGCCCGTCACGGTGAAGCCGACCTTGTCGCTGCCGATTGTCGCGAGGTAGCCCTGCATCGCCAGGCGCGCGGCGAAGCCGTAGGAATAGCTGTAGGCGAGATGGATGATGGTCTTGCCGGCATCGAGCGGCGTGGCCTCCAGCTCGATGCGGTAGTTGCGGGTCGCGAGCGGGCCGGATGGCGCGGTCAGCTCCACGGAGAGATAGTCCGATGCGAGGGTGGCCGGCCGCCAGGCGAATTCGATGCGCTGCGCCTCCGAGACCGGCTGGTCGAACTTGCGGCCGAGCGCGACCGCCACGGTGGTCGCGCCCGCGCTCTCCTGCACGGCGCAGTGCTTGGTATTCAGGTGCAGCATCAGGATCTCGCACCACACCGCGGGTGCCTTCAGCGAATCGCTCACTTTGCCGAAAGGTTGATCGATCACCGCATGGATGTCGCCGATCAACTTGTCCGGCGCCTCGGTCGATTCGAGCATCAGGGGGCGGCCGAACATGTTGTGCTCGAACAGCGGCGTGTTGGCCTTGTACTTGGCGAGGAGGCCGGCAGCGCCCTCGCTGCCCTGCGCCAACGCCATCGCCGGTGCCAGCAGCAGGATCAGCCACAGCGCGTATCCGCGGACATTCATGTTCGTCATGCTGCGCCCACTGTAGCCGGGAAGCGCCGCCGCGTGTGCAGGACAAGGGGCAAGGCTGCCGTGGGCCCTCGCGCGGCGGGAACCGACTAGCGCAGCACCAGCACCGGCAGGTTCGAATGGGTGAGCACGTGCTGGGTCTCGCTGCCCAGCAGCAGGCGCTTGATGCCCTTGCGGCCGTGCGAGGCCATCACGATCAGGTCGCTCTTGTGCTTCTTCGCGGCCGCGATCACGGACTCTGCCACGAGGTCCGAGTTGATCGTGGCCGTCTTGATCCTGACGCCGGCGGCCTTGGCGCGCTCGCCCACCGCATCGAGCGCGCCCTGCGCCTTTTCGGCCCACTGCTTCTCGACGCGCGCGACATCCTCATGCGAGAACTCCATCGCGCCGTCGAAGTAGTTCTTCGGGTAGCGCGGCACCACGGTGAGCGCCACCAGCTCGGCGTCATTCTGAGCCGCGAGGGCGATGGCGCTTGTCACGGCCTTCTTCGAGAGCGCGGAACCGTCGGTGGCAACCAGGATGCGTTTGAACATGGGATTGTCTCTTCTTGAGTCATGTGGATGATGGCTGGAGCGTAGACGCCTTGCCGCCGCCAGGCTTGATCCACATCAAGGACGCCGCGGCCGCGCGTCACTAGGCTTGCGCCATGCAAGCTGCGCTCGATTTCGCCGAGGCCGGGCCTGGCCTCTTCCCTCAGGCAGGGACCGACGACGCAGCGCGCGCGGACCTGTCGCTGCTGGACGACCCGGCCGAATGGCCGGCCTTCGGCCGCCCCCTCGACGGCGATCCGATGGGACGCTGGGAGTCGCAGGTCGTCGTCGAGGGCATGCACTGCGCGGCCTGCGCCTTCACCGTCGAGAGCCTGCTGTCGCGCGTGCCCGGCGTGCTGAAGGCCGAGGTCAACGCCGCGAGCCGGCGCGCGCGCGTCGTGTGGTCGGCCGCCGCCGTGAAGCCGTCGGCCTGGATGGCGCCTTGCGCCGCCGCGGGCTACAGCCTCGTGCCGGCCGGCGACATCGCCCTGCGCACCCGGCGCGCGCATGAAGCGCGGATGGCCCTCTGGCGCTGGCTGGTCGCGGGCTTCTGCATGATGCAGGTGATGATGTACGCCTACCCCGCGTACATCGCGCAGCCGGGCGACATGTCGCCCGACGCCGCGCAGCTCCTGCGCTGGGCCTCCTGGGTGCTCACGCTGCCCGTGCTCCTGTTCTCCTGCGGGCCCTTCTTCCGCAGCGCATGGCAGGACCTGCGCGCGCGCCGCATCGGCATGGACCTGCCGGTCGCGCTCGGCATGGCGATCACTTTCGCGGTCAGCACCGCCGGCACCTTCGACCCGGCCGGCCCGCTGGGTCACGAGGTGTACTTCGACTCCCTCACGATGTTCGTGTTCTTCCTGCTCACCGGCCGCTGGCTGGAGACGCGGCTGCGCGGGCGCACCGCCGGATCGCTCGAGGCGCTGATGAACCGGCTGCCCGACAGCGTCGAGCGCCTGGGCGCCGACGGCAGCTTCACGCGCGTCGCCGTGCGGCGCCTCGCGCCCGGCGACGTGGTGCGCGTGCTGCCCGGCGAGGCCTTTCCGGGCGACGGCATCGTGATCGCCGGCGACACCTCCGCCGACGAGGCCTTGCTCACGGGCGAGGCGCGCCCGGTGCCGCGCCCCCGTGGCGCGCGCGTGCTGGCCGGCAGCCACAACCTGGCGCAGGCGGTGCAGGTGCGCATCGAATCGCTGGGGCAGGGCACCCGCTTCGCGCAGATCGTCGCGCTGATGGAAAGCGCCTCGCTGCAGAAGCCGCGCCTGGCGCAACTGGCCGATCGCGTGGCGCGCCCCTTCCTGATCGCGGTGCTGGCGGCGGCCGCATTGGCCGTCGCGCTCTGGTGGCACGTCGATACCGGCAAGGCCCTGATGGCGGCGGTCGCGGTGCTGATCGTCACCTGCCCCTGCGCGCTGTCGCTCGCCACGCCGGCCGCGATGCTGGCGAGCGCCGGCGTGCTGGCCCGCGGCGGCGTGCTGGCGCGCAACCTCCAGGGCCTGGAGGCGCTGGCCTCCATCGACACGGTGGTGTTCGACAAAACGGGCACGCTCACGCGCGGCACGCCGCGCCTCGAACGGATCTACTGCCGAAACGGCCTGCGTCCGGGCGATGCCCTGGAGATGGCCGCGGCGATCGGTGCGCAGTCCCTGCATCCCAGCGCGCGGGCGCTGGCCGCCGCGTGGAGCGCGCAGTACCGTGCGGAGCCGTCCTGGGAACTGCTCCGACTCACCGAGCATGCCGGGCTGGGCCTCGAAGGCCGCTTGTGCCGGAAGAAGGGCGTGGGCGACACGGCGCAGTGCATGCGCCTGGGTTCGGCGGCCTTCTGCGGCGTCGAGCCCTTGCGCGTCGAGGCTGCCCAGGTGCACCTGCGCGACGCGCAGGGCTGGGTCGCGAGCTTCGTGCTGGCCGAGGACTTGCGCCCCGATGTCGTCGACACGGTCGAGGCGCTGAAGGCGCAGGGGCTGTCGGTCCACCTTCTGTCCGGCGACCGTGCCGCCGCCGCGCGCGAAGTCGCCGGCCGCGCCGGCATCGGCGATGTGCGGGGCGACTGCTCGCCCGAAGACAAGCTGCACGTCCTGCAGGCGCTCCAGGCCAGCGGCCGGCGCGTCGCCATGGTCGGCGACGGGCTCAACGACGGTCCGGTGCTCGCGCGCGCGGATGCCTCCTTCGTCTTCGGCAACGCGGTGCCGCTGGCCCAGGCGCGCGCCGACTTCGTCGTGCTGGGCGATTCGCTCGCCGCCATCTCGCAGACCATCGCGCAGGCCCGCCGCACGCTGCGCGTGGTGCGGCAGAACCTGTGGTGGGCGGCCGGCTACAACGCGTTGTGCGTGCCGCTGGCGCTGGCCGGCTGGCTGCCGGCCTGGCTCGCCGGCCTGGGCATGGCGGGCAGTTCGTTCGTGGTCGTCCTCAACGCGGCGCGTCTGGCCAAGGTCCCTGCGGCCAGCAGGTCGGAGCCCCAGGCCGAGGCCGAGGCAGGGTATTCACCTCGACTCGCACGGCCATGAGGCATACGCTGACGCTCGCGACAGGATGTCCGGCCTGCGGCCGGCCTTGTCCAATATTCCCTCCCGCCACCTCTGCATCGAAGGCCTGCGCATGAACGTCTTTGTGATCGACGACCATCCCATGATGCGCGAGGCCATCGTGATGGTGTTCCGGCGGCTTCGGCCCGCTGCGAACCTCGTCGAGCTCGACCGGCTCGATGCGCTGGGCGCGGCCGTCAAGCGCGTCGGGCCGCCCGATCTGATCTGCCTCGACCTGAACCTGCCCGACACGCACGGCGATTCGGGCGTGCTCGCGGTGAAGGCCGCGTATCCCCTCGTGCCCCTGGCCGTCTATTCGGCGTCTCCGGCCGAGGACATGGAGCGCTCTGCATCGGCGCGGGCGCGGACATCTATATCGAGAAGGCCGCCGGCGCTCCGGAGCTGATGGCGGCGTTGAAGGGTCTGCTCCAGGCGGACGAGGACGACGACGATGTCCCCGTGGCCGCGAACACCAAGCTGTCCAAGCGGCAGACCGAGCTGATCGGCCTGCTGTCGCGCGGCCTGAGCAATCGGGAGATGGCCGAGGAACTCGCGATCAGCGAGCACACCATCAAGGTCCACCTGTGGCGCCTGTTCCGCCGCATCGGGGTGGGAAGCCGCACGCAGGCCCTTCACTGGGCCCGCACGAACGGACTCCTGGCAAGGCCTCCGGTGGGTTGAAGCGCAGGGTGCGACGCCGGCAGGGCAGGACGCGATCGACCGCTAGCGGCTGCCCGAGTCCGGGTCCGCTGTCGAGGCCTTGCGCAAGCTGCCCCGGGCGGGTCTGCTTCGCGCCTGCGCGGCGTGCGCCTCGCGCCAGGCCGACGGGATCTGGCCGAACTGGGCGACGAACCACCGGGTGAAGGAGCCCGGCGTGCTGTAGCCGAGCAGTTCCGATACGCGTTGGAGGCTGTACTTGGGATTGTCCATGTAGCGGGGCGCCAGTTCGCGGCGCACCTCGTTGAGCAGCGATGTGAAGCTCGCCCCCGCTTCGTCCAGCTGGCGCTGCATCGACCGCACGCTCAGGCCCAGGCCTTGCGCCACGCACTCGATGGTGGCGCGTCCGGTCGGCAGCATCAGATAGACGGCGCGGCGAACCTCCAGCGCCATGCCGGACTCGCGCGCCGAAGGCAAGGATTCGATGAACTGCCTCGCGTATCGCGCCATGGCGGGATCGGCGGAGGGATTGGGTGCGTCCAGGTCGGCAGCCGGAATCACGATGCCGTTGAACTCGCTGTCGAATTCCAGTCTGCAGGAGAACAGGCGACGATGCAGGCGCAGGTCGGGCGGCGCCGCATGGCTGAAATTCACGCTGAAGGGCTGCCACCGCGCACCCATGAGCGCCGCGCACATGCGGAATACGACGCCGATGGCCAATTCCGTGGCCTGGCGCGCCGGGACGTTGGCGACAAGCTCGGCCCGGACGATCACCATCTTGCCCGCGTCTTCGATCTCCATGGCCAGGCTCTGGTTGAGCAGATGCCTGTAGTTGATGGTCGTGATCAGGGCGTCCCGCAAGGTGGACTGGTGGCTGATCAGCAGGCTCACCGCGCCGAAGTGCGACAGCTGCCGCAACTCCGCCATGCGCAGTCCGAAAGTGGGGCAGCCGGACTCGGCCGCCGATTCCTCGAGCAAGGCCACGGCTGCGTCCGTCGGGATTCGCCGCTCCGGATCCTTGAGCATCGCCTGGTT
The DNA here is from genome assembly GCF_056398605.1 of Variovorax sp. 01T432. Classification (NCBI taxonomy): domain Bacteria; kingdom Pseudomonadati; phylum Pseudomonadota; class Betaproteobacteria; order Burkholderiales; family Comamonadaceae; genus Variovorax; species Variovorax sp. 01T432. Next base: position 125,439 of record NZ_JBFTPS010000015.1, read on the forward strand.
CAGCCCCACGCGCCTGAGGGCGCCGCGTGGATCGAAGCCGAGGCTTCTTGCGACCTCCAGGTAGTTGGTCAGGGCCGCTGCGCGAACCATGGGATTCATATCGATCGGCCCTTCTCCTGGATGAATTCTGGCATGAGATGCGAAATCGATGGCGCGCGTTGCGAAGCGGCCGGGCGACGCGATGCCTAAAGTTCCATCCATGCAATACCAGGAGACATGATCAATGGCAAAAGCTGTAAGGTTCCACGAGGCGGGTGGCCCGGAGGTCCTTCGCATGGAAGAGGTCGAAGTCGGCAAGCCCGGCGCGGGCCAGGTGCGGCTGCGCCATGTGGCGGTCGGCCTCAACTACGCCGACACCTATTTCCGCAACGGCACCTATGCCGTTCCCCTGCCCAGCGGCATCGGCGTGGAAGCCGCCGGCGTCGTGCTGGAAGTGGGCGAGGGTGTGACCCATCTGGCGGTGGGTGACCGCGTGACCTACACCGGATTCGTCAACACCCTGGGTGCGTACAGCACCGAGCGGTTGATCGCCGCGGCGCCCCTGATCCGCCTGCCCGAATCCATCGCCTTCGAAACCGCGGCCGCCATGACGATGCGCGGGCTGACCTGCGCCTACCTGATGCGCCGCATCTACCCCTTCAAGCAGGGCGACACCCTGCTGCTGCACGCCGCCGCGGGCGGTGTGGGGTTGATCGTCGCCCAATGGGCCAGGCTCCTGGGCATCACTGTCATCGGAACGGTGTCCACCGAAGAGAAGGCCGCAATCGCGCGCTCGCACGGCTGCGACCACACCATCGACTACAGCCGCGAGGACGTGGCCAGCCGCGTGCGCGAGATCACCGACGGCGTGGGCGTGAACGTGGTGTTCGACAGCGTGGGCCGCAGCACCTACATGGGCTCGCTGGATTCGCTCAAGCGCCGCGGCCTCATGGTCTATGTGGGCGCGGCCAGCGGGCCGATTCCGCCCTTCGACCCGCAATTGCTGGCGATCAAGGGGTCCCTGTACATGACGCGGCCGGCGCTGGCCGACTACATCGCGGACCCCGTCGAGAAGGCGCAGCTGGCCGACGAGGTCTTCGGGCACGTGGCGGCCGGTCGCATCAGGATCGAGATCAACCAGCACTACGCCCTGGAAGACGCGGCGCAGGCGCACCGCGACCTGGCGTCGCGCAAGACCACGGGCTCTTCGATCTTCGTCATCTGAGAACCACAAGCCATAGGAGACAACATCATGAAGGTCGAACAGTTGACCTGCAGCATCGGCGCCGAACTGGTCGACGTGAACCTGGCCGATGCAGCCTGCGAAGACGGTCTGTTCAGGGAGATCTACCAGGCCCTGCTGAAGCACCGGGTGCTGTTCCTGCGCAATCAGGACATCTCGCGCCAGGCGCACGTGGCCTTCGCAGCCCGGCTGGGCAAGCTGGAAGACCATCCGATGGTGCCCTCCCATCCGGACGCGCCCGGCCTGGTCCAGATCTACAAGACGCCGGACGCGCCCGTCGACCGCTACGAGAACGCCTGGCACACCGACGGCACCTGGCGCGAGACGCCGCCGATGGGCTGCGTGCTGCGCTGCGTCGAGTGCCCGCCGGTGGGCGGCGACACCATGTGGGCCAACATGGTCATGGCCTACGAGAAGCTGCCGGACGACGTCAAGGCGCGGATCGCCGACCTGTGGGCCAATCACAGCTTCAACAGCTCCTTTGCCGCGGCCATGCCCCGGGAAAAGCGCCTGGCCATGAAGGCCGAGTACCCGGATGCCGAGCACCCCGTGGTGCGCACGCACCCCGAGACACGGGAGAAGCTGCTCTTCGTCAATGCCTTCACGACGCACTTCGTCAACTTCCACAACAAGGCGAACGTGCGCTACGGCCAGGACTACAACCAGGCCGGGTCCGACCTGCTGAAGTACCTGATCTCCCAGGCCAGCATCCCGGAATACCAGGTGCGCTGGCGCTGGAAGCCCAACAGCATCGCGATCTGGGACAACCGCAGCACCCAGCACTACGCGGTGATGGACTACCCACCGTGCCATCGCAAGATGGAGCGCGCAGCCATCGTGGGCGACAAGCCCTTCTGATGCCGGCCTTGCATTCAGCCTTTGTTCCCCATCAATCACTCCCAGAGACACGCCATGAACTTCCTCGACGGATCCCTCATTCCCGAAAACCAGCAGAAGCTCGTCATCACCTGCGCCCCCTATGGACCGGAGTGGGCGCCTGAGGACTTCCCCGAAGACATTCCCGTCACCATGGAATCCCACATCCAGAAGGCGGTGGACTGCTACAACGCCGGCGCCACGGTGCTGCACCTGCACGTGCGCGAACTCGACGGCAAGGGTTCCAAGCGCCTGTCCAAGTTCAACGAGCTGATCGACGGCGTTCGAGCCCGTGTCCCGGAGATGATCATCCAGGTGGGCGGCTCCATCTCCTTCGCCCCTGAGGGTGAAGGCGCGGCCGCGAAGTGGCTGTCCGACGACACCCGTCACATGCTGGCCGAGCTCGAACCCAGGCCCGACCAGGTGACGATCGCCATCAATTCCAACCAGATGAACATCGTCGAGCAGATGACCGAGGCGGACCTGCGCGGCACCTCGCTGGCCGAACCCGCCATGTACGAGGCCTACCGCGAGATGACCATTCCCGCGGGGCCGGGCTGGGTCGAGGAGCACATCCGCCGCCTGTCCGCCGCGGGCATCCAGACCCACTTCCAGCTCGCCAACATCACGCAGCTGGAGACGGTGGAGCGCATGATGCGGCGCAACGCCTGCAACGTGCCCTTGATCCTGACCTGGGTGGCCATCGGGGGCGGCTTCGACCAGCCCAACATCTACAACCTGGCCAATTTCCTGCGCGCCTGCCCGGACGGTTCCGTGCTCACGCTCGAAACCTCCATGCTCAACGTGCTGCCCATCAACATGATGGCCATTGCCATGGGCCTGCATGTGCGCTGCGGCATCGAGGACAACATCTGGACCCAGCGCCGAGATCGCAAGATGGGTTCGGTGGAGCAGATCGAGCAGCTGGTGCGCATCGCCCGGGAAGTGGGGCGCGATGTCGCCAACGCCGGGGAGGCGAGGGAGATCTACAGGATCGGCACCTTCTACGAGAACGCCGAGGAGACGCTGGCGGCCAACGGCTTTGCGCCCAACCGCAAGCCCGGCCACAAGGGATTCACGCTGCACGCGGCACACGCGTAACCGGCCGGCTCGACAGCAGAAGAACCAAGGAGACACATCATGAGCATGACCTTGACAGGATTCGCGCCGCCCGGGCAGAAGGACGACTACCTGATCGGACGGGGGCAAGCCTGGTTCGCGTTCGCAATGACCTTCGGGCTGATGCTGTTCGACTACATCGACCGGCAGGTGATCGTTTCGCTCTTTCCGCACATCAAGAACGAATGGAGCCTGAGCGACAAGCAGCTGGGCGCGCTGGTCTCCATCATCTCCATCGTCGTGGCGGTCGGCGGTATCCCGGTGGCCCTGATGGCGGATCGAGTGAGCCGCGTCAAGAGCATCGTGGTGATGGCGACCGTCTGGAGCGTGGCGACCACCTCCTGCATGTTCACGACCCATTTCGGCCAGCTCTTCGCCGCGCGTGCGGTGGTGGGCGCCGGCGAAACCGGCTACGGCTCGGTCGGCGCGGCCTTGATCTCGACGCTGTTTCCCAAGCGTCTGCGCGGGGCCGTTCTCGGCGCCTTCTTCGCCGCTGCCTCACTGGGTTCCGTGCTGGGCGTGGTGCTGGGTGGCGTGATCGCGGCCAAGTGGGGCTGGAGAGCCGCATTCGGCGTGGTCGGCGTTCCAGGACTGGCGATGGCCCTGCTGTACCTGCTGGTGCGCGACTACAAGACGGTGGCCCTCACGCCCCGGCTGGACAAGGTCACCCAGACGGCCGCTGGCACGCTCAGGCACATCTTCGGCACGCTGGCGCGAACCCGCACCTTGCTCTTCGTCTGCGTCGGCGCGGCGATGCAGCTCGTCGTGGTCTCGGCCGTGTGGTCCTGGCTGCCCAGCTATCTCAACCGCTTCCACGGCCTGTCGCCCGAGGCTGCGGCCAGGCAGTCCGCCGTCGTGGTCCTGCTCGGTGCATTGGGCGGCGTCTTCTGGGGCTACGTCGTGGACCGCCTCGCGGTGCGCCGCCCCCGCAACAAGCTGCCGGCACTGGCGGTGCTGTGCGTGGCCACCATGGTGGTGTTCCTGGCGGCCTTCGCCGGAACCTCGCCGGGGGAGGCGCAGTTCCGGCTGGTGCTGCTGGGCGGCTTCTTCATGACCTGCACGGTGGGCGTGGTGTCGGGGATCGCCATCGACGTCGTCCACCCCGGCGTGCGCTCGACGGGCTCCGCCGTGCTCTCGCTGTTCCAGAACCTTTTCGGCCTGGCCGTCGGGCCTTTCCTGGTGGGCGCGCTGTCGGATCAGTGGGGCCTGCAGCAGGCGCTGGCGGTGGTGCCTTTCTTCAGTGTGCTGGCGGCAGCGGCCTTCATCTGGTCGGCGCGCAGCTACGAGGCGGACGTCGCCCGGGTGTCCGGCGTGCAGCTCGCCGTCGCGCCTTGATGAATCCGGGCACGGCGAATCGGCCTGGCGATGCCGGGCCTGCGCCGTGGCCTTTCAGTTTCCAGACGACATGAAGATACCCTTGCATTCCACCATCCTGATCGTGCCCGGCCTGCGCGACCACGTCGAGGAACACTGGCAGACGAAGCTGGAGCGCAGGCTGATGCCTCTGCGCCGCGTCGTCTCGGTGCCGCCTCTCGAGGCGGACAAGCTGAACTGCGCGGCGCGCGTGGCGGCGATCCAGCGCACCGTCGAGACCATTGACGGGCCCATCCTGGCGGTGGCGCACAGCGGCGGGGTCGTCATGCTGGCGCACTGGGCGATGAAGCATGCCAGGACGCTGCAGGGCGCGCTGCTGGCGGCGCCCCCGGATTTCGAGACGCCGCTGCCCGCGGGCTACCCGACGCGGGATGCCCTGCAAGCCAACGGCTGGCTGCCCGTGCCGAGCCGCCCACTGCCGTTCAGGAGCATCGTGGCGGCGAGCACCAACGATCCGCTGGCGAGCTTCCGGCGCGTGGAGGAGATGGCGCTGCAATGGGGCAGCACGCTGGTGAACGCGGGTGCCGTCGGCCACCTCAATCCGGCCTCCGGCTTCGGCGAATGGCCCCAGGCCGAAGAACTGATTCGATCCCTGGAGCGCTGATTTCGTTGATTTCGTTCGCGGGGCCCATGGGGCCCCGGCTTCCTTCCGCTCCCTGCCAGGGGAGCGATCAACTCAGGCCTTGTCCGCGCCGGGAAGGCGGTACGCCTGCAGGAACTCGCGCAGACGCGCCTTCAGGATCTTGCCCGTGGCGCCCACTGGTATCGCATCGACGAAAACCACGTCGTCCGGGATCTGCCACTTGGCGGTCTTGCCCTGGTAGAAGCTCAGCAGTTCCGCACAAGTCAGCTCGGGGCCGGGCTTCTTCACCACGACCACGATGGGGCGCTCGTCCCACTTCGGGTGCGCCACGCCGATGCACGCCGCCATCGCCACGCAGGGATGGGAGACGGCGATGTTCTCGATGTCGATGGAGCTGATCCATTCGCCGCCGGACTTGATCACGTCCTTGCTGCGATCGGTGATCTGCAGGTAGCCGTCTGGGTCGATGGTGGCGACGTCGCCGGTGGGGAACCAGCCGCGGCCCTCGTCATCCTTGACCAGCGGATCGCCGCCTTCGCCCTTGAAGTATTCCTTGACCACCCAGGGGCCCTTGACCATCAGATCGCCGAAGGCCTTGCCGTCCCAGGG
>NZ_JBFTPS010000016.1:0-128932 GCF_056398605.1 Variovorax sp. 01T432
CGGTAGCCAATCCACGCATAKCAGCATGATCAACCGTCGCTCACGCACCCGGCTCCGCCGCGTTCCCTATCCGGCATTCGCGAAAGATTCTGAAATCCGGCACCCGGAGAGAGCGGCTCGCCCTCTTGACAGGATCAAGCCATATCAGCTCATGCGCTTGCCGGTCTCGCCGGACATGGCGGCGAGCTTGCGCACCTCCTGGGCCAGCACGCCGAAGCTGCGTCCGCTGTCACCGGCATGCGCGGCCTCGATGCGGGCATTGATGGCCAGCAGGTTGGTCTGGGCGGCGATGCTGGCGACTTCGGCCGCCATCTGCTGCAGCTCGTCCACGAAGCGGCTCAGGCTCTGGACCTCGACGTGCATCGCGCCGTTGCTGGCCATCGCGGCGCGCAGCGAGTCGAGCACGCCGCGCAGCGATTCGCCGCTCTGTTCGAAGACGCCGGCCACGCCCTGGTCGCCATCCTGCGTCGAGGCCTTGAGCGCCTGGTCGAGCCGGTCCACGATGCCCGCGAAACGCTGCGCCAGGGCGGCGACGGCGTCTTCCATCTGCGAGCGCGAGCTTTCGATGTGCGCGCTCCATACGGGCAGCAGGTCGCGGCCGAGCTGATCGGTGCCGAGGACGAAGCTGGCCGTGGCGTCGCGGGTGACGGCCTGCTGCCGGAGACGGCGGCGGTCGAGCTGCACGCCGGCGAGCAGGAGGGCGGCGGCGGTGAGCGCGCCCCAGGGGCCCCAGCGCCAGTCGCCGGCGCCCCAGATGCCGACGCCGCCGGCCAGGGCGATGAAGGACGACTGGAGGCGACCCGGCGCCACGATCCCCGACGGCCGGAGGGCGCGCGCAAGGGGGGTCGATCGCAGGGATGCTCCGAGGTTCTTGAGTTCCATTGGCCTGTCTTTGACGAGAGCGGGGGCTCGATTGAATGAACGGGCGCACGTGTCCGTGCTCCGATTCAATGTATCGGGCAAGCGCTCTTTCCAATGGGGCGATCAAGCGCAGGAACACCTCGCAAATCGGCCGCTGGCCGGTCCCGGACCCTTGCGTTCTCGCGAATGAGGCGGCGGCCGCTCGGGGCGGCCTCCCAAAAAAAAACACCCCTCGATGAGGGGTGTCGTTGGGAGCGATGAGGAGCCTTCAGGCTCCGCGCCGCGGGTCAGCGGCCGAAGGAACGGCCGCCGCCGCCGCCGCCGTAGCCGCCGCCCGAGCGACCGCCACCGCCGCCACCGCCGTAGCCGCCGCCACCGCCGGAGCGGCCGCCACCGCCGCCGCCGCCGGAGCGGTTGCCGCCGTAGCCGCCACCGCCGCCGCCGCGACGACCGCGACCGCCGCCCATGCTGTCGACACTGGTGCGCAACGGATCGGGCTGGCCCGCAACGGCACCCGCCAGGGCTTCGGCGCGCAGATGCGCCACCGCGTCGGCTTGCGTCGGGCTGTGGCTGTTGCCGTGATGGCGCGGTTGGCGCTCTTCGTGCGGCAGATGGCCGTCATGCGCATGATGCGGCGCATGCGCGATATGCGGCGCGTGATGAGGCGCGCGTGCCGGTCCCTGCGGGCCGCGCGCGGGGCCTTGCCCGCGTCCGCCCTGGCCGCGAGGGCCCTGGGCGCCACCGCCGCCGCCATTGGCGTTGCGGCCGGCCGGCGCACCTTGACCGCCGCCGCGACGCTGGCCACCGCCGTTGCCGCCACCGCCGCCACTGCGTTCGCCTTGTCCGGCCTTGTTGTCGCGAATGCGCGTCATCATTTCCTGCCGCGCCGCCTTGGCGGCCGCCTGCATCACGTCACGGCTGGGCGGACGGCCCGCGCCGCCCCAGATGGTCTGGCGGCCCATGGCGATGGGCTCGGCGCGCTCGCCTTCCTCGGGGCCGAAGCCCTCGACGATCTTGACCGGGATCTGCTGCTTGGTGAAGCGCTCGATCTCCTGCATGAAGCCTTCTTCGTCCAGGCACACCAGGCTGACCGCTTCGCCGGTGGCGCCCGCGCGGCCGGTGCGGCCGATGCGGTGAACGTAGTCTTCGCTGACGTTCGGGATTTCATAGTTCACGACATGCGGCAGTTCGTCGATGTCGATGCCGCGCGCCGCGATGTCGGTGGCGACCAGCGCCCGGATGTCGCCGCTCTTGAAGCCCGCCAGCGCCTGCGTGCGGGCGCTCTGGCTCTTGTTGCCGTGCAGCGCCATCGCCTGGATGCCGTTCTTGGTGAGGAACTCGGCCACGCTGTTGGCGCCGAACTTGGTGCGGGTGAACACCAGCACCTGGCTCCACTTGTGCTCGTTGATGATGTGCGCGAGCAGGGCCTTCTTCTTGCCGCGGCCGACCGGGTGGATCACCTGCGAGATGCGCTGCACCGTGGTGTTGCGCGGCGTGACCTGGATGCTCTGCGGGTTCTTCAGCAGCGTGGCGGCGAGATCGCGGATCTCGTCGCTGAAGGTGGCCGAGAACAGCAGGCTCTGCTTCTCCTTGGGCACCAGCGCGAGGATCTTCTTCACGTCGTGGATGAAGCCCATGTCGAGCATGCGGTCGGCTTCGTCGAGCACGAGCATCTGCACGGTCGAGAGGTCGAGCATGCCTTGCTGCTGCAGGTCGAGCAGGCGCCCGGGCGTGGCGACCAGGATGTCGACGCCGCTCTTGAGCTTGCTGATCTGCGGGTTCATGCCGACGCCGCCGAAGATCACGGTGGAGCTCAGCTGCAGGTACTTGCCGTAGGTGCGGATCGATTCCTCGACCTGGGCCGCGAGTTCGCGCGTCGGGGTTAGCACCAGGGCACGGATGCCGGTGCCGCCGAACTTGTTGGTGGCGCTGCGGGCCATGGTGAGCTTGTGCAGCATCGGGAGGGTGAAGGCCGCGGTCTTGCCGGTGCCGGTCTGGGCGCCGCCGAGCAGGTCGTGCCCTTCGAGCACCGCCGGAATGGCCTGGGCCTGGATCGGGGTGGGGGTTTCGTAGCCTTGCTCATGCACGGCTTTCAAGATGGCCGGGGCCAGCTTCAGTTCATCAAAGTTCATTGAGTTCAACAAGCGCCCTACACGGCGCAGTGGTATCCGCCCGCCCAGGCGTCATGTGGACGTCGGGCCAGTAGAGGCGAATGAAGGTCAGGAGTGGGAGCCTGAAGGCCCGTCTTGGGTGGGAGGGGCCTTCGTCGTCCCCGGCAGAGAGCCGGTGTCGCGGGCAACTGGACCCGGCAACGAGGTGCATTGTCGCACGAGTTGCGTTCAGGGGCTGCGCAAGGCCTTTGCTCAGGCCTTTTGCGCCTGCGCCGATGAGGCCGTGAGATCGACCACGCGATCGGCCATCGCGATCGTTTCGGGCCGGTGCGCGATCGTGATGCGTGTCATGGGCAGGCCGCGAATGGCCTCGTTGACTTGTCGTTCCTTGCCCACATCGAGGTGGCTGGTCGCCTCGTCGAGCACCAGCACGCGAGGGTTGCGGTGCAGCGCCCGGGCCAGCAGGATGCGCTGCTTCTGCCCGCCCGAAAGGCTGCTGCCCATGTCGCCGTTCAGCGTGTGATAGCCCATGGGCATCGCGAGCACGTCGTCGTGGATGGCCGCCAGCGTGGCGGCTTGCCGGACGCGCGCCGGGTCGACCGTTTCGTCGAAGCCGGCGATGTTCTCCTGCAGGCTCGCGGAGAACAGCTGGTCCTCCTGCATGACGGCGGCCACCTGCCTGCGCCAGTTGCTCAAGCCGAACTGACGCAGCGGCACGCCGTCGACCCGCACGCATCCTTCGGTGGGTTCGAGCAGCCCGAGGATGATCTTGGCGAGCGTGGTCTTGCCGCAGCCCGTGGCGCCCACGATCGCGACGTGCTCGCCGGCGCCGATCTCGATGTGGATGTGGCGCAGCACCCACGGCGTTCCGCTGCCGTAGCGGAAGCTGACCTTGTCGAGGGTGATCGTCGGTCGCGGGCCGACGGATGCGTCGGGCGGATACGGCCTCGCGTCCCCCAGCTGCTCAGGCTCGAACAGCACGATGTCCGAGAGACGCTCGACGTGCAGGCGCAGCATCCGCACCGCCATCAGGTTGTCGATGAAGCGCTGCATCCGCGAGGAGAACTCGTCCTTGTACGAGATGAAGGCCATCAGCATGCCCACCGTCAGCGTGCCGCCGATGGCCATCGACGCGCCCAGGCCCAGCACGGCGATGCTCTCGATGCCGAAGACGAGGCCATGGCCGGCGCCGAAGGCCAGCTGCATCTTCTGCGTGCTTGTGCGCCGGTTGGTGGCCTGCACGACCATGTTCAACCAGCGCGCGCTGCGCTGGTCTTCGATGCCCGCGATCTTGATGGCCTGGATGGCACGCAGGCTTTCGAGGAAGTGCGATTGGGCCTTGGCCTCGTGGGTCAGCAGCTCGTCGTTCGCGCGGTGGAAGGCGCCGTGCGGAAGGATGGATGCCGACGGCGAGATGGAGGGTCTCTTGGGATTCGAGGGGAGTGGCCTCATGCCACCAGCCGCGCGGGATGTAGAGAACATCGCCGGCCTCGAGGTATCCGTTGAATACGGGGTCGGCCGGACATTCGTGCTTGTGTTCCTTGCTTTTTTGATGAGGCAGCGGAAGCGGGAACGTCGGAGCGAAAACGCGCCAGCGCTTTCGACCGATCAACTGTACGGCGAACACGTCATGCGTGTCCCAATGCTTGGCGAATGTGCCACTACCGCCAAAGGCGACATAGCCATTGGCGACTGCTCTCTCTCCCACGAAACGCGCAATCTCCATCGTGATGTCATGGACGGCTTCAGACTTCGTCTCCAGCCGATTCAAGACCAGCGTCGCGCCGTCGCGCAGGAGGTCGTAAAAGACGTCCTTGACGATTTTCGAGCGCTGCATTGCGATGTCGAGGAAGGACTCGGTGTAGCGTTCGGCGGGAACCGGGCCGTCCTTGAACATCTGGAGCAAGCCGTCGCGCGGGTCCCAGGCGAAGAGCGCTGTGTTGGACTGAAGGCCGAACTGAAGACCACCGTGGTTTCGGTGCAGAGCGAGTTGCGGCAGACGCGTTGCGCGGCGAGCAGTTGCGCACGCAGCGCTTCGACCTGGTCTTCCTTGTCCTGTAAAGCCACTTCGGAGATGAAGCGCTCGCGCGCCAGTGCCCGATGCCGCTCCAGCATCCGCGTCGCGACCTCGATGCGGCGCGTATGGAGCTCGATCTCCTGTTCATTGCGGTGGCGCTGTTCCTGCAAGGCCTCCAGGCGGTCGCGCAGTCCTTGTCGGGTCTGCTGCCCGAGCTCCCCCATCGCTTCGATGGCTCGCAGCAGGCTCGCGCGACGCTGCGCCAGCGACGCTGCCGCCGCGTCGGAGAGTCTGACGTTCTGTTGCGTTCCGGCGGCGTGACGTTCGTCGGAGAGCACGAACAGCAAATCGCCTTTTCGAACGTGCTGCCCCTCATCGACGAGCCTCTGCGTGATGACAGCCGAGGTCGCGGGGAAGATGCGTATGACGCCTTGCGCGGGCACGAGCAGGCCGAAGGCGGTGGTGCGCTAGGTGTAGCTGCCGAGCACCAGATAGCCGCAAACGGCCAGCGCGACCAGCGCACCGGCCGTCGCGAACACCCAGCTCGGCCAGTTCCTCGTTAGCACTATGGGCCCGTAGGACGTGGCAACCCCCACGTCCAGCGCCTCCGCGCGAAAAAGACGCATGGCGCGCCCGCCTCAGACGCGGGGCATCGATGTACGGAGGGGCGGACGCCGCCGCAAGCGCGCCGCAGCCGTGCATCCTGGATCGGACGGGTGTGCTGGATCGTGCCGCGGCAGCCGCGCGAAAACTGTTGACGTCATGTTTTCTTCCCTGATGAGCGATTCGCGCGCCGTGATGTCGGCACATCGATCGACCGCTTTTGAGCAAGCGGCTACCTCTTTGGGGCGGCAATATAGCAGGCCTTGGGCGGTCCGATCCACTTGCGATGAAGGCCTGCGTTAGACTTGCGGGATCCTGGTCGGCACCGGTGCTTCGGCGGCAAGCGCCTTTCGTGCAAGACGGATACCCCAGTCGATGCGGCGCTCCGGGCCAGCCAGCCCGGCCAGATTTCCACCTGGACTTGCGCGAGGTCGATGGCAGGGGATGCCGACCATTCCTAGCAGTCCCACTCACCGAACCGAGATAGACATGGCCCAGTACGTCTACACCATGAACAAGGTCAGCAAGACCGTGCCGCCCAAACGGCAGATCTTGAAGGACATTTCGCTTTCATTCTTCCCGGGCGCCAAGATCGGCGTGCTCGGCCTCAACGGCTCGGGCAAATCCTCGCTGCTGAAGATCATGGCCGGCATCGACAAGGAGATCGAAGGCGAAGCCCTGCCGATGCCCGGGCTGACCATCGGCTACCTGGAGCAGGAGCCCAAGCTCAACCCCGACCACACCGTGCGCCAGTCGGTGGAAGAGGCGATGGGCGCGGTCTACGCCGCCAAGGCGCGCCTTGAAGAGGTGTACGTGGCCTACGGCGCGGAAGACGCCGACTTCGACGCGCTCGCCGCCGAGCAGGCCGAACTCGAAGCCATCATCGCCACCGCCGGCACCGATTCCGAGCACCAGCTCGAGATCGCCGCCGACGCGCTGCGCCTGCCGCCGTGGGACGCCAACATCGGCGTGCTCTCCGGCGGCGAGAAGCGCCGCGTCGCGCTGTGCCGCCTGCTGCTGAGCAAGCCCGACATGCTGCTGCTCGACGAGCCGACCAACCACCTGGACGCCGAGTCGGTGGAATGGCTCGAAGTGTTCCTGCAGCGCTTCCCGGGCACCGTGGTCGCCATCACCCATGACCGCTACTTCCTCGACAACGCCGCCGAGTGGATCCTCGAACTCGACCGCGGCCGCGGCATTCCATGGAAGGGCAACTACAGCACCTGGCTGGAGCAGAAGGGCGAGCGCCTGGCGCAGGAGCAGAAGAGCGAGGAAGCCCACGCCAAGGCCCTGAAGAAGGAACTCGAATGGTCGCGCCAGAACCCCAAGGCGCGCCAGGCCAAGAGCAAGTCTCGCCTCGCCCGTTTCGAGGAGCTGAGCGACTTCGAATACCAGAAGCGCAATGAAACGCAGGAAATCTTCATTCCCGTGGCCGATCGCCTGGGCAATCAGGTGTTCGAGTTCAAGAACGTCAGCAAGTCCTTCGGCGACCGCCTGCTCATCGACAACCTGAGCTTCGAGGTGCCCGCGGGCGCGATCGTCGGCATCATCGGCCCGAACGGCGCCGGCAAGTCGACGCTCTTCAAGCTGATCGCGGGCAAGGAGCAGCCCGACAGCGGCGAGGTGGTGGTGGGCTCGACGGTCAAGATGGCCTTCGTCGACCAGAACCGCGACGCGCTCGCCAACGAGAAGACGGTGTGGGAAGACATCTCGAACGGCCTCGACATCATCAATGTCGGCAAGTTCCAGATGGCGAGCCGGGCCTATGCCGGGCGCTTCAACTTCAACGGCGCCGATCAGCAGAAGAAGGTCGGCACCCTGTCGGGTGGCGAACGCGGTCGCCTGCACCTGGCCAAGACCCTGATCGCCGGCGGCAATGTCCTGATGCTGGACGAGCCCTCGAACGACCTGGACGTCGAGACGCTGCGCGCGCTGGAAGACGCCTTGCTGGAGTTCGCGGGCTCCGTTCTGGTGATCAGCCATGACCGCTGGTTCCTCGACCGCATCGCGACGCACATCCTCGCGGCCGAGGGCGACAGCCAGTGGACCTTCTTCAACGGCAACTACCAGGAGTACGAAGCCGACAAGAAGAAGCGCCTGGGCGAAGAAGGCGCGAAGCCGCATCGGATGCGCTTCAAGGCGCTCAAGTAAGCGCGCCCGCGCCTGCCTGCAGGCGCGTCGATGGCCCGAACAGCGGCCGATTTCCCACTCTTTTGGGGGATTCGATGCGTGTGTGCCTGTGCCATGCTTTGCCTCATCCAGTGAACCAGGCAGGAGGCACCATGGATACAGGACACGCAAAGCTGCAACCCCAGGACCCCGTGGCCGCCAAGTTCGGCGTCTACGTCATTCGCGCGGCGGTGATGCTGGCCGTGATCATGGTCGCGGCCTCCTTCATCCGCGGGTAGGCGCGCATCGACTCAGCCCAGGGCCGGCCGCGGCAGGCTCGGCTCAGGCCGCCGTGGGCGGCGTCGCGGTCCTGCCGGCCAGCAGCCGCCTGCGCACCGCATAGATGTTGTTGCGCAGCGCGTACAGCTCCTCGGCGTAGGACAGCGGCACGGCCACCTTGTTGACCCGGCGATCGAGTTCGTCAAGTTCCTTCACCAGCGCATCGCGCTCGCCCTGGCCGGCGTCGACCTTGGCCTCGACCTCGCGCAGCCGCGCGTACCAGCGGAACACGCGCCGCCGCACGCGGAACTGGTAGAGCGGCGGCACCACCCGGCTCAGCGGCAGCATCAGCACCAGCAAGCCGCCCAGCACCAGCCACATGCGTTCCACCAGGTTGCTGGCCCAGAAGGGCAGGTAGCGCTGCCAGAAGGGCGGCGTGCCGTTGATGGCGCGGTCGCCTTCGGGGCTCACCGGCAACTCGCTGGTGCGGGTGTTCGGAAAATCGCGCGCGTGGTTGAACCAGCCCGCGTCGCTGTGCATGCTCTGCGCGGCCTGCGCGAAGAGCTGTCGCAGGGCGGGGTGCGTCTGTTCGCGCGCCAGCAGGGAGGTCGTCGCCGCCAGCATCGACACATCGGCCGGCGGCAGGTCGGCCGCGAGATCCACCACGCCGCACGGCAGGCTCACCGCCTGCAGGAAGGCGAAGCGCCGGGAGTAGGCATCGCTCTGGCCGAAGTCCATCAGCCGGATGTCGGGCGCGCGCAGGAGCCGCTGCACCAGCGGCGACTGCGGCGCCGAGGCGAGCACGATCGCGTCCAGCAGGCCGCCCTGCAGCGCCTCGGTGGCGGGCGTCTGTTCGAGGTTCGACAGCTGCAGCGACTGCGGCTCCATGTGGTTGGCGCGGAACATCCGGTCCATGATCTCGGGCACGCCGCTGCCGGGCTTGTCGACGTTGACGCGCAAGTCCTTCAATTGCGTGAGCGAGACCAGGCGGTCCGTCTTGCGGTCGACCCTGTGTGCCGCGTCGACGCGGTAGAAGATCCAGAGCGGCTCATAGAACAGGCTGCCGAGCGAACTCAGGCCGGCGGCCTCGTCCGCCACCGGGTCGGCGCTGCCGCCGCGCACGAAGCCCACGTCGACGCCTCCCTCGCGCAGCAGCCGCAGGTTGTCGTCGGAGCCGTCCGTCGCCTTGAGTTCGACTTCGATGCCGTTGGCCTTGAGGGCGGTGGCGTAGCGCTTGCCGAATTCGGCGTAGGCGCTGCCGGCCGGTCCGGTCGCCAGCGTCACGTGCCTGGGCGGCTGCGGGTCGAGCCACCAGTAGGCCGCGACCAGCAGCCCGATGACGAGGAAGACCACCGGCCCGGCCGAGGCGATCAGGTCGCGGATGGCAAGGAGGATGAGGCGGATGGCTTGCGGCATGGAGCGGCTCCTATGCCAGGTCGGCGGCGCAGGGAAAGAAGCTGTCGCCGATGCGCAGCGTGCGCGCCGCCCGCACGGCGCGCAGGGTCGCGAGGGCCACCACCTCGGCCGCCATCGTGCCCAGCACCGTCATGCCGGGCGCGTCGCCCTGCAGCGGCACGCGGCCGGTGGCGAGCGCGAAGAGGGTGTCGCCATCGCTCATGGTGTGCACGGGATTGATCGCGCGGGCGAGGCCGTCGTGCGCGACGGTGGCCAGGCGGTTGGCCTGCACCTTGGTGAGCACGGCATCGGTGGCGACCACGCCCAGCGTGGTGTTGGTGCCCGCCAGCAGCGGCTGGGGCAACTCGCCGCACAGCAGGGCGCGACGCGTGTCGAGCAGCGCGCGGCCGTCTTCGGTGCGCGCGCCGGCCACGACCCGCGCGGTGTGCGGGTCCAGCACATCGCCCAGCGCATTGCAGGCGATCAGCGCGCCGACCGTCACGCCGTTGACCGTCACCGACGCGCTGCCGATGCCGCCTTTCATCGCCCGATGCACGCCGAAGAGCTTGCCCACCAGCGCGCCGCTGCCGGCGCCGACGTTGCCCTCGGCGGGCGCGTCGGTCGATGCCGCTTCGCAGGCCGCGTAGCCCGCCGCGGCGTCGGGGCGGATGCGCGCATCGCCCACCGGCAGGTCGAAGAGCACGGCGGCCGGCACGATGGGCAGCGTGCCGAAGCGCACGTCGAGGCCCACCTGCTGCTCTTCCAGCCAGCGCATCGCGCCGTCGGCCGCCGCCAGGCCCCAGGCGCTGCCGCCCGCGAGCATGACGGCGTGCACCTGCTGGACGAAGTTGCCGGGGGCGAGGAGATCGGTTTCCCGCGTGCCGGGCGCGGCGCCGCGCACGTCCACGCCGGCCACCGCGCCTTCGCGGGCAATGATCACGGTGCAGCCCGTGGGGCGGCGGGTGTCGCTGAAGTGGCCGACTTCGATGCCGGCGACGTCGGTGATGGATCCCGCGCGCGGGTCGGAGGCAGAAGAAAGATCAGGCATCGAGCGGCATTATCTGCGCGCCCGGACGGATCGCTAGCCTTGGCTCTTGCTTTCGGCGGCGTGGCCGGCGCCGTGCTTCTGCTCGTGATGGTGACCCAGTTCGGCGCGTGCGCGCCGCAGGACCGACCAGCCGCCGTTGATGGCCAGCGCCGCCATTCCCGCTGCCACCGCGAGATCGGGCCACGCGCTGTGGGTGCCGAACACGCCCAGGGCGGCGAGCATGACGGCCACGTTGCCGATCGCGTCGTTGCGCGAACACAGCCACACGCTGCGCATGTTGGCGTCGCCTTCGCGGAAGGCGTAGAGCATCACGGCGACCAGCACATTCACCGCCAGGGCGATCGTGCCGACCACCCCCATGGTGAGCGCCTCGGGCGGCACGCCGTGCGCGACCGCCCAGATCGTCCGGCCGGCCACGAAGAGGCCGAAGCCCAGCATGCTGGCGCCCTTGAGCGCGGCCGCCCCGGAGCGCCATGCGAGGCCCATCGAGAGAACCGCCAGGGTCACGCCATAGTTCGCGGCGTCGCCGAAGAAGTCGATCGCGTCGGCCAGCAGCGACACCGAGCCCGACTGAAGGCCCGCGCCGATCTCGACCGCGAACATGGCCGCGTTGAGCGCCAGGGCGATCCACAGGATGCGCCGGTAGCGCGGCGTGTCCGCGGCCGAAAGGTGTTCGTGGTCGTGATCGTGGTCGTGATGGCAGTGCGCAGACATGGTTTCTCCGGAATCTGGCACGATTGGAAACGTTGAAGTCACTTGAAGGTCAAGCCATGGCAGACGCATTGCCGCCCGGCGAGCAGGGTTACCGCATCGGCGACGCCGCCACCCGCAGCGGCGTGAGCGCCGCCAACATCCGCTACTACGAGAAGGAAGGCCTGATCGCGCCCCAGATGCGCGGCGACAACAGCTACCGGCTCTACAGCGATGCCGACGTGCACCGCCTGCGCTTCATCCGGCTGTGCCGCGCCATGGACATGTCGCTCGACGAGGTGCGCACGCTGATGGCGCTCGACCTGCGCAGCAAGGCCGATTGCGACGCGGCCTGCGTGGCGCTCGACACGCACCTGGGCCATGTGCGGGAGCGGCTGCGCGAATTGCGCTCGCTCGAGAAGGACCTGCTCGCGCTGCGCGACTGCTGCGACGGCACCGATGCGCACTGCCACATCATCGAGACGCTGCATGCGCGCGCCGACCGGCAGCCGGCCGCGGGCGCGCGGCGCACCAGGGCCTCGCGCCACGTCTGAGCGCCCCGCTCGGCTCAGCGGCCCGGGGTGGGCGGGGCCAGGCCGCGCTCGTGCATCAGTTCGCGCAGCGGCAGCGGGTCGTCGGTGATGATCCCGTCCACCTTCCAGTCCATCAGCCGGGCCAGGTCGGCGCGCTGGTTCACCGTCCAGGGCAGCACCTGCAGGCCGAGCGCGTGCGCTTCCTGCACCTGGGCCTGCGTGAGATCGTTGTAGGCCGGCGACCAGATCACCGGCGCCCTGGCAGCGCCCGCGGCGGCCTTCACCAGCCGTGGCGCGGAGCCGAAGTCTTCCATGCGAAGGCCGGCGGTCCAGCGGCTGTCCTTGAGCGTGCGCGCGCTCGTGAGGTAGGCGCGCGGCAGCTGCGGCGCGAGCTGGCCGACGAGCGCGAGCGAGCGCCAGTCGAAGCTCTGGATCGTCACGCGCCGCGCCATGCCGGCCTTGTCGATCTCGGCGAGCAGCGCGCGCACCATCGGTTCCGGCGCCGCCGTCTCGTCCGGGCGGGAGGGATCGACCTTGGTCTCGATGTTGAAGCGGACCTCGGTCGCGCCGAGTTCGCGCACGCGCCCGAAGAGCGCCGCCAGGGTCGGGATGCGCTCGCCGTCGTGCGGCACCTGGCGGGCGAACTGCCTGCCGTAGCTGGTGGCCGGGTCGATGCGGCCCACGTCGTAGGTCTGCAGCTGCGCCAGCGTCAGCGACCGGATCGAGGGGCCTCTGGCCTTGAGAAAGGCGCCGGACGCGTCGCGCGTGTGGTCGGGGTTCAGGACCGTGTCGTGCGAGATCACGACGACGCCGTCGGCCGAGAGCCCGATGTCGAGTTCCAGCGTGGTGACGCCGATGCCGATGCCGTTCGAGAAGGAAGCCAGCGTGTTCTCGGGCGCGAGCGCGCGGCCGCCGCGATGGGCCTCCAGGTCGAAGCCTTGCGCGGGCTGGGCGCCGGGCGTCGAGCAGCCCGCGAGCACGATGGCCGCGAGCAGCCAGGGCGCGCAGCGCGCCCGCAACGATGAATCCATGGAGTCTCCGGTGGGATGGTTGTCCGTTACTTGAGTTGCACCGTGATGCCGTCCTTCTGCACCGTGATGTCGCCGATCACATAGGTCTTGCGGCCCACGGTGAGCTCTTCGGCGGTGAAGGTGCGCAGCGGCTGGTCGCGCAGCAGTTCCTGCGCGACGGCGGCGCCGATCTGCTGCAGCTGCTGCGCGTCGCGGCCGGTCACGCCTTGCAGCTCGAAGCGCTCGGCGGTCGGCTGGTCCAGCCGCAGCGCGCGTGCGGCGGCATCGTATTTCAGCGCGCTGCTGACCGTGACGATGCCTTCCACGCTCGACGGCCGCAGCAGCGGACTCGCGATCGAGAGCAGGGCCGTGATCGAGGCCCGGTTGGTGCGTTCGTCCAGGCCCAGCTGCGGATCGCGCAGGCCGACGGTGAAGATCTCCGCATAGCGCTGCCGCACCGGGAAGTGCCTGGCGATCTGCGCCTGGAGTTCATCGCGGGTCGCGGTGTACTCGCTGGTGAAGAAGTTGAAGCCGGCCAGCGCCGCGAAGGGCGCGGGCATGGCCGCCGCGCCCAGGAGGGCGCGCAGCAGCCAACGGCGGGAGAACTGGCGGGAGCGGTCGTGCATACCGCTCGGAGCTTGCCACAGGCGGGAGGTTCCTCCCGTCGGACGGCGCGTCGTGTCAGTCGTGCAAGGATGAAAGGAACTGTTTCAGCTCCGCCGTGCGCGGATGGCCGAAGATCTCCGCCGGCGGCCCCATCTCGTGCACGCGCCCCTGGTGCATGAAGATCACGCGGTCGCTGACCTTGCGCGCGAAGCTCATCTCGTGCGTCACCATCAGCAGGGTCATGCCCTCGACGGCCAGCGACTCCACCACGCGCAGCACCTCGCCCACCAGTTCGGGGTCGAGCGCGGACGTGATCTCGTCGCACAGCAGCACGGCGGGCTCCATCGCCAGCGCGCGCGCGATCGCCACGCGCTGCTGCTGGCCGCCCGACAGCTGGTCGGGCATGGCGTCGAACTTCTCCGCCAGGCCCACCCGCGTGAGCAGCTTGCGCGCCTGCGAGGCGGCCTCCAGGGCGCCGCGCTTCTTGACCAGCGTGGGCGCGAGCATCACGTTGCGCCCGACCGTGAGGTGCGGGAAGAGATTGAAGCTCTGGAAGATCATGCCCACCTGCTGGCGCAGTTCGCGCATCGCCATCGCGCTCTCGTGCAGCAGCGGCTTGCCGTTGACCGTGAGGGAGCCGTCCTGGAAGGCCTCGAGCCCGTTGACGCAGCGCAGCAGCGTGCTCTTGCCCGAGCCGCTCTTGCCGATGATGGCGATCACCTCGCCGCGCCTGACGTCGAGGTCGATGCCCTTGAGCACCTCGTTGCTGCCGTAGGACTTGCGCAGCGCGGTGATGCGAACGATCGGGGCCGCGGACGCCGGGGCGGCGGGGGCGGCAGCTTCAGCGGCGAGCGCCATGGATCTTCCTTTCGAGGTTCTTGGCGTACAGGCTCACGGGGAAGCACAGCACGAAGTAGAGCAGGGCGACGCAGCTGAAGACGACGAAGGGCCTGAAGGTCGCGTTCGAGATCATGCTGCCCGCCTTGGTGAGTTCGACGAAGCCGATCACCGAGGCCAGCGCGGTGCCCTTGATCACCTGCACCAGGAAACCAACGGTCGGCGCGACGGCGATGCGCGTGGCCTGCGGCAGGATCACGTGGCGCATCTGTTCGCCGAAGCTCAGGGCCAGGCTGGCCGATGCCTCCCATTGCCCCTTGGGAATGGAGGCCACGCAGCCGCGCCAGATCTCGGTGAGGAAGGCGCTGGTGTAGAGGGTGAGCGCGACCGAGGCCGCGGTCCATGCCGAGACGTCGATGCCGAAGAGCGCGATGCCGAAGTAGGCCAGGAAGAGCTGCATCAGCAAGGGCGTGCCCTGGAACACCTGCACGTAGAGGCCGATCAGCCGCTCGGCGAGGCGCCCGCCCGCGAGCCGCGCGAAGAGCAGCAGCCCGCCCACCGCGCCGCCGCCGACGAAGGCGATCAGCGACAGCACGACCGTCCAGCGCAGCGCCATCAGCAGGTTGCGCAGGATGTCCCAGAGGGAGAAGTCGGACATGGCCTGCCTACCTTCCGAAGAAGAAGCGCGGGCCTGCCCAGTTGAGCAGCTTGCGCGCGCCCACCGACAGCGCGAGGTAGATCAGCGTCGCGACGATGAAGGCCTCGAAGGCGCGGAAGTTCCGGCTCTGGATCAGGTTGGCGGCGTAGCTCAGTTCCTCGGTGGAGATCTGGCTGCACACGGCCGAGCCCAGCATCACGATGATGATCTGGCTCACCATCGCGGGCCACACTTTCTTCAGCGCGGGCGGCAGCACCACGCGCGTGAAGACCTGCACCTTGTCCAGCGCCAGGCTCATGGCCGCCTCGATCTGGCCGCGCGGCGTCGCCTCGATGCCGGCGCGGATGATCTCGGTCGCATAGGCGCCCAGGTTCATCACCATCGCGATGATCGACGCGACCTCCGGCGAGAGCTTGAAGCCCGCCGCCGGCAGGCCGAAGAAGATGAAGAACAGCTGCACGATGAAGGGCGTGTTGCGGATCAGCTCCACGTAGCTGCCCACGATCCAGCGCAGCCAGGCCGGCCCGCTGGCGCGCGCCCAGGCGCAGGCGACGCCCACCCCCATGCCGATGAGGGTCGCGACGAGCGTGAGGCCCAGCGTCCAGAGCACACCCCTGGCGAGCAGGGGCCATTGGCTCAGGACCGCCCCGAAGTCGAACTCGATGCCCATGGCCGCCGCTTCAGAGCGGCAGGTCGCCGGCGGGGCGGCCGAGCCACTTCTTCGACATGGCGTCGAGCGTGCCGTCCTTCTTGGCGGCCAGGATGATCTCGTTGACCTTGGCCTTCAGCTTGTCCTCGCCCTTGAGGACGCCGACGAAGCAGGGGCTGTCCTTGAGCAGCAGCTTGTATTCGGCGCCGAGCTGCGGGTTCTTCTGCATCATGTCGCCGGCGACGGCCGCGCTGGTCGCGATGGTCTGCGTCTGGCCCGCGACGAAGGCGGCGATGGTGGCGTTGTTGTCCTCGAAGCGCTTGTAGTCGACGTTCGAGGGCGCGACCTTGGCGAGTTCCTGGTCCTCCATCGCGCCGCGCGTCACGGCCACGCTCTTGCCGCCCATGTCGGCGAAGCTCTTGATGCTGATCGTCCTGGCGGCATACACGGCCTGGAAGAAGGGCGCATAGGCGGCGGAGAAGTCGATCACCTTCTCGCGCTCGGCGTTCTTGCCGAGCGTGGAGATCACGAGGTCGGCCTTGCGGGTCTGCAGGTAGGGAATGCGGTTGGCGCTGGTCACGGGGACCAGGTCCACCTTGACGCCCAGCTTGCTCGCGATCAGCTGCGCCATCTCGACGTCCAGGCCCTGGGGCGTCATGTTCTTGTCCACCGAGCCGTAGGGCGGGTAGTCGGTGGGCACGGCGATCTTGATGGTCTTGGCCTTCATCACGTTGTCGAGCGCGTTCTGGGCCTGCGCGCCGCCGGCGGCGAACAGGCAGGCGCAGGCGAGGCCGAGCGCGAAGGGGCGATTGGAAAGCTTCATGACAGGGCTCCTGGATCAGTCGGTGAATCGTCGGTGGAAGGCGCGGCGCCGGCGGCCTTGCGTTCTTCCTTGCGGGCGCTTGTATGCAAGAGCCGTGCCTCGACGGGCGCGGAGACCCGGAGCCCGGTGTGCGGGCGCGTGGCCGCGGGCCTCCCGGGCCGCGCCGAATCGGCGGCCCTCGGCTATCGCGAACGACCCTGCGGCCTGGCCGCGGTGACATCCTGGATGAAACGCATCAATGCCTGGGTCGGCTGCTTGTCGCGATGAATCACCATGTTGCACTGGCGCCGCATGTGCGGCAGGGTGGTGGGCACCTGCCAGAGTTGCCCGGCCGCGATCGCGTCGCCCACCACCCATTGCGACATGCACGCCATGCCCAGGCCTTCGGCCGCCGCGCGCTTGATCGCTTCGGAGCTGCCGAGCTCGATGCTGCGGCGGAAGGAGCCCAGATGCGGCAGCAGGAGCTGGTCCGTCGCCTCGCGCGTGCCGGAGCCCGGTTCCCGCAGCAGCCAGATGGCCTCGCGCAGGGCCTTGAGCGGTATTCGCCCGCCGCCGGCCTGTGCCGCAGCGGTGCTCGCGATGGCGTTGCCGGGCGACGCGACCACCACCATTTCGTCCTGCAGCCACGGCGTGACGGCCAGGGAGGCCTGATGGCATGGGCCTTCGATCAGGCCGATGTCCAGCTCGAAGGCGGCCACCGCGTCGCAGATGGCCTCCGTGTTGCCGATCGTGACCTTCGAGTGCCAGGCGGTGGTGGCCGACGCGGCACGCTCGTCGAAGAAGCGCGCGAGGAGCCGGGGAAGCACATAGTTGCCGATGGTGGTGCTCGCGCCGATGAGCAGCGAGTGCGCCTGCGAGTCTCCTTCGCGCGCCATCTGTTCGATGCCGCCCGCGCCGTCGAGCAGGGCGCGGGCGCGCGGCAGCAGCGCGCGCCCGTTGTCGTTGAGCAGCAGGCGCTTGCCCGCGCGGTCGAAAAGTCGCAGCGACAGCAGCCGCTCCAGTTCATTGATGGCCGAACTGGTCGCCGACTGCGAGAGCGCGATCGCCTCGGCCGCGGCCGTGGTGCTGCCGGCTTGCGCCACGGCGACAAAGATCTGCAACTGGCGCAGCGTGAGACGCAGGACCTGCATGGTTCTTCTCTATAGCGACTGAATGGGTCAATAGTAGCAAGACAACCTGTTGGACGGGTCGGTGACAGACCTCTAGATTCGCACCTGCAGTGAACGAATCCGAACGAACAGAGAGCCGAAACCGATGAGTCCCACTTCCATAGCGACCCCTTCCGCGCCTGCGACGATGGCCGAGCGCCCGGCCCGCACCGTGTCCCGCCTGCTGCCCGGCCTGGCGCTCAGCGGCGCCCTTGCCGCCGCCGGCACGGCGCTGGGGAATATCGACTGGTTCCGGCTGCACGGCTTCAGCGCGCTGACGCTGGCCATCGTGCTCGGCATGCTGGTCGGCAACACCGTCTACCCACGCTTCGCCGCCCTTGGCGCGCCCGGTGTGGGTGTCGCGAAGCAGACGCTGCTGCGCCTGGGCGTGGTGCTCTACGGGCTGCGGCTCACGATGCAGGATGTCGGGCACGTCGGGGTGGCCGGCGTGGTGATCGACGCGCTGGTGCTGGGCTCGACCTTCGCATGGGCCTGCTTCATCGGCACCCGGGTGCTCGGCATGGACCGCAAGACGGCGATGCTGATCGGCGCGGGCAGCTCGATCTGCGGAGCCGCGGCCGTGATGGCGACCGAGCCGGTGGTGCGCGCGAGGGCGGAGCAGGTCACGGTGGCCGTGGCGACCGTCGTGGTCTTCGGCACGCTGGCGATCTTCCTGTACCCCGTCCTGTTCGAGCTGAACGAGCATTGGCGGCTGATACCGGGCGGCACCGGCGGCTTCGGCATATATGCGGGGTCGACGATCCACGAGGTCGCCCAGGTGGTGGCGGCGGCGCGGTCAGTCGGCGCCGATGCGGCCGACTCCGCCGTGATCGCGAAGATGGTGCGCGTGATGATGCTGGCACCTTTCCTGGTCATGCTGTCGGCGTGGCTGGCGCGAGACGGGGCCGCCAGGTCGGGCGGCACGGCATCGGCCGAAGCGCGGGCCCCCGGTCAGCCGAAGACCGGGCTCGTCGTGCCGTGGTTCGCCTTCGGGTTCATCGCCGTCGTCGCGTTCAATTCGCTGCGGCTGCTGCCTGCCGGCGTGGTCGCGGTCGCCACCGACATCGACACGGTGCTGCTCGCCATGGCGATGGCCGCGCTCGGCCTCTCGACGCAGCTCGCGGCGATCCGGAAGGCCGGCGTCCGGCCGCTGCTGCTCGCCCTGATCCTGTTCGCCTGGCTGGTGATCGGCGGCGCGCTCATCAACCATTGGGTGCCGGCCCTGCTGGGATGATGCCCATCCCGCCACGGACCGGCCCGCGCCTCACTTCACTTCTTGAGCGTCGCCTTCATCGTGATCTCCGGCACGCTGGCCAGGGCCTTCGACAGTGGACAACCCGCCTTGGCCCCGGCGGCGAGTTCCTGGAACCTGGCCTCGTCGATGCCCGGAATGCTGGCTTCCACTTCCAGCTGGATGCGGTCGATCTTGAAGCCCGGGCCGTCCTTCGCCAGGCGCACGGCGGCCTTGGTGTCGATAGAGGTCGCCGTGAAGCCAGCGCCTTCGAGCGCGAAGGCCAGTGCCATCGTCAGGCAGCCGGCATGCGCCGCACCCAGGATCTCCTCCGGATTCGTGCCGCGCGTGTCGTCCTCGAAGCGGCTCGCGAAGCCGTAGGGGTAGCTTTTCAACGCGCCGGTTTCGGTGCTGATCTGGCCCTTGCCGGTCTTGCCGGCGCCTTCCCAGTGAACGCTTGCGTGCTTGTCTGCTGCCATGTGAACTCCTCGGTGGGGTTGAACGAAGCTGCCGTTTTAGTGCAGAAAGGGCGCGCCGTCTGTCGGCGGGGCGCCAAGGAAGCATCTTTCACGGTGGAGTCACCCATGTGACGGCTTCGGGGCTTCCCCGATAGGGGCGCGGGCCGTGGCATCGTAGGCTCGGGCGCTGTTTGGAGACTGTATGGATCGCCCGCACTACAAGTTCTGGCCCGAGCGCCTTCCCCGTTCGATCACCGTTCCCGCCACCTCGCTGTGGCACAACCTCGCGACCGCCGCCGCCCGCTTTCCCGACAAGGCGGCGCTGGTCTTCTTCGGCAGCGAGATCAGCTACCGGGAACTCGCCGCGCAGGCCGAGCGCCTGGCGGGCACGCTGCATGCGCTGGGCGTGAAGCGCGGCGACCGGGTGATCCTGGACATGCAGAACTGCCCGCAGCTCGTGATCGCGCATTTCGCGATCCTGCGCGCCAACGCCGTCGTGGTCCCGGTCAATCCGATGAACCGCGCCGAGGAGCTGAAGCACTACATCCTCGACCCGGATGCCAGGGTGGCCATCACCACCGGCGACCTGGCGCCCGAGCTGGTCAAGGCCAGCGACGCGCTGGCGCCCGGTCAGCGACTGGCGCACATGATCGTGACCCAGTTCACCGACACCTTCGATGCCGGGGTGAGCGGCGACGAGGCGCCCGTGCCCGCCTGGCGAGACTGGCTGCTGACGCGTCACCCGCTGCCCGCGCTGGCGGACGGCGCCGTCATGGCCTGGACCGACGCGCTCAACGCGGGCCATGCGCCGCCCGAGCACGTGGTCGGCGCCGACGACATGGCGCTGCTGCCCTACACCAGCGGCACCACCGGCCTGCCCAAGGGCTGCATCCATCATCACTCCAGCCTGAACCACAACGCCTTCGCCGGCCAGATCTGGGGCCTGGGCTCTTCGGAGGCCGTGGTGCTCGCGGTGGTGCCGATGTTCCACATCACCGGCACGGTGAGCATGATGCACACCACGATCCTGATCGCGGGCACGCTGGTCATCATGCCGCGCTGGGACCGCGAGGTGGCGGGGCGGCTGATCTCACGCCGCAAGGTCACGAGCTGGACCAACATCCCGACCATGGTCATCGACCTGATGGCGAGCCCGAATTTCGCGAGCTTCGACCTGAGCAGCCTGAGCTACATCGGCGGCGGCGGCGCCGCCATGCCGCAGGCGGTGGCGCAGCGCCTGCTGGAGCAGTACGGCCTGCGCTACCTCGAAGGCTATGGTCTCACGGAGACCGCCGCGCCCTCGCACGCCAATCCCTTCGAGCACCCCAAGCAGCAATGCCTGGGCATCCCCTACATGAGTACCGATTCGCGCGTGGTCGACCCCGACACGCTGCGGGAGATGCCGGTGGGCGAATCGGGCGAAATCATCACCCACGGCCCCGAGGTCTTCCAGGGCTACTGGAAGCGGCCCGACGCCACGGCGGCGGCCTTCATCGAGTTCGAGGGCAAGCGCTTCTTCCGCACCGGCGACATGGGCCGCATGGACGAGGACGGCTACTTCTTCATGACGGACCGCCTCAAGCGCATGATCAACGCGAGCGGCTTCAAGGTCTGGCCGGCCGAGGTCGAGCTGCTGATGTTCCGGCACCCCGCGATCCAGGAAGCTTGCGTGATCGCGATGAAGGACGACTACCGTGGCGAATCCGTCAAGGCGGTGGTCGTGCTGCGGGCCACGCACAAGGACACGACCGAGCAGCAGATCATCGACTGGTGCCGCGAGAACATGGCGGTCTACAAGATCCCGCGCAAGGTGCAGTTCGTCGATGCGCTGCCCAAGAGCGGCAGCGGCAAGGTAATGTGGCGCCTGCTGCAGGAGGCGGAGAACAAGCCGGCCTAGCGTCCGCCGCGCTCCCGCTCACAGGACCAGCGCCGCGACCAGCGCCGTTCCCCCCACGACCGCCACGAATAGGATGCGGATGCCCTGCTGCGTGATGGCCGCGGCCCGACGCAGCTCGGCCTTGCACAGGCGCTCCCGCGCCAGCACCGAAACGATGCACAGCAGGCACAGGCCGAGGAACTGGTAGAACACATACTCGATCGCCAGCGTATAGCCGACCGGCCCGAACTGCGTGTTGATCGAATTGAGCAGGACCATGCTCGACAGCGAGCCTGTGATCGCCACGCCGATCTTGGCCCCTTCGTCGCTGAAGTAGAGCGAAGCGAACATGATGAGGGTCAGGATGCCCAGGGGCAGCAGGCTCTTCACCAGCGTTGCCGCCGTGCGCCGCGCCACCGTGACCTCCACCCGGTAGCCCGAGAGCTCGCGCACGCGCTCGATGCCCTCGAGCGTGGGGTCTCCGACCGCGGACTGCGTCGTCTGGACATCCCGGCGTTCGTCGACGCGCACCAGCCGCCATTGCGTGAGATCGCGCAAGGCATCGGGTGCGATGCCGCCCGGCGAGCGGCGGTCCTGGACATAGACGAGGCGCCCGAGCGCGGCTCTTGCGTTGAACAGGCTCACCGTCAGTGTCTGCGCGTCGGCGGGATAGCGATGCAGGTCGAAGTGGGTCTTGAAATCGCCCCGGATGCGCCACAGCCGATAGGTCGTTCCATCGTCCATGGCGCGCTCCGTCGCGGGGCGCGCGGGGTCGAAGCTGCCGCGCACCATGTCCGGGAAGTCGACGTCGCCCGGGTCGGAGTCGCCATGCGCGAAGCGAAGCCACAGGTACAGATCGGCGGTGAACGTCGATGCCGGTATGTCCATGCGGGGAAGCTCGTTCAGGAACACCCCCGTGTAGACGACCTGCTGCTTGTGCGCGTAGCGGTTCGCGCCGAGGTCGACCAGCCGGCCCGAGGCGATCTCCGCCTGGTCCGGGTTGGACACGGGCACGAGCTGCACCGGCGCGGATTCGAACAGCGTTCGGTGGAAGCGACCCATGCGGATGGACTCCGGGCGCCCGAACCACAGCGGGCCGGCCAAGCTCTTCAGCGCATGCTGCGGCCCGTTCAGTCCCCGCAGCCAGGCGAGCACCGCTTCGCGCGAATGGCCGCCAGAGGCATGGAGCGCCGCGATCGCGAGGTTGGTGGCATCGAAGCCGAGCACGTCCAGCCAGGTGGCCTCCCGGTGGTACCGGGCCTCGAAGCGATCGGCGAATTCCACCGTTTCGGCATTCGCGCTGTCCAGCATGATCGGCGATTCCGCATAGACGCCGTCCATGAAGAATGCGGCCCCTTCGTGTTCCTTCTCGAACAAGGCCGAGAACGCATCGCCGGCCATGACGGTCGTGCCGAGGATGGGCGTCGTGATTCCATGGCGCCGCAGCGTTCGCAGGATTGCGACGGAGTCATCGGCCAGCGTGCCGAGTATCACGGCACGGGTGTGGTCCGCGGCGGCCGCGAGCGCCAGCTGCTGGGCCTCCTCCGCCGTCTTGAAGAGGTGATAGCTGACATCGAGGCCCAGGCGTTGCGCGCTGCTTTTCGCGCCCTCGACGAACTGCTGGCCGAAAGCGGCGTCCCGGGCCAGGACGATCGCGCTGGATCGGTCCAGCGCGCCATGCAGATAGTCCATGAGGAAGGCGCCGAGTTCCGGCGTCGTTGCCATGGTGCGGAAGGTGGTCGAACTCCGCAGGCCGCCGGCGCCCGTCGCGGTTGTCACGATCGACGCCATGCCGCCGTCCGCGTAGATGGGGCCGGCGGCCAGCGATGTCGGCGTCAGGATCGGCCCGACGACCATCAGCGCGTTGGACGCGACGATCTGCCGGGCGACCTCCCTCGCGCCGTCCTCGGTGCTCTTGTCGTCGTGAACGTCGAGGCGCTCGCCCGCTTCCTCGGCCGCGAGCCGCGCGCCATCGAGCGTGGGCTGGCCATAGATGCGGCCGTAGCCGCTGAGTGAGCCGGAGAAGGCAATGGCCTGCGCGCGCGCGGCGCCGGGCCATGTCGCGGTGAGCAAGAGGCCAATGATCAATGAGGCAATTGCCGCCCTCGAAATTCCATTGGCCATTCCTGCGCGACACGCGGGCATTTGTCTTTTTCTCCCCTGATTGGAGCCTTCGATTTCGGCTAATTCAGCCGCTCGATGACTGCGAATCGGCATCTCGTTGACTTGCAAGGATGGCCTTGTTTTGTCGCGTTGACAAGCCTCCGCGCCCCGGAGAAGAGGCGCTTCCGATTCTTTCCGGAATTCGGCTTTGCGATGTCGTTGAATTGCGCAGGCTCTCGTTAATTGTCGGTCCGAGGATTTGAATTGGGAGATGAAGTCCGAATCAGCATCGTTGCAAATGAAACGACAGAAAAGGCATCAGGAATGGCTGGAGAAATCCAGCGCGCCGGTCAGGTCGCCCATGGGCTTGCCGCCGTTCTTCACGAGTGCGGTGTCGCGCTCGACCAGTCCGGGCAGCGGCGGCAGCGACCAGCGGTGCGTGATGAATCGAAGCGTGGAACCCGTGTCGTACGGGGTCTTGTCGACGTAGCCCTTGCGCGCGAAGGGCGAGATGATCAATGCGGGAATGCGCATGCCCGGGCCCCAGCGGTCGCCCTTGGGAACGGTGGCATGGTCGTGGAAGCCGCCGTTCTCGTCGTAGGTGACGACGATCAGCATGTTCTTCCATTGCGGGCTCTGCTGCAGCCGGGCGATCACCTCGGCGATGTGCGCGTCGCCCTCGGCCACGCTGGCGTAGCCGGCGTGCTGGTTCAGGTTGCCCTGTGGCTTGTAGAAGCTCACGGCCGGCAGGGTGCCCGCGGCCGCGTCCTTGAGGAAGTCGCTGTCGAAGTCCTTCAGGTGCGCCGCGCGCGCCTGCGGGTGCAGGACGGGGTCGAAGGCCGCGTAGTAGTTGAAGGGCTGGTGGTGGTACTGGAAGTTCGGCGTCCTCGCCGCCGGTGGCACGGCCGCCGGAAAGTGGCGGTCGCCCCTGGCGATGGCGGTGGTGCTGTTCCACGCGCCGGCGTACCAGGCCCAGCTCAGGCCCTTCCTGTCGAGCAGGTCGCCGATGGTGGTCTGCGTCTGCGGGGGCAGCGTGGTGGGGCTGGCCGGGTCGGCGAAGAGTCTGCTGCTGTCATTGGCCGCCGGCGCGTTGCTGCTCGGCTGGTAGGCCGGCTGCATGGTGTTGACCGCATGGAACATGCCCGCGGCATCCTTGGGCGTGAGGTTGCCGTCGTTCTTGTAGATCGCTGCGCCGCTCAGCACCGAGGCGGGCGAGTTCGCCGCTGGTGTCAGCCTGAGGAAGCGGCCGGCGGCGTCGACGTCGATGGCCGAGATCGATGTCCTGGCCGGCGAGGTGGCGGCATCGGCATCCGGGTAGGTGGGCGCGCAGGCGCACACGAGGTACTGGTGGTTCAGGAACGAGCCGCCGAACGCGCCCATGAAGAAGTTGTCGGCCAGCGTGTACTGCCGCGCCAGCTTCCACAGGGCCATCCCGCTGCCGTCGTAGTAGCCCATGCTCAGGCCGCCGGCGTCCGAGTAGGCGGCGAACTTGTCGTTTCTGCCGCCGTTGATCTGCATCTGGTTGTTGTAGAAGCGGTGCACCAGGTCGCGCGTGATCAGCGATGGCGGCACCGCCTTGCCCGAGTGGAAGAAGCCGGCCGCATCGTCGATGCGGAACGGCTTGTTGGGCATGCCCACCGTCTGGGCCTGCGTGATGACGGTGGTCTGTCCCGCGGCCGTGACGCCGCCCCACACGGGCGGCAGCGCGGGCAGGATCGAGCCGTCGAAATCCTTCTGCGGTTCGTCGGCCCTCGCGCTCGAGCTGGGGTTCACGCCCGGAATGCCGTTGGCGCCGGGGTAGAGGCCGAAGAGATTGTCGAAGGCGCGGTTCTCCGCGTAGATGATGACGACGTTGCTGATCTGGCCCAGGGCGAAGCGGTTGCGCAGCGCCCGGACCCTGTCGCCCGTGGCGCCGGCCTCGGCGGTGGCTTCGGCGATGCGCGCGAGCGACTGGTCGATCTCGGTCTGCAGCGCGGCCTTGGCCGCCGGATCGGCGAGCGTGTTGTGATTGGCGAGCAACTGGGCCTGCGTGACGCCCAGCCGGTCGGCGAGCTCCTTGCGCGCGGCGGCCAGGTCGCCGCCATTGGCATCCATCAGGGCGTACAGCTCGGTGCTGATGGCGCTCACGGTGCCGTTGGCGCGCGCGGGAGCGCGGAACACCAGGGGCTGGGCGACGGCGCTCGTGGCGCCGGTGGCCGGATCGAAGCGCTGGCTGGAGGCATCGATCTCGGCCACCACGGCGCCCCGCCCCTCGAGCGTGAATACGCCACTGCCGTCGGTCATCGCGCTGGGCTCGCCGGCATCGCAGCGGCCGTTGACGTTGGCGTCGATGCAGACCCTGGCATTGCGGAAGTAGCTGCCGGTGACGATCCCCCGCGTGACGGCTCCCGCGTCCCCCTCGGGGGCGTATGCATTGCCGCCGCAGGCGGCGACGAGACAGGCCGAGGCGACGGCGACGGCGTATCGCGGCAGGGCGCGAAGCACGCGGCGGCGCTGCGGATGACGCGGCCGTTCCGGTCGCGTCAATTCCGTGCCATCCTGGGGCCTTGCGCTCGGCGCGCGACTGTCATCGCCGCCCGCGGGGCAGCATCCTTCATGCAGATCGAACATGTTGTCCTCCTTTGCCGCATTCTTCGGCGTCTCCGGCGCCCGTCGGCGTCGGGCGCGCTGCTGCTCGGCGCGCTGTTCATTGTTTGCGACCGGCCGGTCCTGGCGCAGGAAGCGCCAACGGCAGAGCCTTCAAGGCCCGCCTATGCCGGCGCGCCTTATGCACCCGTCCCTGGTCGCCCACCACCCAGTCCCGCGCAGCTGACGGCATTGGGGCGACTGATCTTCTTCGATCCTTCGCTGTCCGCGTCGGGCCGGCAGTCCTGCGCGAGCTGCCACGACCCGAAGCATGCCTATGGTCCACCGAACGCGCTGTCCGTGCAACCGGGCGGCGCCGACGGACGCGCCCAGGGCGCGCGCGCCGCGCCGACGCTGCGCTACCTGCAGACGCTCGGCGCCTTCAGCGAGCACCACCACGACAACGACGGCGACGACAGCGTGGATGGCGGGCCGACGGGCGGCCGCATGTGGGATGGCCGTGCCGGTTCGGCGCACGAGCAGGCCGGGCTGCCCTTGCTGGCAGCGGCCGAGATGGACAACGCCTCCGTCGAGGCGGTCGCCCGCAGGCTCGAGCGCGCGGCCTACGCCGGACAGATGCGCGCGGCCTTCGGCGACGAGCTGTTCCGCGACGCGTCGGCGGCCTTCCGCGCGGCGGGCTTGGCGCTGGAGACCTTCCAGGAATCGCCGGCCGATTTCTATCCCTTCACCAGCAAGTACGACAGGGTGTTGCGCGGCGAGGTGAAGCTCGACGCGGCCGAGGCGCGCGGCCTGAAGCTCTTCGAGGACCCGGACAAGGGCAACTGCGCCGCGTGCCACATCAGCCAGCGCAGCGCGGACGGCGCCTTTCCGCTCTTCACCGATTTCGGCATGATCGCGCTCGGCGTGCCGCGCAACCGCCGGCTGGCGGTCAATGCCGATCCGGCGTACCACGACCTCGGGCTGTGCGGCCCGATCCGCACCGACCTCTCGGACCGGCCTGAATACTGCGGCCTGTTCCGCACGCCGACCTTGCGCAACGTCGCGGTCAGGCAGTCCTTCTTCCACAACGGGGTGTTCCATTCGCTCGCGCAGGTGCTGCGCTTCTACGCGCAGCGCGACACGGCGCCGCAGCGCTGGTATGGGCGCGGCAAGGATGGAAAGACCGAGGTCTTCGACGATCTGCCCCGGCAGTACCACGACAACGTCAACACCGACCCGCCCTTCGGCCGGGAGCGGGGCGGCAAGCCGGCATTGACCGAGGCGGAGATCCGCGACGTAACGGCGTTCCTGGGCACGTTGACCGATGCCGACCAACGGGCCTCAGGACTCCCCTCGGCCCCTCACGTCCGCCACCACCCGCGCATGGCGCTGGAAGCTCCAGTAGGCGCTCGCCCAGTCCATCAGCACCACGATGCGGTTGCGAAAGCCGATGAGGAAGTACACGTGCGCGAACAGCCAGAACAACCAGGCCATTCGCCCTGAAAAGCGCAGCGGCCCCAGGGGCGTGCCGAGGTCGACCACCGCCGAGTTGCGGCCGATGGTCGCGAGGTTGCCATAGTCGCTGTAGCGAAAGGGCAGCGTCTCCTTGCCCGCGATGCGGCGCAGGATGTTCGCCGCCGCGGCGCGGCCCATCTGCTTGGCGCCGGGCGACACGCCGGGCACCGGCGTCGGCTCCTTGCCCGGCCGGTAGCTCAGCGCGGCGGCCAGATCGCCCACCACGCTGATGTCCGGGTGCCCGGGCACGCTGAGGTCGGGCAGCACCTTCACGCGTCCCGCGCGGTCGGTCTCGGCGCCGGTGGTTTCGGCCAGCAGACGCCCCAGCGGCGACGCGGCGACGCCCGCGGCCCAGATCACGCAGTGGCAGTCGATGCGGTGGCTGCCCACACCCGCGCCGCCATCGCTGAAGGGCGACTGCACCTCCAGCCCGGTCGCATCGATGGCCGTGACCCGCGCATTGAGGCGCACCTGCACGCCCAGTTTCTGCAACTGCTCCTGCGCTCGCAGGCTCAGCGATTCCGGCATGGCCTGCAGCACGCGCGGACCGCCTTCGATCAGCAGCACCTCGGCGCTGCCCGGGTCGATGCGGCGGAATTCGCCTTCCAGCGTGTGGCGGGCGATCTCGGCCAGCGTGCCGGCCATCTCCACACCCGTGGGCCCCGCGCCGATGACGGCGAAGGTCAGCAGCGCGCGCTGCCGCGCGGGATCGAGCTCGACCTCGGCCGCCTCGAAGCTCAGCAGCACGCGGCGGCGGATCTCGAAGGCGTCGGCAAGGGTCTTGAGGCCCGGCGCGATGGGGGCCCATTCGTCGCGGCCGAAATAGCTGTGGGTGGAACCGGCGGCGACGATCAGGTGGTCCCAGGCGAGGTGGGTGCCGCCGGCCAGGCAGACCTCGCGGGCAGCAGGGTCGATGCGCGTCACCTCCCCCAGCAACGTCGTGATGTTGGGTTGCCTGCGAAACAGCAGCCGCGTCGGCGCGGCGATGGACGGGGCCGCCAGGCCGGCCGTCGCCACCTGGTAGAGCAGCGGCTGGAAGAGGTGGTGGTTGGTCTTGTCGACGATGGTGATGTCGACATCCGCGCCCTCCAGCTTGCGCGCCGCCTCGAGGCCGCCGAAGCCGCAGCCGACGATGACGATTCGGGGGCGGCCGGGGGCGGTAGGCGTGCTCATGCGCCGGATGATACGCAGCGCCCAGCGCGCGTGGCCGGGTTGTGCGAAAGTGGCGGGCTTCGGCGGTGCCGGGGACCCCCTGCCAGCGTGCTGGCGGGGATTTGTCCTACGGCATTCGCCTTTGTCCATGGGCTAAAAACCGTCAACTACAAACTGGAGACCCCATGAATCTCATCCGGCCGACCCCGCCGGCGGCGGAAGGTCAGCGCGCCGATCTGCGGGCTCGTTTCCAGGCCGTCCGCGCGCACAGCCTCGCCCTGGCCGCGCCGCTGTCGGCGGAGGACCAGTGCATCCAGTCGATGCCCGATGCGAGCCCCACCAAGTGGCATCTGGCGCACACCACCTGGTTCTTCGAGACGGTGCTTCTGCAGCCGCACGCCACGGGCTATGCCGCCTTCGATCCGCGTTTTCATTACCTCTTCAACTCGTACTACGAGGCCCTGGGGCCGCGCCATCCGAGGCCGCGGCGCGGACTGCTCACGCGGCCCTCGCTGGAAGAGGTGCATGCCTACCGCGCGCACGTCGACGAAGCGGTGCTCGCGCTGCTGGAGGCGCCGGCTTCGGCCGGCAGCACCGAATGGCCGACGATCGAGGCCATCGTCACGCTGGGTCTGCATCACGAGCAGCAGCACCAGGAACTGATCGTCACCGACATCCTGCACGCCTTGTCGTGCAACCCGTTGCTGCCCGCCTACCGGCCGGCGCCGGCCAGCGCGCTGCGCCTGGCTTCGAGCGCGCCGGAGATGCGCTGGCTCCCGCGGGAGGGCGGCATGGTCGAGACCGGCCACGCCGGGCAGGGCTTCGCCTTCGATAACGAGACGCCGCGCCACGCGGCGCTGCTGAGGCCCCACGCCATCGCCGACCGGCTCGTGAATTGCGGCGACTACGCCCAGTTCATCGCCGACGGCGGCTACGAGCGGCCCGGCCTGTGGCTCTCCGACGGCTGGGCCGCGGTGCAGGCGCAGGGCTGGCGTTGCCCGGCCTACTGGCTGGCGCCGGACGATCCGCGCCTGCACCACCAGGGCGCGACGGTGGGCTGGCAGGTGTTCGGCCTGCACGGCGTGCGGCCGCTGGAACCCCAGGCGCCGGTGGCGCAGCTCAGCTTCTATGAGGCCGCCGCCTATGCCGAGTGGGCCGGCGCCAGGCTGCCGACCGAGTTCGAGTGGGAGGCCGCGCATGACGCGCCCGGCATCTCGCAGATGAGCGGCCACGTGTGGCAATGGACGCGCTCTTCCTACGACCCCTATCCGGGCTTCCGTCCGCTTCCCGGCATCGCCGCGGAATACAACGGCAAGTTCATGGTCGGGCAACTCGTGCTGCGTGGCGGCAGCGTCGCAACGCCCGCGGGGCACACGCGGCCGAGTTATCGCAACTTCTTCCCGCCGGCCGCGCGCTGGCAGTTCTCGGGGCTGCGGCTCGCGAAAGACCTCTGATGAGCAACCATGCAAGCAACCTCCGCGCGTTTCGCGCGTCGCAGCGGGCGGCAACGCTCTCCGACTTCGCCCGCGAGCTGCTCGCCGGGCTGGGCCTCGGCGCGCGCAGCATTCCGCCGAAGTTCTTCTACGACGTCGCCGGTTCGGCCCTCTTCGACCGCATCTGCGAGCTGCCCGAGTACTACCCGACGCGCACCGAGCTGCGCATCCTCACCGAGTGCGCGCCCGAGATCGCGGCGCAGATCGGACCCCACGCCGAGATCGTCGAGTTCGGCGCGGGCTCGCTCACCAAGGTGCGGCTGCTGCTGGACGCGCTCGAGGCGCCGAAGCGCTACGTGCCGATCGACATTTCCGGCGCGCACCTCGAGGCCGCGGCCGCGCGCCTGCGCGACGACTACCCGCGGCTCTCGGTGCAGCCGGTGGTGGCCGACTACACGATGCCGCTGGTGTTGCCGGCGCGCGGGGAGGGCATGGGTCAGCGCGTGGGCTTCTTCCCCGGCTCGACGCTGGGCAACTTCAGCCCCGACGAGGCATTGGCCTTCCTGCAGCTGGCGCAGCGCCTGCTGCGCGGCGGCGGCCTGCTGCTGGGCGTGGACCTCGTGAAGGACCCGGCGCTGCTGCACGCCGCCTACAACGACGCGCAGGGCGTGACGGCGGCCTTCAATCTCAATCTGCTGCGGCGCGCCAATGCCGAACTCGGCGCGAACTTCGATCTCGACGGCTTCGCGCACGCGGCCTTCTACAACTCGCCGCTGCGGCGCATCGAGATGCACCTGGTCAGCAAGCGCGCCCAGACCGTGACCATCGAGGGCCAGCGTTTCGCCTTCGACGAGGGCGAGACCATCCACACCGAGAACTCCCACAAGTTCACCGTCGAGGGGCTGCGCGCGCTCGCGGTGAAGGCCGGTTTCAAGCCGATGGCGGCGTGGACCGACCCCGATCGCCTGTTCAGCGTCCATTGGCTGCAGTCGCCCACGGCACAATGACAGACGGCCCGCTTTTTCGCGGGCTGCGGAGATCGACATGAAAGCAACCTGGAACGGCGCCACCATCGCCGAAAGCAATGACACCGTGCTCGTCGAGGGCAATCACTATTTCCCGGTGAGCACGCTCAATCGCGAATTCGTGACCTTCAGCAACCACAAGACGACCTGCCCCTGGAAGGGCACGGCCAGCTACTACTCGCTGCTGGTCAAGGGCGAACTCAATGCCGATGCCGTGTGGTACTACGCGGATCCGAAGCCCGAAGCCGAGATGGTCCGCGACCACGTTGCCTTCTGGAAGGGCGTGAAGGTGGCGCAGTGAGCACGGGAGCGTTCAGCCCGCCCTTCACGCCCCCCGACCGACTCGTTTCCACCCTGCGCCAGGACGGCTACGCCGTCCTGAGTCCGCAAGGCGTGGCCGACTGGCTGGGCGCGCCGCTGTCGGCGCTGGAGGCCCTGCACGCCGACTGGAACCATCTGCCGCCCGACGAATACCTGAAGGACGGCGGGCGCTACCGCACGCGGCGCCACGCCTGCTTCATCGTCGATGGCGCCGCGTTCGAACAGGTGCCGCACCGCGCGCACTGGCAGCCGGTCGAGTACAACGCATTGCACGGCGGCATGCAGCGCTGGTTCGGGCCCATGGAGCCCGCCACCGTCGCGCAACCCGTGTGGCAGAAGCTGATGCTGGGCCTGGGCGGTGTCGCCAGCGGCCTGCGCGGCACGCAGCGCTGGTACGTGGAGGCGCACCAGTTCCGCATCGACACCGCCGACGGCATCGGCCGGCCGACGCCCGAGGGCGCGCACCGCGACGGTGTCGACCTGGTGGCCGTCGCGCTCGTGGGCCGTCACAACATCAAGGGCGGCGAGACGCGCGTCTTCGAGGCCACGGGGCGGCGCGGCGAGCGCTTCACCATGACCGAGCCCTGGAGCCTCCTGCTGCTCGACGACGCGCGCGTGATCCACGAGTCCACGCCCATCCAGCCCCTCGTCGAGGGCGAGCCGGGCTGGCGCGACACCTTGGTCGTGACCTGCCGCGCGGACGCTTTTCAAGGCGATTGACGCAACTTTGCGGTCCGTAGACGTCCTACAGTCCGCAGCTCCGCCTTGGATGTAAATTCGAGGCCCGGTTCGTTCGCGAACCCTGTGAACGAAAGAGGTCCGCATGTTCAATCACATCCTGGTTCCGATCGACGGGTCCGAAACGTCGATGCTGGCGGTCAGCAAGGCCAGCGGACTGGCGCTGGCTTTCGGAAGTCGCATCACGCTGATCCACGTCGTCGACAACTACCCCTTCATCGGCGTCGGGGCGGACTATGCGCTCGGGCAGAACGAGTACCTCGCGGCCGCGACCAGCAGTGCCAACGCGGCCCTGGCGCGCGGCGTGGCGGCGCTCGCCGCCGAGGGCCTGCACAGCGACCAGCGCGTGATCGACGGCCATGTGGTGCATGAAGGCATCGTCGACACCGCCAATGCCATCGGGGCCGATCTCATCGTCATGGGCTCGCACGGGCGCACGGGCATCGAGAAGCTGCTGCTGGGCAGCGTCACCCAGCGCGTGCTGCAGGAGTCGCGCGTGCCGGTGCTGGTGGTGAAGGGCGATCTCCACTGACACTCGAGAAGCCTCAGGGGAAGGGCGCCGGACTCTCGAAACGCAGGAGCCGGCCATCGGCGGGATGGGCGAATTCGAGCACCGTGGCGTGCAGCATGAGCCTTGGCGCGCGCTGCCGGACATCCTCGCTGCCATAGAGCGCATCGCCCAGGATCGGGTGGCCGATGGATTGCAGGTGGATGCGCAATTGATGGGTGCGGCCGGTCAGGGGCTCCAGCCAGAGGTGGCTGGCGTTGCGTTGCGGCCAGCGCGCCTTCACGCGCCATCGCGTCTGGCTGGGTTTGCCCGCGGCGTCCACCTTCTGCAGAGGCCGGCGCGGCCAGTCGGCGGCCAGCGCCGCGTCGATCAGCGACCAGTCGTCGGCGTCCGGCAATAGTCCGTCCACCAAGGCCTCATAGCGCTTCGTCACCCGCCGTTCGGCGAAAGCGTCGCCCAGCGCGCGCTGCATCGCGGGGCTGCGCGCCATGACGAGCAGGCCGCTGGTCGCCATGTC
Source organism: Variovorax sp. 01T432 (assembly GCF_056398605.1). Classification (NCBI taxonomy): domain Bacteria; kingdom Pseudomonadati; phylum Pseudomonadota; class Betaproteobacteria; order Burkholderiales; family Comamonadaceae; genus Variovorax; species Variovorax sp. 01T432. The sequence continues at coordinate 32,820 of NZ_JBFTPS010000016.1, forward strand.
GAGCCGGTGCACCACCAGCGCGTCGGGCCATTGCAGCGCCGCGCGCGCGCTCAGGCAGTCCTGCTTGTCCGCGCCGCGCCCGGGCACGCACAGCAGGCCGGCGGGCTTGTCGAGCACCAGCAGGTGAGGGTCTTCGTGGAGTGCTTGCAAGGCTGTCATCGGGCGCTAAGTCTAGAACCCCCGCCTCGGCTATCCTCGAACGAATGCCTCCTTCCGCCGCGACCGCCGCCTCCGCCGAGCCTCCCCGTTTTTCCGAGCTCACGCGCGAGCGGCCCTTCATGCGCCTGTGGGTGGGGCGCCTCTTCGGCACCGCCGCCAGCCAGATGATGCTGGTCGCGCTCGGCTGGCACATGTACAACCTCACCGGCAGCGCGTGGGACCTCGGCCTGGTCGGGCTCTACCAGTTCGTGCCGGCGCTGCTGCTGGCGCTGCTGGCGGGCCACGTGGTCGACCGCCATCACCGGGGGCGCATCGTCGCCGCCTGCTTCGCGGTGCAGGGCGTGGTGGCCCTCCTGCTGCTGCTTTCCGTGCAGACAGGGCACGACTCGCGCGCGCTGCTGCTGGGCCTGTCGCTCGTGCTCGGCGCGGTCCGCGCCTTCCAGATGCCGGCGCAGCAGGCGCTCACGCCCCTGCTGGTGCCGCCGATCATGCTGCCGCGCGCCATGGCCTTCAGCTCGGCGGGCATGCAGGGCGCCATCATCGGCGGCCCGGCGCTGGGCGGCCTGCTCTTCGTGGCGGGCATGGGCGTGGTGTATGCCGCCAGCCTCACGCTCTTCGTCGTCGCCAGCACGCTGCTGGCGCGGCTGCGCTATGTCTACACGCCCACGCCGCGCGAGCCGGTCACCCTGCGCACCGTGCTGGCGGGGGTCGACTTCATCTGGAAGCGCAAGCCCGTGCTCGGCGCGGTCTCGCTCGATCTCTTCGCGGTGCTGCTGGGCGGGGCGGTGGCGCTGCTGCCCATCTACGCCAAGGACATCCTGCACACGGGCCCCTGGGGCCTGGGCCTGTTGCGCGGGGCGCCGGCGGTGGGCGCCCTATTCATGTCGGTCCTGCTGACCCGCAGGCCCATCGAGCGCCGTGTCGGGCGTGTGCTGTTGATGGCGGTCGGGACTTTCGGCCTGTGCATGATCGTCTTCGGCATCTCCCGCAGCTTCGTGGTGTCGCTCATCGCGCTCGCCGTCTCGGGCGGTGCGGACATGGTGAACGTGGTGATCCGGCAGACGCTGGTGCAGCTCGAGACGCCAGATGCCATGCGGGGCCGCGTGAGCGCCGTCAATTCGATCTTCATCGGCGCGAGCAACCAACTCGGCGAATTCGAATCGGGCGCCACCGCCGCGCTGCTCGGGCCGGTGGGCTCGGTGGTGGTGGGCGGCGTCGGCACCATCGTGGTGGCGCTCGCGTGGTTCCGGCTCTTCCCCGCGCTCGCGCAGCGCGACCGGATCGTGAAGTCAGAAGTCTGAGAACGCCGAGAAGGCGAGAGGCACGTCCAGCGTGACGTCGCCCAGCGGTTCGGCCACGCAGGGCAGGATCCAGCCCTCGGCCTTTTCATCCGCGCTCACGCCCGGCCATTCGATGCGATAGCGGATCTCGCCGCTGACGAGCTTGCACAGGCAGGTGCGGCAGGTGCCGTTGCGGCACGAGCTCGGGAGTTCGATGCCCGCCGCATCGGCCGACTGGAGAAGGGTGCGGCCGGCCTCGGCCTCGAAGCTGAAGCCGCCGGGCTCCACGCGCGCCGTCATGGCGAACGCGAGGACTGCTGCCGGCGCTGGTCACGCAGCATGAACAGGTAGAGGCTCTCGACCTTCTCGCGCGCCCAGGGCGTCTTGCGCAGGAACTTCAGGCTCGACGCGATGCTCGGGTCGCTGGTGAAGCAGCGCAGCGCGATGCGCTCGCCCAGTCCCTGCCAGCCGTACGCCGCCACCAGCGCCGTCACGATGGCTTCCAGCGTGAGCCCGTGCAGCGGATTGCGCGGCTGCGGCGGGGCCGTGGGCGTGCTCACCGGGCCAGCCTCCACATCACTTGTTCTTGAGCTTGCCGCGCGGGATCACCGCCGTGGTGATCGTGCGCACGGGCTCGATTCCGGCGCCCGGCGGCTTCGGCGGGGTCGTGTCCTTCTTCGGTTTCTTGGCTTCCTTGGTGCTGCGCTGCTGACTTTTTGCCATGGTGGTGCTCTCCGTTGTTGATGCGAGTTCAGCTGGCAGTTTAGCGGCGCGGCGACAATACGGCCCTTTACCGTTCGCTCCCGCAGCCATGTCCGATTACGAAGTTCGCCCCGCCACCATGAGCGATGCCAAAGCCATCGCCGAAGTCCACGCCGAAGCCGCCAAGGCCGCCTACACGGGGATCCTGCCCGAAGACCAGTTGCGCGCGCTGGCGCCTTCCACGCGCGAAGCCAAATGGCGCGAGGCCATCGAGTTCAGCGAGCCGCAGGTGCAGGTCGCGGTGCTGGGCGAGAAGGTCGTGGGCTTCGTCGGCTACGACCGCTCGCGCGATGCCAAGACGCCTTCCACCACCGGAGAGATCTGGGCCCTTTACGTGAAGCCCGAGCACTGGGGCAAGGGCGTGGGCGTGGCCCTGTGGGATGCCGCGCGCGACGGCCTCGAGGAAGAGGGCTGCACCGTGGTCACCGTCTGGGTGCCGCTGCGCAACGACCGCGCGATGCGCTTCCATGAACTCGCCGGCTTCAAGCGCGAGATGAAGACCGCCAAGACGACGCAGCTCGGCAGCGTGAAGATCGAAGAGATCCGCCTCAAGCGCGCGGTCTAGCCGGAGCGGGCCCGCATGGCGACCGGTCTCCTGCTGCTGCTCGACGACATCGCGACCATCCTCGACGACGTCTCGCTCCTCACGAAGGTGGCGGCCAAGAAGACCGCCGGCGTGCTGGGCGACGACCTGGCGCTCAACGCGCAGCAGGTCTCGGGCGTCAGGGCGGAGCGGGAGTTGCCGGTCGTGTGGGCGGTGTGCAAGGGCTCCTTCGTCAACAAGGCGATCCTCGTGCCCGCCGCGCTGGCGATCGGCACCTGGCTGCCCTGGCTGGTGACGCCGCTCCTGATGGTGGGTGGCGCGTTCCTCTGCTTCGAGGGCTGCGAAAAGCTCGCCCACAAGCTGCTGCACGGGAAGGAACACGCGGCCGACACGGCGCGCCACGAACAAGCCGTCGCCAGCGCCGATGTCGATCTGGTCGCGCTCGAGAAGGACCGGATCAAGGGCGCGGTGCGCACCGACTTCATCCTCTCGGCGGAAATCATCGCGATCACGCTGGGCACCGTGCAGGGCCAGCCCTTCACGACGCAGCTCACCGTGCTGGCCGGCATCGCGATCATCATGACCCTCGGCGTCTACGGGCTGGTGGCGAGCATCGTGAAGCTGGACGACGCGGGGCTCTATCTGAGCCGGCGTGAAGCGGCGGCCGCGCGCGCCCTGGGCCGCGGCATCCTCGCGATGGCGCCCTGGCTCATGAAGGGCCTTTCCGTCGCCGGCACCGTCGCCATGTTCCTGGTGGGCGGCGGCATCCTCGTGCACGGCGTGCCGGCCCTCGGCCATGCCATCGGGGCCTGGGCCGAGGCGGTGGGCGGCGTGGCCGGCAGCCTGGCTTCGATGGGCGCCAATGCCGGCGTCGGCATCGTGGCCGGCACCGTCGTGCTGGCGGCGGTCGAGCTCACCCGGAAGATTCTCGGGAAAGCCTGAGCCCCCTCGCCGCCGCGCGGCGGCCGCTCAGCGCGCCTTGTTCCTGGCGCGCTGCACCAGGTCCACCGCGACCAGCGCGATCCCCAGCACCAGCGCGAACCAACCCACGAGATAGGCCCCCGCCACCATGTCGTGCCACATGGGCGACTGCAGGAAGTTCGGCGCTATCAGCACGAGCGCGCCGATCAGGATGCACATGACGCCGCGCTCGAGCGTGCGCAGCGGTCTGGGGGGTTTGGATGGCATCGGCCGAGTTTACGTGCGTCGGTTCGCATGGCCGCCTACCTCTTCGCGCCTGTCCTGATGCCTTGGCGCTCCGGGCTGAGAAGCTCTGCGCATGCCTCATCCCACATCACTCCATTGCTATCGAAACCGTAGCGTGTCTGGTTCGGCTCGACATGTGGCGCACCAAAAGCGTGAAGTTCTTCCTTACAAATATGAGTACCTACTGATTACATTCGTAAGTATTCATTTCCCGTTTCGCGCGGGTTGCAACTCACAGAAAGAAAAAACATGAACCGCGTTTTCAGGGTCGTCTGGAATTCCTCGCAGGGCCTCTGGGCCGTCGCGTCGGAGTTGGCGCCCGGCGCCGGCAAGTCAACCGCGTCCGCGCGCCCCGGGTCGGCATCGGGCCTGAACCTTCCGGTCGCTGTCCGCGGGCAGGGCCTTCAGGCGGCGGTCGCCGGTGTGCTGCTGGCCTTCGCCGGCGCCGCGATGGCCGATTGCTCGAGCAGCGCGAACGTCTTCACCTGCGCCCCGGGCACCACCCAGACCATGATCGTGGGCAGCGGCCCCACCACGCCGTCCGGCGCCTCGGTCGATGTCCAGCCCAACGCCGTCATCAGCACCGGCGGCCTGCCCGCCATCAGCCTGGGCGACAACTCGAACATCCTGATCCAGGGCGGCGCCACGGTGCAGAACAGCGCGCCGGACGGCACCAACGGCTACTACGGCACCGGCACCAACACCATCGAGTTCCACTCCGGCAACACGCTGACCATCGAGCAGGGCGCCAAGGTGCTGTCCAACGGCACTGCCTTCGACGCGGAAGCAATCAACCCGATCGGCACCGGCAACACCATCATCAACAACGGCGAGATCCGCTCGCAGGCGGGTGGCTCGGCGATCTGGTTCGAGCCGTCGAGCGGCGCGAACACCGTGGTCAACGGCGCCACCGGCATCATCGAATACAAGGGCGGCGCGGGCAACGTCATCGGCGTGCACGGCACCATGGCGATCGACTTCACGAACCAGGGCCAGGTGATCGGCGACCTGGTCTTCGCCAACGGCGACGACAAGCTGAGCATCGGCACCGGCTCGTCGATCACCGGCACGGTCGACGGCGGCGGCGGCAGCAACACCCTGGCCCTGATCGGCAGCGGCACCGACACCTTCACCAAGGCGGTCTCGAATTTCCAGACGCTGGTGAAGGACGGCAGCGGCACCTGGACTTTCGGCAACGCACTGCCCGGCTCCGGCATCACCAGCACGCGGGTGGCCGCCGGCACGCTCATTCTCGGCACCGACGCCAGCGGCTATACGGGCAGCATGACGGTCGACGCGGCCGGCACCCTGCAGACCACGGCGCAGTTCGCGCCGGCGGCGATCACCGACAACGGCCTGGTCCGCTTCGCGCAGCCGGTCGATGCGAGCTACGCCGGCCTGCTGTCCGGCGCCGGCGGCATCGAGAAGACCGGCGCGGGCATCCTGACGCTGACCCGCGACCAGGCGGTCACCGGCACCACCACGATCAGCGGCGGCACCCTGCAGCTGGGCAACGGCGCGACGACGGGTGCCGTCGGCGGCCCGATCGTGGACAACGCGGCGCTGGTCATCAACCGTTCGAACACCCTCGGCTTCGCCGCCCCCATCAGCGGCACCGGCAGCGTGACGCAAGCCGGCTCGGGCACGACGATCTTCACCGCCGACAACAGCTATGCGGGCGGCACGACCATCTCGGCCGGCACGCTGCAACTCGGCAACGGCGGGGCTTCCGGCAGTGTCGTGGGCAATATCGTCAACAACGCCGAGCTGGTCGCGAACCGCTCGAACACGCTGAACCTGACGGGCATCATCAGCGGCAGCGGCGCCTTGCGGCAGGTCGGCGGAGGCACCACGCTGCTCTCGGGCGCCAACAGCTACAGCGGCGCGACCACCGTCGCGGCGGGCATCCTGAAGGGCGGGGCGGCCGGTGCTTTCAGCGGCTTCTCGGCGCACACCGTCGCGGCCGGCGCCACGCTCGACACCGGCGGTTTCAACCAGACGGTGGCGTCGCTCCAGAATGCCGGCAGCGTCAACCTGCTGAGCGCCGGCGCGGGCAGCACGCTCACGGTGACCGGGGCCTACGTCGGCAACAACGGCGTCCTGAACCTCGGCACGGTGCTCGGCAACAGCGCGAGCCTGAGCGACCGCCTGGTGCTCAGCGGCCCCGCCGCCAGCGCCAGCGGCCACACCACCGTGCGCATCACCAACCTCGGCGGCCTCGGCGCCCAGACCAGCGGCAACGGCATCGAGGTGCTGAGCGCGCGCAACGGCGCGACGACCACGGCCCAGACCACCCGCGATGCCTTCTCGCTGGCCAACGGCCACGTGGACGCGGGCGCCTTCGAGTACCGCCTGTACGCGGCCGACGCGCAGGGCGCTGGCGAGAACTGGTATCTGCGTTCCGAGACGACCCTCGCGCCGCCCGCCGGCGCGCCCGCCTCGAGCCAGTCGCCGAATGCGGCGGACGGGCTGGCCGCGCCGATCAAGGCCGACGCCTCGCCCGCCCCCACCACCGTGCCGACCTACCGCACCGAAGTGCCGCTCTTTGCCGCGCTGCCGGCGCAACTGCGCCAGGCCGATCTCGCGATGCTCGGCAACCTGCACCGCCGCGTCGGCGACGAGGCCTCGACAGACGGCCGCCAGGCTTGGGCGCGCGCCGTGTACAGCGACATCGACATCCGTCAGGCCGGCACCGCCGCCGCGCGAAGCCAAGGCCACGTGAGTGGCGTGCAGGCCGGCACCGACCTGCTGGCCGCCGGCAACTGGCGCGCGGGCCTCTATGTGGGTTCGCTCGATGGTGGCGCCGACGTCACCGGCAACGCGCGCGGCACCATCGGCGCCGTCGGCAGCGACGACCTGCAGTCGCGCTACCTCGGCGCCTACGCCACCTGGATGGACACGAGCAGCGGCTGGTACGCCGACGCCGTGCTCCAGGCCGGCAGCCACAGCTACACCTTGCGCCCGGACGGCAACCCCAGCGCCTCCGGCAAGGGCCGAAGCAGCACCGCGTCGATCGAGACCGGCAAGGCCTTCCCTCTTGCGGAAGGCTGGAGCATCGAGCCGCAGGCGCAGCTGGTCCACCAGCAGACCCGCCTCGACGACGTGCTGATCAGCGGCGCGCGCGTCCGGCAGGATGCCGAGGGCGGCTGGATCGGCCGTCTCGGCGTGCGCATCAAGGGCGACATCACCACGCGCGCCGGACGGCTGCAGCCCTACGCGCGCCTGAACATGTACAGCGCGAGTTCGGGCACCGATCTCACGACCTTCGTCGGCCCGGCCGCGAGCACCGCGATCGCGAGCGCGAGCGGCTACACCTCGGCCGAGGTGGCGGGCGGCTTCACGCTCGCGCTGAGCGCCGCCACCACGCTCTATGGCGAGGCCGGGCGCCTCTTCAGCGCCGGGGGCGATGCGAGGGTGAAGTCCTCAGTGCAGGGCTCGGTGGGCGTGCGCGTGAGCTGGTAGGCGGAGGCTTCCCCGGTTTCGGTTCAAATAAGCTTCCGGCGCCGGCCCGAGAGGGCCGGCGGCATCGCAGCCTTCGCAAGACCGCAAACCATGGAATCCATCCGCCATCGATCTTCCGCCGCCGCGGCGCGGCTCATCGCCCCCTTGCTGCTCGCGCTCGCCGCGTCGAGCGCCGGCGCCCAGGTACAGGCCGATGACTTTCCCGCCGCCGCCATGCGCTTCCTCGACGCCGAACTGCCCGCGATGGAGACGGCCGTGGCGGAGAAGGACCGCGACTATTTCGAGGACGCGATGGGCCGCATGCTCGACTTCTCCGATGTCTGGGGCTTCAAGACGCAGGCCAATCCGGCGCTCGCGCGTTATCCGATGTGCACCGAGGCGGTCTCCGATTTCCTGGTGGTCGGCCTGTGCCGCTTCAAGCTCTCGGCGGACACCTGCCAGCCTCTGCTGATCTCGACCTTCAACACCAACCTCAAGGCCTGCCGGGACCTCGCATCCCGCAACTAGCCGAAGGACAATGGAGAACGCCATGGACTACGCCCGCTACCAGACCCTCGCCATCACCCGCCGCGGCGCCGGCGACGCGGTGCTCGACATCCAGATGCGCGCGAACAACGGCAAGCTGCCGACGGCCGGCCCCGACGGCCATCGCGAACTCGCCGAGATCTGGCGCGACCTGGCGGCCGACGACAGCGTGCGCTGCGCCGTGCTGCGCGGCGAAGGCATGGGCTTCTCGGGCGGCGGCGACCTCGGGCTGGTCGAACAGATGAGCACCGACGATGCCGTGCGCCTTCGCGTCTGGAAGGAGGCGCGCGACCTGGTCTACAACATCGTCAACTGCGACAAGCCCATCGTCAGCGCGATGCACGGGCCGGCCGTCGGCGCCGGGCTGGTGGCGGGGCTGCTGGCCGACATCTCCATCGCCAGCAAGAGCGCGAAGATCGTCGATGGCCACACGCGCCTGGGCGTGGCGGCCGGCGACCACGCGGCGATCGTCTGGCCCTTGCTCTGCGGCATGGCGAAGGCCAAGTACCACCTGCTGCTGTGCGAGCCCGTGAGCGGGGAAGAAGCCGAGCGCATCGGGCTGGTATCGCTGGCCGTGGACGAGGCCGACCTGCTCCCGCGCGCCTACGAGATCGCCGAGCGGCTGGCGGCGGGCAGCCAGAGCGCGATCCGCTTCACCAAGTACGCGCTCAACAACTGGCTGCGCCAGGCCGGCCCGACCTTCGATGCCTCGCTGGCGCTCGAGTTCATGGGCTTCGCCGGGCCGGACGTGCGCGAGGGCGTCGCCTCGCTGCGTGAGCGGCGGGCGCCGCGCTTTTCCTAGAGGCTGAACAGAGCCGGCAGCGTCGGCTCCGCCGGCAGACGCGCCCCGCGGCTATTGCATCAATTGCATTACGGTCAGCGCCACGGTTGGCATGCAGAGTTCCTGATTGGAGGTCAAGCGTCCGTTGGCTGCGGAAATGCCGAGCTTGAGCTCGGGCGGTATCTGGGTCGCGAAGGCGAGGCCGTGCGGAACGTCCACGAAGATGGGCAAATTGTTGACCGACAGGCTGACGCGATAGCGGCTCAGATCCGCGTCGGGAACAAAGCTCGCCACCACGTGTTTGACGCAACCCGCATCGATGGCCTTCTGCCGGGATGTCTGGGTGGGATAGGTCAGGTCCTGCGGCGACGGGCCGTAAATGGAGTCGAAGGACTCGATGACATAGTTATCCGCCTGCCCTGCCGCGATGACGTAGAAATTCGGCCCCCCGGAGGTGGAAATTCCGTGCGTGTTGAAGCTGCCGTCCACGTCGAAGACGATCCCGACATACGCTCCGACGAGACCGCGATATCCGGCGCCGTCGGCAGCTCCGCCGGTGCCCGCCCCGGGCACGCTTGGATCGAAGAGATAGATGCTGTGCCCGGAGCCGCCAGTGCCTCCCCAGCTGACGTAGTCGTATTCGAGGCGAATGGCATGATGGGCCTTCGCAAAGGGATATCTTGTCTTGTACCAACCCACGACATCGGTCTCGCCCGCTCGCGTCATTGGTAGCCAGCCGTCGCTGCTGCGCCCCTGCAACATGGCGATGGAAGATACGGTCCACACCTTGGGTTCTGCAATCATGATCTTTGCTCCTCCTTTGAAGCACCAGAACGATCCCGCGAGAGCTGAAATTCGGAATGGATTGTCGGTGGCAATTCAAGCTCTGATGCACGGATTGGCGGTAGAGGCTGTTGCAACGTGATAAATGGCTATTCTTGTTTTTCGCAAATCGCGGCCGTGAATCCGCAAGTCCGATGCGAGAAATATTCCTGTTCTCAGGATCGCCGATTTACAGAGGAGAGGAGCTCGCGGAGCCAGCGCGAAAGCCGGTAGTACCGCCATTTTCATGAGCGTCCGAAACCCGGGAAAGAAGAAAACTGTCACGTCACTCTGACAGCCCTCGGTGCGCCAATGAATAGGATGGTCTGGCAATTCCTCCTTCAAGAGATCGCAATTCGCCGGGCTTGTCGGGGTCAATATGTCTGTCGCGTCGATGAGACGCGGGCGCCGCATTGAATCTTGATGTTGCGCCTCATGCCATTGCGTCCGCCGCGGAAGGTCCTGCTGACACTCTCCTGGATGACATCGCGGCTAGGGGGTGGGACCCAGCCGTCGCTACTGATATCCTGCAGCATCTTGATGGAAGAAACTGTCCAGACCATGATTTACTCCTCCTTTGAAAAACCGGAACAACTCCAAGAACAATGAAATTCGGAATTGATTTTTCGTGACGATTGAAGCTCGACGCATGGATTCGCGGTAGACGTCGTTGGAACTGGATGAATGGTGGGGCGGGCGCCGCATTTGCCTTTACCAGGGGCGCAAAGGTCGGCAGCGCCGCTCGCCCGGCGGATGCGGCCCTCGGCTATGGCGTCGGAGTTACGCTCAGTACGACGGATTGCCCACGGATTTCCTGATTGGAGGTCAAGCTTCCATTGGCTGCCGAAATACCGATCTTGACCGAGGGTGGTATCGGCGTCGCGAAGGCGAGGCCGTGCGGAACGTACCCAAAAAGGGGCACATTGTTCACGAACAAGGTCACTCGATAGCGGTTGATGGCCGCGTCGGGAACAAAGGCCGCGAGCACGTGTTTGACGCAACCCGCATCGATGGCGTCCTGCCGGGATGCCGCGGTGGGGCACGTCAGTTCCTGTGGCGTAGGGCCGTAAATGGAATCGAAGGACTCGATGACATAGTTGTCTGCCTCGCCTGCCTCGCCTGCCTCGCCTGCCGCAATGACGTAGAAATTCGGCCCTCCGGCGGTAGGAATCCCTTGGGTGTTGAAGCTGCCATCCACATCGAACACGATCCCGACGTACGCTCCGACGAGACCGCGATAGCCAGCGCCGTCAGCAGCTCCGCCGGTGCCCGCTCCGGGCACGCCTGGATCGAACAGATAGAGGCTGTGCCCGGAGCYGCCAGTGCCTCCCCAACTCACATAGTCGTATTCGAGTTGAATGGTCTAATTGGCCGTCGCATACGCATCTCTCGTTTGATAGGTGGCGACGACCGAGGGCTCGCCCGCTCGCGTCATCGGTATCCACCCCTCGCTGATTCCCTGCAACATGGCAATGGAAGAGGGTGTCCATACGGTCGGTCCTGTAGCCATGATTTACTCCTCTCTTTAAAAACACGAATAACCTGACGAGAAATGAAATCTGGAATAGATATTTCGCGGCCCTTGAAGATCTGCCGCATTGATCGGCGGTGGGCGTCGTGGGACGTGATAAATGGTGATATCTATTTCTTGCAACTGGTGACGGCATAGGTGCAAGTACGATGCCAGAAGTATTCCTGATCTATTGATTGCTGATTTACAGAGGTGACGAGCTCTCGGAGCCAGCGTGCAAGACGGTGGCACCGCTATTCCAGGAGCGTCCGAACATCCGGAGAAGAAGAAAACTGTCACGTCACTCTGACAGCCCTCACGCGTCACGAATGGGATGATCTGGCTATTTTTCCCTCAAGAAATCGCAAATCGCGGGGCTTGTCGGGGACAATTTGTTTGTCGCACCGCCGAGACGCGCGCGCCGCAACGCGATGTCCTCTTGCCGCCGCGGAAGGTGCTTGCGGCATCTGTCAAGGCCGCCGCACCGCAGCCATCCGGCCGCTTCCACGCCCCGTTCTGCGGTAACTTCGGGGTCATGTCACTTTCCCCCATCGAAATCGAAACCGGCCCCCATCCGACGGCCAGCGTCATCCTCATGCACGGCCTGGGCGCCGACGGCAACGACTTCGTGCCGATCGCCAACGAAATGGATCTTTCCAGCGTGGGCCCGGTGCGCTTCGTCTTCCCCAACGCGCCCGTCATGCCCGTCACCCTCAACGGCGGCTACCGCATGCCGGCCTGGTACGACATCTACGGCCTCGGCACCGATTCCCCCCCGCGCGAGGACGAGGCCGGCCTGCGCCGCTCCCAGGCGGCCATCGAGGCGCTGATCGCCCACGAAAACACCCGCGGCATCCCGGCCGGCCGCATCGTCCTGGCGGGCTTCTCCCAGGGTTGCGCGATGGCCTTCATGACCGGCCTGCGCCACGCCCAGACGCTGGCCGGCATCGTCGGCCTCTCCGGCTACCTGCCGCTGGCCGAGTTCACCGCCGCCGAAGCGCACGAGGCCAACCGCCGCACGCCGATCTTCCAGGCCCACGGCCTGCGCGACGGGGTGATCCCCATCGCCCGCGCCGCCCAGAGCCGCGACGCGCTGCGGGCGCTCGGCCACGAGGTCGAATGGCACGAATACCCGATGGAACATTCCGTCTGCATGGAGGAAATCGCCGACCTCAACCGCTTCCTGCTGCGCGTCCTGGCCTGAGGGGACGAGGCCCGGGCCGCCCTGGGGGCTCCCTTCCATCCCGCATGCGCGGCTTTCGCGGCCGTGCTACCTTCCAGCCCCACAAAGAACGATGGGCTATACGAATATGAGCAACTTGAAGGAGCGCCTCGCCGCGCTCTCGCCCGCGCGGCTGAGGGGGGTCCGGCGCGGGATCGAGAAGGAGAGCCTGCGGGCGCAACCCGACGGCAACCTGGCCCTGACCCCGCATCCGGCGGCGCTGGGGTCGGCGCTCATGCATCCGCACATCACGACCGATTTCAGCGAATCCCAGCTCGAACTCATCACCGGCGCCCACACGAGCGTCGAGGCCACGCTCGACGAACTCGTCCGGGTCCACCAGTTCACCTACCGCGTGCTCAAGGAGGCCGGCGACGAGCGCCTCTGGGTGTCGAGCATGCCCTGCGGCCTGCCGCCGGATGAAACCATCCCGATCGGGCGCTATGGCTCGTCCAACGTCGGCCGGGCCAAGAGCGTCTACCGCATGGGCCTGAGCCACCGCTACGGGCGGCGCATGCAGACCATCTCGGGCATCCACTACAACTGGTCGCTGCCCGAGGTGTCCAGCGAGCAGTATTTCGCCCTGATCCGCAACTTCCGCCGCCACGCCTTCCTCCTGCTCTACCTCTTCGGCGCTTCGCCCGCGCTGTGCGCGAGCTTCGTCAACGGCCGCCCGCACGAGCTGCAGCCGATCGGCGACGGCAGCATGCACATGCCCCACGGCACCTCGCTGCGCATGGGCCGGCTGGGCTACCAGAGCGAGGCGCAGGCCTCGCTGGCCGTGAGCTACAACAGCCTCGACGGCTACGGCGCGTCCCTGCAGGACGCGCTCACCCGCCCCTGGCCGGCCTACGAGGCCATCGGCATCCGCAATCTCGGCGGCGACTACAACCAGCTCGCCACCAGCCTCCTGCAGATCGAGAACGAGTTCTACGGCACCATCCGCCCCAAGCGCGTCATCTACCCCGGCGAGCGCCCGCTGCACGCGCTGCGCGAGCGCGGGGTCGAGTACGTCGAAGTCCGGCTGATGGACCTCGACCCCTTCGAGCCCGTCGGCATCACGGCGCAGACCATGCGCTTCCTCGACGTCTTCCTGCTGCACTGCCTGCTGGCCGACAGCCCGCCCGATACGCGCGAAGAGATCGCCGAACTCGCGCACAACCAGAACCTCACGGCCGCGCGCGGGCGCGAACCCGGCCTCCAGCTGATGCGCGGCGGGCGCGAGGCCTCGCTCACCGAATGGGGCGCCGAACTGCTGGAGCAGTTCGCGCCGATCGCCGCCGCGCTCGATGCCGCGCACGGCACAAGCCTGCATGCCGAGTCAGTGGCCGCCGCGCAGGCCGCGCTGCGCGACCCCGCCAGCCTGCCTTCGGCGCGCGTGCTCGCCGCGATGTCGAAGGCACACGACGACTCCTTCGTCGGCTTCATCCGCGCGCAGTCCGCAAAGACGCGCGACGCGCTGCTGGCGCTGCCGTTTTCCGCCGAGCAGCAGGCGTACTTCGAGCGCATGACGCAGACCTCGCTGGAGGCGCAGAAGCGCACCGAGGCGAGCGACACCATGCCCTTCGAGATCTACCGCGCACAGTACGTCTCGCCCTCGCGCCTGGGCTTCAAGAACCACTGGGTGGAGACACCCGCGTCCGCCCCGTCACCTGTCAGCCAGCGCGCCGCGCTGTAGGTCGGAAGAACTCCTTCGGATGGGGGCCGCCCGCCACGGGCCGGCGCCGCATGCGCGGGGGGTAGGTGCTTGCCTACCCACAGTGGCCGCCATGGCCCACCGCGGCGGCGCCTGCCTGCGCGATGATGGCGTCAAGCACCCCGACAACCCGCAGTCAACGCTGCATCACATCCAGATCCGCAAGCTCCCGATGACCTTCAAGACCTACCTGGTGGAAGACAACGATGTCATTCGCGAAAACCTGGTGGGCTTCCTTGAGGACGTCGCCGACGCCACCGTCGTCGCGCACGCCAGTGGTGAGACCGAGGCCGTCACCTGGCTGCGCGATCACGCGGACAGTTGGGACATGGCCATCGTCGACCTCTTCCTGGACCAGGGCAACGGCCTGGGCGTGGTCAGCGCCTGCCGGCGCCGGGCACCCCACCAGAAGGTGGTGGTGCTGAGCAACTACGCGACGCCCGACATGCGCGCGCGCAGCAAGGCGCTGGGCGCCGATGCCTTCTTCGACAAGTCCGCGGAACTCGATCTCCTGCTGGACTACTGCGAAAAGGTCAGTCGCCGGGACGACTGAGTCGGGATGTGCCCCGGGGTCGGACGGCCCGCTTTCTGGGTTAAAACGCGTCGCGCTATCGACCGTTTATTCGACTTCAAGAAAGCACCAGCGACATGAGCATCAGCAACATCGACTTCAAGGGCCGCGTGGCCATCGTGACCGGCGCCGGCGGCGGGCTGGGCCGCGAGCATGCACTGGCACTCGCCGCGCGCGGCGCCAAGGTCCTCGTCAACGACCTCGGCGGCGCGCGCGATGGCTCCGGCGCCTCGGTCGGCGCCGCCCAGGCCGTCGTCGACGAGATCAGGGCCGCCGGCGGCGAGGCGATCGCCAATGGCGCGTCGGTGACCGATTTCGAAGCCGTGCAGGCGATGGTCGCCCAGGCCGCCGAGGCGTGGGGCCGCGTCGACATCCTCGTCAACAACGCCGGCATCCTGCGCGACAAGAGCTTCGCCAAGATGGAGATGGCCGATTTCCGTCTTGTGCTCGACGTGCATCTCATGGGCGCCGTGCATTGCACCAAGGCCGTCTGGGCGATCATGAACGCGCAGAAGTACGGCCGCATCGTCATGACCACCTCGTCCTCGGGCCTGTACGGCAACTTCGGCCAGAGCAACTACGGCGCGGCCAAGATGGCCCTGGTGGGCCTGATGCAGACCTTGAGCATCGAAGGCGCCAAGAACGACATCCGGGTCAACTGCCTGGCGCCCACCGCCGCCACGCGCATGACCGAAGGCCTGATGCCCGAGGAAGTGCTCGATGCCCTCAAGCCCGAGGCCGTGGTGCCCGCGATGCTGGTGCTCGCCGCGCAGGACGCGCCCAGCCGCACCATCCTCTGCGCGGGCGCCGGCAGCTTCGAGGCGGCGCACATCACGCTGACCCAGGGCGCCTGGATCGGCCTCGGCGACGACGCCCCCGAGCGGCTGGCCGCCCGCCTGCCCGACGTGACCGAGCGTGGCGGCGAGACCGTGCCCCAGAGCGGCTCGGCGCAAGGCACCCTCGAAGTGAGCAAGGCCCTTGCGCACATCGGAAAGACAGGCGCCTGATGCTGCCCGGGCTGCCCGCGCTGCCCTTGCCCGAGGGCATCCGCTCCCGCTTCGTCGACAAGGTCAACGGCCTCTCGATGCATGTGCTGGAGGCCGGCTTCGAGACCCCGGGCCGCCCCTGCGTGCTGCTGCTGCACGGCTTTCCCGAACTGGCCTTCAGCTGGCGGCGGGTCATGCTGCCACTCGCCGCCGCGGGCTTCCACGTGGTGGCGCCCGATCAACGCGGCTATGGCCGCACCACCGGCTGGCACGCCGGCTATGACGCCGAGCTCGGCGAATTCCGCATGCTCAACCTCGTGCGCGATGCGCT
Organism: Variovorax sp. 01T432; assembly: GCF_056398605.1. Lineage (NCBI taxonomy): Bacteria > Pseudomonadati > Pseudomonadota > Betaproteobacteria > Burkholderiales > Comamonadaceae > Variovorax > Variovorax sp. 01T432. The sequence goes on from NZ_JBFTPS010000016.1 coordinate 48,677, forward strand.
CGGCCTGGTGGCCGCGCTCGGCTATCGCCAGGTCGCCGCGGTGGTCGGGCATGACTTCGGCTCGCCGGTGGCCGCGTGGTGCGCGCTGCTGCGACCCGACGTGTTCACCTCGGTCGCGTTGATGAGCGCGCCCTTCGGCGGTCCGCCCGCGCTGCCCCTGGGCGCGGCCGCGCCGACGCCCGCGGGCCTGTCGGCCATCGGCACAGTGCTGCAGGATCTCGCCGCGCTCTCGCCGCCGCGCAAGCACTACCAGTGGTACTACGCGACCCGCGAGGCCGACGCCGACATGCGGCATGCCCCTCAGGGCCTGCATGCCTTCCTGCGCGCCTACTACCACCACAAGAGCGCCGACTGGCCCGGGAACCAGCCGCACCCGCTGCGCGCGCTCAGCGCCACCGAACTGGCGAAGCTCCCGACCTACTACGTCATGGAAGCCGACAAGACCATGGCCCAGACCGTGGCCGCCGAGATGCCATCGGCCGCGCAGATCGCCGCCTGCCGCTGGCTGCCCGACGACGCGCTCGCGGTGTATGCGTCCGAATACGCCCGCACCGGCTTCCAGGGCGGCCTGCAGTGGTATCGCTGCGCGACCGGCGGGCAGTTCACGGCGGAGCTGCAGATCTGGTCCGGCCGCACGATCGACGTGCCCTCGTGCTTCATCGCCGGCCGCAGCGACTGGGGCACCTACCAGAAGCCCGGCGACTTCGAGGCGATGCAGGCCAGCGCCTGCACGCGCATGACGGGCGTCCACCTCGTCGACGGCGCCGGCCATTGGGTGCAGCAGGAGCAGCCGGAGGCGGTGAGCCGGCTGCTGCTGGCGTTTCTCCAGGCCTGAGGCTTCGGCGACGGCCCGCAATCCGCTCGAAAGAATGGGGCCATTCCTGCGCCCGCTAGACTTCGGCCCGTGCGTCGGCTCGTTCTCGTCTTCCTGATGATGTTGCTTCCGCTCCAGTCGGTCTGGAGCGCGGCGGCGAGCGTCTGCGCGCACGAGTCCGAAGTCACCGTCCGGCATTTCGGTCATCACAAGGCGCATCACGACGAGGCGTCGCGCGACGACACATCGGGTGACAGCCGGCCCCTCGCGGCCGACGCCGATCACGATCATCTTCCAGGTGCCAACCCGGTCCCCTCCATGCCGTCGCTCGCCGCGCCTGTCGTGGCCGATGGAACGGTCCGGCCCCACGAGGTCGACCGTTACTCCAGCTTGTCGATTGCCGGCCTTKAACGCCCTCCCAGGAAGCTCGCCGAAATTCCTTCGGCGAGGTCAGCCCGGTTGCGCGTGACGCTTCTTCAGTAGCAGGAGAGAGCCCGAGCGCATCCGATCTCGCCGAATTCCCTCTTTCCTCAGTGATTCCTGGAGAATTCGATGCGCAGGTCTGTGTTGCCGCTCGTGGCAACTGTATTTTTCGTCGTGCCCGCGGCTCTTGCCCAAGGCGCCCCAACCCCTCTTTCCCCACCCCTCCCGGCCGCCGGCGCTGACGCCAGCGGCGTGCCGCCGCTGTCGCTGCGCCAGGCGGTCGAGGCCGCGCTGGCGCGCAACCCCGAACTCGCCGTCGCCCACTCGGAGCTCGGTGCCGTCGACGGCGCGCGGCTGCAGGCGGCGGCGAGGCCCAATCCCGAGCTGTCCTATCTGCAGGAAGACACGCGCCGGGACACGCGCACGACCACCGTGCAGATCAACCAGGCGATCGAGCTGGGGGGCAAGCGCGATGCCCGCATCGCCGCCGCGGACCGCGCGCTCGATGCGGCGCGCCTCGAGCTGGACGCGCGCCGGCACGCGGTGCGCTCCGCCGTCATCACCGCCTTCTTCGACCTGCTCGCCATCCAGGAGCGGGCCCGCGTCGCCGAAGCGTCGCTCGCGCTGTCGCGGCGCTCGTCGGATGCGGCGGCCCAGCGCGTGAAGGCCGGCAAGATCTCTCCTGTCGAAGAGACCAAGGCGCGCGTCGCCGAGGCCGGTGTGCGCATCGAGCTGGCCCAGCTTCGCGGGGAAGAGGCGGGCGCGCGCTCGCGCCTCGGCCAGGCGATGGGCCAGCCGCTGGGCCAGGTCGTGCTGCAGGGAAGCCTCGCCGACCTGCCGGGCCTGCCTCCTGAAGACGCGGTGCGCGCCCGACTGGAAGCGGCGCCCGCCGTGCGGCGCGCCGAAATCGAAGTCGAGCGCCGCAAGGCCTTGAGCGCCGTCGAGAACGCGCGCCGCGTCTCCGACATCACGGTCAGCCTCGGCGCGAAGCGCGACCAGGAAATCGGTCGCAATCAAGCGGTGATCGGCGTGACGATTCCCTTGCCGCTCTTCGACCGCAACCAGGGCCATGTGCTGGAAGCCCTGAAGCGCGAGGACAAGGCCCGCGACGAATGGCGCGCGGCCCGAGCCCAGGTCGAAAGCGAGGCCATCCAGGCGCGCGAGCGCCTGTCCGCTTCGCGCGCCGAAGCGCAGGTGCTCGCGGCCGAGGTGCTGCCCGGCGCGCAGAGCGCCTTCGATGCGGCCACCCGGGGCTTCGAGCTCGGCAAGTTCAGCTTCCTGGAAGCGCTCGATGCCCAGCGCACCCTGTTGCAGGCCCGCACGCAGCACCTGCGCGCACTCGCCGAGGCCCATCGCGCGGCTGCCGACCTGAACCGAATCCTCGGCATCGAAGCGATGCCCGATCCCCAATGAAGCGCGGAGCACCTTCCATGAACCCATCCCAAGCCCCCAAACAATGGCTCGCCATTGCCGCCGTGATCGTCATCACCGTCGTGCTCGGCGCCTTCATCCTCGGCAGCCCGAAGACCGCGGCCGGCGGCGACGAGCACCCGCACGGGCACGCGCAAGAGGCTTCCGATACACCCGCCAGGGGCCCGCACGGCGGCAGGCTGCTGAAGGATGGCGACTACGCCGTCGAGGTGACGATCTTCGAGACGGGGGTCGAACCCCGGTTCAGGCTCTACACCTACGTCGACGGCCAGCCGGCAGACCCCGCGCAGAGCCGCATCCAGCTGACGCTCGAACGCCTTGGCCAGGCGCCGCAGTCCTTTGCCTTTCGCAAGGAGGCCGACTACCTCGTGGGCGACGCCGTCGTCGCCGAGCCGCACTCCTTCAAGCTGAACCTGAGCGCCGCGCATGCGGGCAAGACCCATCAGTGGGACTACGAACAGGTGGAAGCCCGCGTGACCATGAGCGACGCCCAGCTCCAGTCGGCCGGTGTCGAACTGGACGTCGCGGGGCCCGCCATGATCGGCACCACCCTGCGGCTGCTGGGCGAGGTCAGGTACAACAGCGATCGCACGGTCCAGGTGGTGCCGCGCCTGGCCGGGCTGGTCGAAGAGGTCAAGACCAGCGCCGGGGACAGCGTCCGCAAGGGCCAGGTGCTGGCCGTGCTGAGCAGCCAGGCGCTTTCCGATCAACGCGCCGGCCTGCTCGCGGCGCAGCGCCGCCTCGCGCTGGCCCGCGGCACCTACGCGCGCGAGCGCCAGCTGTGGGAAGAGAAGATCTCCCCGGAGCAGGACATGCTGCAGGCGCGCGCCGCGATGGAGGAATCCGCCATCGCCGTCCAGAGCGCGCAGCACAAGCTCGCCACGCTCGGCGGCGCCGCCGCGGGCGGCAGCCTCACGCGCTACGAACTGCGCTCCCCGATCGACGGCGTGGTCACCGAAAAGCGCCTCTCCCTGGGCGAGAGCGTCAAGGAAGACAGTGCCGTCTTCACCGTGTCCGACCTGTCCTCGGTCTGGGTGGAAGCAGCCGTCGCCCCGCAGCACCTGGGCAGCATCGTCGCCGGCCTGCCCGTCGTGGTGAAGGCCGACGCCTTCGATGCGCAAGCCGAGGCCAGGATCGACTACGTCAGCGCGCTGGTCGGCGAGCAGACGCGCCATGCCACCGCGCGCATCGCGCTGCCCAACCCCAAGGGCCTCTGGCGCCCGGGGCTGCCGGTCTCGATCGACGTGCTGGTCGAGGAAAAGGAAGTGCCGGTCTCGGTCGCGGCCGATGCCGTGCAGGATCTGCGCGACTGGAAAGTGGTGTTCGGCCGCTACGGCACGGCGCTCGAAGCCCGGCCGCTGGAACTCGGGCGCGGCGACGGCAAGCGCGTCGAGGTGCGCGAGGGGCTCAGGGCAGGGGAGCGCTACGCGCGAACCAACAGCTTCGTCGTCAAGGCCGAGCTCGGCAAGGCCGGCGCGAGCCACGACCATTGAAGCGGGCGCTGCAGCACACCATGTTCGAACGCATCATCCGTTTCGCCATCGACCAGCGATGGATCGTCATGCTGGCCATCCTCGGCATGGCCGGCCTCGGCATCCACAGCTATCGGCAATTGCCGATCGACGCCGTGCCCGACATCACCAATGTCCAGGTCCAGATCAACACCGAGGCGCCGGGCTACTCGCCGCTCGAAGCCGAGCAGCGCGTCACCTTCCCGATCGAGACCGCCATGGCCGGGCTGCCCAGGCTCGAGCAGACACGCTCGATCTCGCGCTATGGCCTGTCGCAGGTCACCGTGATCTTCAAGGAAGGCACGGACATCCATTTCGCTCGCCAGCTGGTGGGCGAACGGGTCCAGGAGGCGCGTGGCAAGCTGCCGGGCGGACTGACGCCCAGCCTCGGGCCCATCGCCACCGGTCTCGGCGAGATCTACATGTGGACCGTGGAAGCAGAGCCCGGCGCGCGCAAGGCCGACGGCAGCGCCTACACCCTCATGGACCTGCGCGAAATCCAGGACTGGGTGATCAAGCCGCAGCTGCGCACCGTGCCCGGCGTGACCGAGATCAACACCATCGGCGGCTATGCCAAGGAATTCCAGGTCGCGCCGCTGCCCGACCGCCTCGTGGCGCATGGACTGGCCATCTCCGATCTGGTGGCCGCCCTGAACCGCAACAACGCCAGCGTCGGGGCCGGCTACATCGAGAGCCGCGGCGAGCAGTACCTGATCCGGTCTCCCGGGCAACTCGGCGGCATCGAGAGCATCGCCGACGTCGTGGTCGCCAATGTGAAGGGCGTGCCCGTGCGCATCCGCGACGTGGCCGAGGTGGGGCTCGGCAAGGAGCTGCGCACCGGCGCGGCGACCCGGAACGGCAAGGAGGTCGTCCTCGGCACCGTCTTCATGCTGATCGGCGAGAACAGCCGCGACGTGTCCACGGCGGTCGACAAACGCCTGAAGGCCATAAACAAGAGCCTGCCCAATGGCGTCGTCGCCAAGACCATCTACGACCGGACCATCCTGGTCGAGAAGGCCATCGCGACCGTCCAGAAGAACCTGCTCGAAGGCGCCTTGCTGGTCATCGCGATCCTCTTCCTGTTCCTGGGCAACATCCGCGCGGCCCTCATCACCGCCACGGTGATTCCGCTGGCGATGCTGTTCACCTTCACCGGGATGGTCAGCCACAAGGTCAGCGCCAACCTGATGAGCCTGGGCGCGCTGGACTTCGGCATCATCATCGACGGCGCCGTCGTCATCGTCGAGAACTGCATACGCCGGCTCTCGCATGCCCAGGCGAAGCTGGGCCGCGGCCTGACGCGCAACGAGCGCTTCCATGAAGTCTTCGCCGCATCCAGGGAGTCGCGGCGCGCGCTGATGTTCGGGCAGCTCATCATCATGGTGGTCTACCTGCCGATCTTTGCGCTCGCCGGCGTCGAAGGAAAGATGTTCCACCCGATGGCATTCACCGTGGTGATCGCATTGCTGGGCGCGATGATTCTCTCGATCACCTTCGTTCCCTCGGCCGTCGCGTTGTTCATCACCGGCAAGGTCGGCGAGAAGGAGGGCCGCCTGATGGCCTGGGCCACGCGCGGATACGCACCCGCCTTCGACTGGGCGATGGCGCGCAAGCCGCTGGTGCTCGTCGCGGCGGCGGCCTGCGTCCTCCTGTCCGGACTGCTGACGACCCGCATGGGCAGCGAGTTCATTCCCAGCCTCGACGAGGGCGACATCGCGCTGCACGCCTTGCGCATCCCCGGCACCAGCCTGACCCAGGCGATCGGCATGCAGAGCCAGCTCGAGAGGGTCGTCAAGTCATTCCCGGAGGTCGACACCATCTTCGCCAAGCTCGGCACCGCCGAGATCGCGACCGACCCGATGCCGCCCAACGTGGCCGACAACTTCGTGATGCTCAAGCCGCGCAGCCAGTGGCCCGACCCCGGCCGCGGCAAGGACGATCTCGTGTCGGCCATGCAGGAGGCCCTGGGCCAGGTGCCGGGCAACAACTACGAGTTCACGCAACCCATCCAGATGCGGTTCAACGAGCTGATCTCCGGCGTGCGCAGCGACGTCGCCGTCAAGGTGTTCGGCGACGGCATGGAGGAAATGAACGAGAGCGCGGAGCGCATCTCGCGCGTTCTGGAAGGCATCCCGGGCGCGGCTGACGTGAAGGTGGAGCAGACCACCGGTCTTCCGATGCTCACGCTGCGGATCGACCGGGAAAAGGCGTCCAGGCTCGGCCTCGATGTCGCGGACATCCAGGAAAGTGTTGCCGCCGCCCTGGGCGGGCAGGAGGCCGGCGCGGTGTTCGAAGGCGACCGCCGCTTCGACATCGTGGTTCGCCTGCCGGATCCGGTTCGCGGCGACATCGAGGCGATCCAGCGCCTGCCGCTGCGGCTGCCCGCGGCCGCCGAGGGCGTGCCGCGCGGCTTCGTGCGCCTGGGTGAAGTCGCGACCATCGTCTCGGCGCCGGGGCCGAACCAGATCAGCCGCGAGGATGGCAAGCGCCGCGTCGTGGTCACGGCCAACGTCCGGGGACGCGACATCGGCAGCTTCGTCGCCGACGCGCAACGCAGGATCGGCGAGCAGGTGCCGATCCCGAGCGGCTACTGGACCCAGTGGGGAGGAACCTTCGAACAACTGCAGTCGGCCGGCAAGCGCCTGCAGATCGTGGTTCCCGTCGCGCTGCTGCTGGTCTTCGCCCTGCTGTTCGTGATGTTCGGCAACGCGAAGGACGGCCTGCTGGTGTTCACCGGCGTGCCCTTCGCCCTGACGGGCGGCGTCGTCGCGCTGTGGCTGCGGGACATTCCGCTGTCGATCTCCGCCGGCGTGGGCTTCATCGCGCTGTCGGGCGTGGCGGTGCTCAATGGCCTGGTGATGATCTCGTGCATCCGCGGCCTGCGCGCTGACGGCATGCCGCTGGACGCCGCGATCCGCGAGGGCGCGCTGACGCGACTGCGCCCGGTCCTGATGACGGCATTGGTCGCGTCGCTGGGATTCGTGCCGATGGCGATCGCCCTCGGCACCGGCGCCGAGGTCCAGAGGCCGCTCGCCACCGTCGTGATCGGCGGCATCCTGTCCTCGACCGCCCTGACACTGCTGGTGCTGCCGATGCTGTATCGGCTCGCGCACGGGCGCGAGCCCTGATCAGTCCTTATTCGCTGACGGGGCCATCCTTGCGGATCGACTCGCGATCCCGATGGCCGTAGAGGCGCCCGAGCGTGCTGTCCAGCGCGCGCTTGAGCTTGTCGGCGGCGCCGCGGAAGGCCTCGTCCATGTTCGGCGCGTGGTGCGTCACGGCCACCGGCTGGTGCTTGGCGAGCCGCGCTTCCATCGCGCAGCGCTTGTCGGCGGCGCCCTTGGCGTCATGGTTTTCGTCGCTGAGGTGGATCTCCACGCGCGTGACGTCCTCCGAGAATCGGCTCAGGCACTGGCGGATCTCCGCATCGGCCCATTTGTCCAGCGTCTCCTTGTTCTCGATGCCATTGCTGGTGTTCACCTGGATCTGCATGCATGTTCCTTTCGTTCGCTCGGTGCCCCACTGTGCGCCCATATCGGCCCCGCGTGCGTAGGCATTTCGGCAACGGGGTTGAGGAACAGGCGCCCGAGAAGCCATTTTTGACAACTGTTTGATCCTTTCCTCCTTAGGCTGCGGGGCGGTGAATGCAGGCAAGGGGAGCGAATGATCAATGTGTTGCTGGTGGAGGACGACGGCGCCCTGGCGGGTTCCTTGGCCGACTACCTGTCCGAAGTCGGATTCGAGGTCGACTTCGCCTTCAATGGCGCCGTCGCCATCGAGCAGGCGGCGCGCCGGGAATACGATGCCATCGTCATGGACGTCGGCATGCCGGGCGTCGACGGCCTCGCGGCCTGTCGGGCGATGCGCGAGCGCCACCATGTCGCCACGCCCGTCGTCTTTCTGACGGCGCGCGACGCGCTGGCCGACAAGCTGGAGGGCTTTCGCGCCGGGGGGGACGACTATCTCGCCAAGCCGATCGACCCGCAGGAGCTTGCCTTTCGCCTGCGGGCCATCGCGCGCCGCGGCAAGCTGTGCGGCGCCGGCATCCAGCGCCTGGGCGAGCTGGTGATCGACCACGCGCATTCGCAGGCGCTGCGCGACGGCATCCGGGTCGAGCTGTCGGAGATCCCCTTTCGGCTGCTGTCCGAACTGGCCCAGGCGGCGCCGCTGCCGGTGTTCAAGGCCAGGCTGGAGGACCGGATCTGGTCCGATGCCCGGCCCGGCAGCGAACCTCTGCGCACCCACATCTACCGCTTGCGGCAGGCGCTGGACGTGCCTTTCGAGCGACCCCTGCTCATGACTGTCCACCGCATCGGGTATCGGCTTGCCATCCCTGACTGACACCTTCTGCGGCCGTGGGCCGCTCGCGCTGCTGCCCGGGGCCGCCGCCGTCGCCGTCGTGTGCGGCACCCTGGTGGCGGCCGGCCTCTTCATGGCGGAGGACCGTGTGGCCCAACAGCACGTCGCCCGGGAGATGGCGCGCTTCGAGTGCCTCTACACCCGCGCGGGGCCCGGCGTGCCGCTGCCGTCGACCAGCTACCTCGAAAGCTATTGGCAGGACGACCGCCGCCTGCCCGCCCGCTTGAGCGAACTCGGCCCCGGCATCCATGCCGTCGACCACGGCCTGCGCGTGGCCGTCGCCGAGCCCAGGCGCCACTCGCCCTTTGGTGATGGTGCTCGATGCGTCGAAGTTCAGTCCGCTGGGCGAGCGGCGCAGCTTCGTCCTTGCCCTCGTCGGCGCTTTGGCGGGCCTGGTCATCAGCGCGGCGGGCATGCTCGCCATCGTGCCCGCGCGCAGGCTGCATGCGGCGATCCGGCGCGAAGCCTGCTTCACGCGGCACGTCAGCCATGAACTGCGCACCCCCCTGGCGATCGCCCGCAACGCGCTGTCCGTCGTCACCTTGCCCGACTGCGGCCAGGAAAAGCGCGCGCGCAACCTCGCGCGCATCGACCAGGCCTGCCGCGAGATCGAGACCGTCGTCGAGACCTTTCTCCAGCTCGGCCGCGAAGAGGGCCAGGCCGGCGAGGCCGCCGTGGCCGTCGTCGCGCTGGGCCCGGCCGTCGAGAAGTACGTCGAGAAGTTCACCCGCGCGGGCCGGCCCGGTGCGCCGCACGTCGCCATCGGTGGCGACGCCGGCGCGGCCGCCGTCGGCCATGCGCCCATGATCGAGATGGTCCTGGGCAATCTCCTGCAGAACGCGCTCGTCCATGGAACGGGGCAGGTCATCGTCTGCCTGGGCCCGGGAGTGGTGGAGATCCGCAACCCCCTCTCGAACGCGAGCGTCGCTTCCCCGCCCGGCCACGGCTACGGACTGGAGATCGTGCGGCGCATCTGCGACCACAACCGGTGGCGCTTCAGCGAGCACCGCTCGGAGGGCATCTTCCTGGCGCGCGTCTACTTCCGCGCCCCGTGACGCGCGGCCCGGATCAGCCGCGCGGCGCCACGTTCTGGTTCAGGGCGAAGAAGTTCGTCGGGTCGTACTTGGTCTTCAGCTCGACCAGCCGCGCATGATTGCGCCCGAACGCCGCCCGCACCACCTCTGCGTTGTCCTCGCTGAGGAAGTTCAGCAATGAGCTGCCGTTGGAATACGGCTGCAAGGCGTCGTACAGCGCCCGCGTCCAGCCGATATGGCCCTCCGCGCCGGCCGCATCCGTCCACTGCGCCATGATCCCGACGTTGTAGACCGCCTGCCGCTGGGCGAAGGCCGTATCGGCATCGCCGATCCGGCCCGGCGCGCCGCCATAGAACTCGAGCACGACGCCCGACAGCGGCGAGGCCGCCCGGTTCGCATGCGCCACCATGAGGTCGATGGCCTCGTCGCTGAGCTCGCGCAGGAAGGTGGACTTCCAGTAGTTGAAGGTCCCGTCTGGAAACGCGTCGTCCAGCAGCTTCTGCATCATCGGGAAGGGGATCGGCTGGATCGCGTCGACGATCGGCGGGCCGAAGCCGCGCAGCGGCGCAAGCACCCGCTCGCCTTCGGCCGGGTCGCCGCAGTAGCAGGCGATCGCGCCCACCACCGGCACGCCGTCGGGCGTCGATATCAGGCCCGCATAGGCCGTCAGCTCTTCCGGCGCCGTTGCCATGAAGCCCCGGAAGTGGCGAAGGAAGGCGCCGGCCTGCTCGCGCGGAAAGAGGATCAGCCCGCCCAGCACGGTCGAGACCGGATGCGCGCGGAAGAGGAAGGAGGTCACGACGCCGAAATTCCCGCCGCCGCCGCGCAGCCCCCAGAACAGGTCCTCGTTGAACTCCTCGCTCGCGGTGATCAGCTCGCCCTCGGCCGTGACCACGTCGCAGGAGATCAGGTTGTCGCAGCTCAGGCCGTACTTGCGCACCAGCCAGCCGACGCCGCCGCCCAGCGTCAGCCCCGCGATGCCGGTCTTCGACACCACGCCGGCCGGCACCGCCAGGCCGTGCGCATGCGCCGCGCGGTCGATGTCGCCCAGCAGCGCGCCCGCCTGCGCGCGCACCGTCTGGAATTCGGCGTCGACCTCGACCCGGTTCATCGCCGAGAGATCGATCACGATGCCGTCGTCGCAGAGCGCCCGGCCGGCGACGTTGTGACCGCCGCCCCGGATCGCGACCCGCAGCTGCTTCGCGCGCGCGAAGTTCACGGCGCGAACGACGTCCGCCGCATCCGAACATCGGGCAATCAGGCCGGGGTGCTTGTCGATGCTGGCGTTCCAGATGCGGCGCGCCGCGTCGTAGCCGGCATCGTCCGGCAGGAACACCTGGCCGCGGAAATCATGTCTGAAGGCCTCGATGGCCGCCTTGTCCACCGCAACGCCATCGCGCTGCCTGAGCACTGAAGCTTGCATGTTCTTCCCCCGATGCGCCGGTCGGCCGGCTCGGTGGATTCTGCAGGAGGCCAGCCCGCGTTGCTGTAACAGAACGAGGGGCTCGCGCGCCTCAGCCGCGCGTGCCGGGGCCCGCGCCGCCCAGGGCCAGGAAGAGCTGCACCGTGTCGATGTAGCGCTGCCCCTGGGCCCGCACGAAACCGAGCCGCGCCTGCTGGTAGCGGCGCTCGGCGTCGAGCACCTGCAGCACCCCGACATTGCCCTCCTGGTAGCTGCGCCGCGTGAGCGCCACGTCGTCGCGCGCGGCATCCTGCGCCCGCGCATGCGCCTGCAGCTCTTCGGCGCCGTGCTCCAGCGCCTGCAGCGAATCGGCCACCTGCCCGAAGGCCTCCAGCACCGTCTGCTCGTAGTTGGCCGCGTTCGCGTGCATCGCCTCCACCGCCGCGCGCTTCTGCGCGCGCAGGGTGCCGCCGTCGAACAGCGGCGCGACCAGCCCGCCGGCGAGACTGAAGACGCCTGCCGAGCGGTCGAAGAGATGTCCGAACACACCGGCCTGCGTGCCCGCCGAAGCCGTGATGTCGATGTGCGGGTACAGGTTGCCTTCCGCCACCCCGACCGCGGCCGTGCTCGCATGCAACTGCGCCTCGGCCGCCAGGATGTCCGGGCGCCGGCGTGCCAGTTCGGAAGGCACGCTCAGCGGCAGCCGCATCGGCAGCGCCAGCTCGGCCAGGTCGAGATCCGGCAGCGCCGCGGCGGCCGGCGCGGCGCCCATGAGCACCGCCAGCGCATGCCGCGCCACGCTCAGCTGCTGGCGCAGCGGCGGCAGCAGCGTCTGGTCCGCGGCCAGCTGGGTCTGCGCGCTCACGATGTCCAGCCGCGCCACCGAACCGGCGTCGAAGGCCACCTGCACCAGCTTCAGGTTCTCCCGGTCGCGCTCGAGCAGGCTCTCCACCGTGGCGATCTGCGCGCGCAGCGAGGCGATGCGCAGCGCCTGCGTCAGGGTGTTGCCGGTCACCGCCAGCCGCGCGGCCTCGAGCTGATGCTGCCGGTACTCCGCGAGCGCCTGCTGCTGCTCGACCGAGCGGCGTTCGCCGCCCGTGTAGTCCAGCGTGTAGCTCACCGTCGGGCCGACCGCGAAGTAGGTGAAGGGCGGCAGGCTGAAGTCGCCCAGCGAGGCCGCGCCGAGCTTCTGCCGGCCCGCGCTGGCCGAGAGGCCGACCTGCGGCGCGAGCGTGCCGGCCTGCGCATTCGCCAGCTCCTGCGCCTGGGCCAGCGACGCCGCCGCGGCCGTCAGCGTGCGGTTGCCGGCCAGCGCGCGCTCCACGATGCCGTCGACGGCGCCGGAATGGAACAGCCGCCACCACTGCGGCGCGAGCGCCTCGCCGGGCGCGAGATGCTGCGCCTGCGCCTGCGCGTCGTTGCCGGCGGCGGCGGATTCGAGCTTCAGCGGCTCGGCCGTGTACCGCTGCACCGCCGGCGCGTCGGGGCGCCGGAAGTCGGGGCCGACGGCGGTGCAGCCGGCGGCCGCCATCGCGGCCAGCGCGAGTGCCAGGGTCCTGGAGAGGCTTGTCTTGTTCATTCGATCACCACGGGCTCGGCATTCTTCGCCGCCTTGGCGCGGCGCAGCAGCGCCACCAGCGGAACGGCACAGAAGGTGAGCACCATCATCAGTTTGAAATCGTTGTTGTAGGCAATCATGGCGGCCTGCTGGCTCACCAGGCCTTCGAGCTTCGCCAGGCCCGTGGGCGAGGCGAGCGCTTGCGTGGCCGGCGCCGTCAGCGCATCGCCGTAGGGCGTGATGTGCTCGGCCAGGCGCGAGTGCATGATCTGCATGTTGCGCGTCAGCAGCGTCGTCACCACCGAGATCCCGATGCTGCTGCCGATGTTGCGCACCAGGCTGAAGACGGCCGTGCCCTCGTTGCGCAGCGCCGGCGACAGCGTCGCGAAGGTGATCGCCGCCAGCGGCACATACACGAAGCCGGTGCCGAAGCCCTGCAGCAGGCCGGACCAGATCACCACGCTGCTGTCCATCTCCAGCGAGAAATGCGTCATCTGCCACAGCGAGATGCCCGTCATCGCGAAGCCGGCGGCGATGATGTAGCGCGTGTCCATCCGCCCCATCAGCCGGCTGACCACCACCATGGCCAGCAGCGTGCCCACGCCGCGCGGCGCGGTCACCAGCCCCGTCAGCACCACCGGGTAGTTCATCAGCCCCTGCAGCAGCGGCGGCAGCAGGGCGAGCGTGGCGAACAGCACCACGCCGACGATGAAGATGAAGAGATTGCCGGTGAGGAAATTGCGGTCCTTGAAGAGCGCCGGGCTCACGAAGGGCGCCTGCGTCGTCGTCAGCATGTGCACCACGAACAGGTACAGCGCCAGGCCCGCGACCCCCGCCTCGACCATGATCTCCATCGAGTTGAACCAGTCGAGCGTCTGGCCCCGGTCCAGCATGAGCTGGAAGGCGCCGACGGCCAGGCTCAGCGCCGCGAAGCCGAACAGGTCGAAGCGCGACTTGCGCAGCACCGTCTCGTGCATGAAGGCGAGGATGCCGAAGAAGCAGACGATGCCGAAGGGCACGTTGATGAAGAAGACCCAGCGCCAGCTGTAGTTCTCCGTCAGCCAGCCGCCCAGGGCGGGGCCGAGGATGGGGCCGATCGTCACGCCCATCACCCAGATGCCCATCGCGCGCCCGTGGTGCTCGGGCGGGTTGATGTCCAGCAGCACCGCCTGCGACATCGGAATCAGCGCCGCCCCGCAGAGCCCCTGCAGCAGCCGCGCGACCACGATCTCCGGCAGCGACTGCGCCAGCCCGCACAGCGCCGAGGCCACCGTGAAGCCGAAGATCGAGATGAGGAAGATGCGCTTGCGCCCGAAGCGGCCGGCCAGCCAGCCCGACAGCGGCGTCATGATCGCCGCGGCCACGATGTACGAAGTCAGCACCCAGGTCATCTGGTCCTGCGTGCTCGACAGCGATCCCTGGATGCGCGGCAGCGCCACGTTGGCGATCGTGTTGTCCAGCGCCTGCATGATCGAGGCGAGCATCACCAGCAGCGTGATGATGCGCCGGTGCGAGGCGTCGCCCGCCCGGCCTTGCGCGACGGCGTCCGAGCCCATCAGTTCGCAGCCACCTTCGGATCGGCCATCACCTCGCCCGGGCCGAACAGGTGGCGCTTGTAGCGCGTGTCCACCTCCACATTCGCGCTCAGGCCACCGTGCAGCGGAAAGGCCGGATCGAGCGCGGCGAGCTCCACGCGCACCGGAAGCCGCTGAACCACCTTGACCCAGTTGCCGGTCGCGTTCTCGGGCGGCAGCACCGAGAACTGCGAACCCGTGCCCGGGCTCACGCTCGCCACCTTGCCCTTGAAGACCTCGCCCGGATAGCTGTCGACCTCGACCGAGGCTTCCTGCCCGACCCGCATGTGGGCGAGCTGGTCTTCCTTGAAATTCGCCTCCAGCCACACGTCATGCGTCGAGACCAGCGCGAACACCGGCACCGAGGCATTCACGTAGCTGCCCACCTGCAGCGCCTCGACGCGCGTCACCACGCCGTCGCTGGGCGCCCGCACCGCCGTGTAGGAGAGGTCGAGCCGCGCGCGGTCGAGCGCCGCCTGCGCCTGCTTCACGGCCGGATGCTGGTCGGCCTCGATCGCCGGATTGCCGCCCAGCTGCGCCGCCACCGCGCCGATCTCCTGCGCCGCGCCGGCGACCTTTTCGCGCGCTTCGTCCCGCGCGTGCCGGGCCTTGTCGACCTGCGCCTGCGAGGCGATGCCCGCGCCGATCAGGCGTTGCTGCCGGTCGAGCTCGCTCTGCTGGAAGGCCAGCGTGTCGCGCGCCGATGCCTCCTCGGACTGGCGCTGGCGGTAGTTGGCCTTCAGCATGCCCACGCGCAGCCGCGCGCTGGCCAGCTGCGCCTCGGCATCCGCCACAGCGATGCGGAAGGGCGCGTCGTCCAGCCGATACAGCAGCTCGCCGGTGTGCACCGCCTGGTTGTCGTGCACGGCCAGCTCGACCACGCGCCCGGCCACGTTCGCGCTGATGGAGACGCGCGCCGTCTTCACGTAGGCGTCGTCGGTCGACTCGAAGCGCCCGCCGCTCAGGTAGAGGTAGCCCGCGATGCCCGCCACCACCACCACGCCCGCCAGCATCAGCGGCAGGCGCGCGCGCCGGCGCCAGCCAGGTGCGTCGGGTGTCTCAGGCGCGTTTGCGGCCGCGAGGGCGAGGGCCTTCTGTTCGGATTGATCCATGGTCGTCGTTCGTTGGGTTGGATTCGGCGCGGATCGCATCCGCGCCCTTCGGGGCGGCCGCGAGCGCGGGCGCCGTGTCGCATGGGTCGTCCACCGGCTGGCCGGTGAGGACGCTCACATTGGCGTGCAGCTTCTCCAGCACGCGCATGAAGCGCTCCCGGTCCGCGTCGCCGATGCCTTCGAACATCTCGGCGCGCGTGAGCTCCACCAGACGCCAGATTTCGGCGACCAGCGGCTTGCCCTTGTCCGTGAGGTACAGGCGGCGCACCCGCCGGTCGACCGGGTCGGGCCGGCGCTCGATGAGCTGGTCGGTCTCCATCCGGTCGAGGATGCGCACCATCGTCATCGGCTCCACGTCCGTCAGCTCCGCCAGGCGCACCTGGTTGATGCCCTCGTTCTTGTCGAGCTGCACCAGTGCCTTGCACTGATTTAGCGTCAGCGAGATGGCCGCGGCGCGCTGCTCGAAGCGCAGCACATAGCGGCGGCTCAGGTCCTTGAGAAGGAAGCCAAAGTTCTTCAGCCTGTCCATGGAGGGCGGTGGTCCTTGTCGCGGGCGGGTTGCCCGTAGCGGACGAGATAATAACGCAAGATACGATATCGTGTGATGCCGATGCAGGTATCCCGATGCGGCATGATGGCTGCCCATGGACAACCTGCAAGCGCTGCAATCGCTCGGACTCGAACTCCCGAGCCTGGCCTACATCGTGGGCGCCGTGCTGTTCGGCATCGCCGGCATCGTCGCCTACCGCTACGGCAAGCGCGCCGCCCGCCCGCGCACCAAGTGGCTCGGCGTCGCGCTGATGTTCTACCCCTACGCGGTGCCGCAGACCTGGCTGCTCTACGTGCTGGGCGCCGTCCTGTGCGCGGTCATCCTCGTCGACCGCGGCTGATTCCGCCCGCGCGCCGGCCCCGGCGACAATCCACGCCCGTCCCGTAGCGAGAGAAAGAACATTCCCGATGGCCATCCAGTGGTTCCCCGGTCACATGCACCTGACCCAGAAGGCCATCGCCGAGCGCGTGAAGGACATCGACGTCGTCATCGAGCTGCTCGACGCGCGCCTGCCCGGCTCCAGCGCCAACCCCATGCTGGCCGAGCTGACCGGCCACAAGCCGGGCCTCAAGGTGCTCAACAAGCAGGACCTGGCCGAGCCCGCGCGCACCGCGCTCTGGCTTGCGCACTACAACGCCCAACCCGCCACGCGCGCCATCGGCCTCGACGCCAGCCAGACCACGCCGGCGCGGCAACTTGTGGAGGCCTGCCACCAGCTCTCGCCCCTGCGCGGCGGCATGGCCAAGCCCATGCGGGTGCTGATCTGCGGCATTCCCAACGTCGGCAAGTCCACCCTCATCAACACGCTCACCGGCAGCCGCAAGGCCAAGACCGGCGACGAGGCCGGCATCACCAAGCTGGAGCAGCGCATCACGCTGGCCGACGACTTCTACCTGTGGGACACGCCCGGCATGCTGTGGCCGCGCATCATCGTCGCCAAGAGCGGCTACAACCTGGCCGCCAGCGGCGCCATCGGCCGCAACGCCTTCGACGAGGAGGAGGTGGCGCTGGAACTGCTGAACTACCTCAAGCGCGACTACGCCGGCCTGATCGAGGCCCGCTTCAAGCTCGACCCCATCGACGGCCTCAACGACGAAGAGGTCCTCGAAGCCATCGGCCGCAAGCGCGGCGCGCTGCTGGGCAAGGGCCGCGTGAACCTGCAGAAGGCCGCCGAGGTCGTGATGCACGAGTTCCGCAGCGGCAACATGGGCCGCATCACGCTGGAGACGCCGCAGGAGTTCGCCGAGTGGCTCGCGGCCGGGCAGCTCGTGGATGCCGAGCGCCGGGCGAAGAAGGAGGCGCGCGCGCAGAAGAAGCGCCCCGGCACCGGCACGCGCGAGCCCTGAGGCGGCTGCCGGAGAGCTATCCGGAAAACCTCGCCCATGCCGCCCGAAGGCGCCGCGCGCGGTCCTCGAAGAGGTACGAGCCCGCCAGCGTCAGCAAGCCCGAGATCACGCCTGTCACGATGGCCTCGGCAAAGGGAATGTCATAGTGGTTCGCGTGCGAGTAGGCGTCGCCCAGCATGGTCAGCAGGCCGACGACCAGCGCATTGCCGTACCGGTTCGCGTAGAGCCTGCCCGCCGGTGTGAAGGTCAGGAGCACGGCCAGGATGCCGGTGGCCAGACCTGTCTGCAGCGCGGTCGTCCAGTGGGCAAGGCTCCAGACATTGCCCCAGCTGCCCGGCATGCAGGTCATGCAGGCGCCGGTCGGCTGCCAGAAGCGCTGCACGAACAGCCTGACGCGGCGCATCCCATCGCTTGACATCATCCATTCCCCATCGATCCCGCACGATAGCGCACATCCCGGCCCTCGTGGGCGAACGCCGGGGGCGCGGCACCGCCGGCCCTGTCCCGGCCCTGTCAATAGGCGCCGAGCACCAGGTTCGTCGGCCTGCCGGAGACGAAGTTCCCGATGTTGTCCATCAGCTGATCGGCCAGCGCCTGCTGTGCCTCGTCCGACGCCCATGCCACATGCGGCGTGAGGATCACGTTGGGGCGTGAGGCCGCGCGCATCAGCGGGTTGTCGGGCGATGGCGGCTCGCCATCGACGACGTCGAATCCGGCGCCGCTGACGAGCCCCGCATCGAGCGCCCGCACCAGATCGGCCTCGTCGACCAGACCGCCGCGCGCGGTGTTGACGATCAGCGGGCGGCGCCGCATGGCCTCGAACTCGGGCATCGCGATCATGCCGCGCGTGTCCTTCGTCAGCGGCGAATGCAGGGTGATGACGTCGCTGGTCTCCAGCACCTCCTGCCAGGGGGTGTACAGGGGCCCCATCCCGCTCTTGCCCTTGTGGGCGGCGAAGAGCGGCTCCATGCCGAAGGCGCGGGCGAGGTCGGCCACACGCTGGCCCAGAACGCCTTCGCCGATGATGCCCAGCCGCGCGCCCGCGAGGTCGCGGATGGGATGGTCGAAGAAGCAGAACTGACCGGACTGCTGCCAGCGGCCTTCGAGCACGGATGCGCGGTATGCGACGAGGTTGCGCCGCAGCGCGAGGATCAGCGCGAAGGTGTGCTCAGGCACCGTGTGGACGGCATAGGCGCGGATGTTGACGACCGCCACACCGCGTGCCTGGCAGGCGGCCTTGTCGACGCAGTCGGTGCCGGTGGCCGCCACTGCGACGAGGCGCAGCGCGGGCAGCCGCTCCAGCGTGGCGGCGGTGATGGGCGCCTTGTTGGTGATGGCGATGCTCGCGCCCTCCAGCCGCTCGGCGACCTCGTCGGGCGCGGTGTACGCGTGCTCCACGAACTGGTGTTCGAAGTCCGGGCGGCGCAGCCGGATCTGCGGCGCGATGGTCGCGCGGTCGAGGAAGACGATCTTGTGCATGCCGGGTCTCATCCGTTGCTGGGTTGCAGCCATCGCTTCGCCTCGGCGACCACCGCCGAGGGCACGATGCCGAAGTGCCTGTAGAGCTCGTCGGCGGGCCCGGACGCGCCGAAGCCGGCCATGCCGACGAAGCCGCCGCGCTCGCCCAGGTAGCGATCCCATCCGAAGCGCACGGCAGCCTCCACGGCCACGCGGATGCCGCCCGGCGGCAGCACGGCGCCTCGATAGGCCGCGTCCTGCGCATCGAAGAGCTCCCAGCAAGGCATCGACACCACCGCGGTGGGCACGCCCTCGGCCTGCAGGAGCTCGCGCGCCTGCAATGCGATCGTCACCTCCGAGCCGGTGGAGATCAGCGTCACCTGGCGCGCGCCGCCCTCGGCTTCGGCCAGCACGTAGGCGCCGCGGCGCGAGAGGTTGTCGGGCTGATGGCTATGCCGCACGAGCGGCAGCGCCTGTCGCGCGAAGACCATCGCGACCGGGCCGCCGCGGTGCTCCAGCGCGAGCTCCCAGCACTCGGCGGCCTCGACCGCATCCGCGGGACGCAGCAGCAGCATGTTGGGCATCGCGCGCAGCGAGGCCAGAATCTCCACGGGCTGGTGCGTGGGCCCGTTCTTGCCGACCCCGATGGAGTCGTGGCTGAACACGAACTTCACCGGCAGGCCCATCAGCGCCGCCATGCGCATGGCGGGACGCTCGTAGTCCGAGAAGGCGAGGTAGGTCACGGCCAGCGGAATGACCCCGCCATGCGCGGCCATGCCGTTGGCCATGGCGCCCATCAGGTGTTCGCGCACGCCGCAGTGCACGTACGCGCCACCGCGCTCGGCAGCGCTGAAGGCCTGGAGGCGCCGCTTGTGGCTGGTCGGCGCCTCCCGGTCGGCACAGCCCACCATGCGCTCGGGCAACACCGGCGTGAGCAGGTCGTTGATCTCCGCCGAGATCATGATGCCGCCGGGCGATTCGGCGGACCCGACGGCCTGCCGCTTGTAGCCCGCCAGCGTCTCGCGCCAGCCGTCGGGCAAGTCGCCGGCGATGACGCGGTCGAATTCGGCGCGCTCCGCGGGCGCGAGCGCGTCGTGCCGCGCCTGCCATGCGGCGTGCGCCTCGGCGCCACGGCGCCCCGCATCGCGCCAGGCCTGCAGCACGGGCGCGGGCACCTCGAACGGCGCATGGGGCCAGTCGAGTTCATGCCGGGCGACGTCGGCATCCTCGGAATGCAGGCGCGCGCTGTGGCCGCCGCGCTTGCCCTGCAGCCGTGCCAGGCCGCGCGCGATCACGGTGCGGCAGGCGATCATCGACGGGCGGGGATCGAGCTTCGCCGCAGCCAAGGCCGCCGACACCGCGTCGAGATCGTGCCCGTCGACCTCGACCACATGCCACTCGGCCACGCGAAAACGCTCCGCGACGTTCTCGCTGATCGACAACGCGGTACTGCCGTCGTCGGTGATGCGGTTGTCGTCCCACAGCAGCACCAGCTTGCCCAGGCGCAGATGGCCGGCCAGCGAGATCATCTCCTGGCCGATGCCCTCCTGCAGGCAGCCGTCGCCCACGAAGGCATAGGTGTGGTGGTCCACCAGGCCGCTGCCGAAGCGCGCGTTCAGGTAGGCCTCGGCCACCGCCATGCCGAACGCATTGGCAATGCCCTGGCCCAAGGGCCCGGTGGTCACCTCGATGCCGTGCCCGGGCGCGATCTCGGGATGGCCCTCGCAGCGTGAGCCCATCTCGCGGAAGCGCCGTATCTCGTCGATCGAGATGGCCTCGTAGCCCGTCAGGTACAGCAGCGCATAGAGCAGCATCGAGCCATGGCCGTTCGAGAGAACGACGCGGTCGCGGTCCGGCCAGCTCGGGTCGGCGGGCAGGAACTTCAGGTGCCGCGTGTAGAGCGCGGTCGCGATCTCGGCCATGCCCAGCGGCACGCCCTGGTGCCCTTCGCCCGCGCGCACGATCGCATCGATCGCGAGAAAACGGATCGCGTTGGCAAGCTTCGACAACACCGGCCTCGGCATGGCCGCCGCACTCGCCGCAAGCACCGCGCTCATGCGAGCGACCCTGCGCCTTCTTCGAGCAGCTTCCAGGCGTCCTCGCCGAACTTGCCGCGCCAGTCCTTGTAGAAGTTGCTCTTGGCGAGGGCGGCCTTGAACACGTTCTTGTCGGGCTCGACGAACTGGAGGCCCTTGGCCTGCAGATCGCCGCGCAGCGACTTGCTGAGCGCGGCGATGTCGGCGCGCTCGTCGTTGGCGGACTTCTCGAACTCGCGGAACACGATCTCCTGGATGTCCTTGGGCAGGCGGTCCACGGCCTTGCGATTGCCGAGGATCCAGTACGCGTCCCACACGTGGTTGGTCAGGCTGCAGTACTTCTGCACCTCGTACAGGCGCGCCGTGGCGATGATCGCCAGCGGGTTCTCCTGGCCTTCGACCAGCCGGGTCTGCAGCGCCGAGTAGACCTCGTTGAAGTTGATCGGCGTCGGGCTCGCGCCCAGGGCCGTGAACAGCGTCGACAGCATCGGCGCCGAGGGCACGCGCAGCTTCAGCCCGCGCAGATCGTCGGGTGTGTGGATCGGCCTGGTGGACGTCGTGATCTGGCGGAAGCCGTTGTCCCAGGGCTTGGACATCGTGAGCAGTCCGACCTTCTCGATCTGGCCGCGCACGTACTTGCCGAGCGGGCCGTCCATCGCCTTCCAGACCTGGTCGTAGTCGGTGAAGGCGAAGCCGGTATTGACGATGCCCGCCGCCGGCACCAGGGTCGACAGCACCGAGCTGGCCTGGTTGAAGAACTCGACGCCCCCATTGCGCACCTGCGCCAGCAGGTCGGTGTCGGAGCCGAGCTGGTTCGCCGGGAACAGCCGGATCTCCAGGCGCCCGTTGGTCGCCGCCTTGATGCGGTCGACAGCCTCCTGCGCGCGCTTGTTCACCGGATGGCTCGGGTCCTGGCCGGTCGCCAGCTTGTAGGTGAACTCGGCCGCATGCGCGCGCCGCGGCAGGATCGTGAACAGCGGCAGCGCCGAGGTGCCGGCCAGGCATTGGCGGCGGGTCAGGCCGCCATGAAGGATCTTGTTCATTGCGTGTCTCCGTGATGTTCGTCGTTCAGTGAATCAGCATGCCGCCGTTGACGTCCAGCGTGACGCCGGTGCAGTACTTCGCGAGCGGGCTGGCCAGGAAGACGACGCATCCGGCCACGTCGTCGGGCTCGCCGATGCGGTTGAGCGGGATCTGGTCCAGGATGCCCTGCTTGCGGTCATCGGGAATCAGGCCCTTGTTGATGTCGGTCGCGATGAGGCCGGGCGTGACGCAGTTGACGCGGATGCCGTCGATGCCGAATTCGCGCGCCATCGCGCGCGCCAGGCCCAGCACGCCGGCCTTGGCCGCCGAGTAGTGCGGGCCGCCCAGAATGCCGCCGCCGCGCTGCGCCGACACGGACGAGATGCAGACGATCGAGCCGGCCTTGGCCTCGCGCATCGCCGGCAGCACGGCCTGCGACATGTAGAGCGTGCCGCGCAGGCTGACGTCGAGCACCGCGTCGTAGTCCGCGCCGGTGATGTCGCAGGTCTTGCGCGGCTGCGTGATGCCGGCGTTGTTGACGAGAATGTCGATCCGCCCGCACTGCGCCACGGCCGACTTGGCCGCGCGTTCGCACGAGGCCTTGTCCGTGACGTCGGCCACCAGGCCCACGTGCTGCGGACCGAGCCTTGCGGCGGCGCCTGCCGGGTCGGCCCGTTCGAGGTCGAGGATCACCACGCGGGCGCCTTGCGCCGCCAGCATGCGCGCGGTGGCGAAACCCAGTCCGTTGAGCCCGGCCCCGCCGGTGATGAGGGCTACCTTGCCTGCGAGAAGCATCTTTGTCTCCAATGAGAGGTTGAGTGAATGAAAAAGGGTGCGGCCCGGGCGTCAGCCCAGCCACTTGCGGATGCGGCCGGCCAGCGCTTCGCGGCTGATGCCGTAGCGCTCGTGCAGCGTGGGCAATGCGCCCGCATCGAGGAAGGCGTCGGGCAATCCGACCAGCTCGAAGCCGGCCGGCTGCACCCGGTGCCGCAGCAGCGCGCTGGCGACGGACTCGCCCAGCCCGCCGATCACGGAGTGGTTTTCCGCGACGACCACCAGACGGTGCTTGTAGCGAACGGCTTCGACGATGGCGGCCTCGTCGAGCGGCTTGATCGTCGGGCAGTGCAGCACCGCGACGCCGATGTTGTCCGCCGCCAGGTCCTGCGCCACTTCGAGCGCGCGCATCGTCATGAAGCCGCTGGAGATCACCAGCACCTCATTGCCCTCGCGCAGCATGCTGGCCTTGCCGAGCTGGAACTTGTAGTCGTACTCGTCGAGCACCAGCGGCACATTGCCGCGCAGGAGGCGCATGTAGACCGGCCCCTTGTGCGCCGCGATCTGCGGCACCGCCTGCTCGATGTCGAGCGCGTCGCACGGGTCGACGATCGTCAGCCCGGGGATGCCGCGCATCATCGCGATGTCCTCGGTCGCCTGGTGGCTCGGGCCGTAGCCGGTCGTCAGGCCGGGCAATGCGAAGCACATCTTCACGTCGAGGTTCTCCTCGGCGATGACCTGGTGGATGAAGTCATAGGCGCGCCGCGTTCCGAACACCGCGTAGGTCGTCGCGAAGGGCACCAGGCCTTCCTTGGCCATGCCCCCCGCGGCGGCGAGCAGCAGCTGCTCGGCCATGCCCATCTGGTGAAAGCGCTCCGGGTAGGCCTGCGCGAACAGGTGCAGGTCGGTGTACTTGGCCAGGTCGGCCGTCATGCCGACGATCTCCGGCCGCTGGGCGGCCAGCTCGACCAGTGCCTTGCCGAAGGGCGCGGCCTTCACGCGCTGCCCTTCGGAGGCGATCGAGGCGATCATCGCCGAGGTGGTCAGGCGCGGCTTCTTCTTTTCCGCCGCAACAACGGTGTTCATGCCAGGGCTCCTTCGCTTGCCGTGGTGGCCGACCAGTCGTCGTCCAGGACCTGCAGCGCCTGCTGCCATTCGGGCGGGTCGACGCGGATGAAGTGGTTCTTCTCGCGCGCCTCCAGGAAGGGCACGCCCTTGCCCATCAAGGTGTCGAACAGGATCACGCGCGGCTTCGCTTCGGTCAGTGCGCGCGCCTTGTCGAAAGCCTTCAGCACGGCCGGCAGGTCGTTGCCGTCCACGCGCTGCACGTCCCATCCGAAAGCCGCCCATTTGTCGGCCAGCGGCTCGAAGCCGAGCACCTTGCTCGAAGGGCCATCGGCCTGCTGGTTGTTGATGTCGACCAGGCAGATCAGGTTCGCCAGCCGATGGTGCGCGGCCCCCATGGCCGCCTCCCACACCGAGCCCTCGTCGAGCTCGCCGTCGGACATCGAGACGTAGGCGAAGGCCGGGTTCTTCTTCTGGCGCAGGCCGAGCGCCATGCCCACGGCGATCGGCAGGCCCTGGCCGAGCGAGCCCCCCGACATCTCCATGCCCGGCGTGTAGGTGGCCATGCCCGACATCGGCAGGCGGCTGTCGTCGCTGCCGTAGGTCTCGAGTTCGCTCTCGTCGATGATCCCGCCCTCGATCAGCGCCGCGTAGAAGGCGATGGCGTAGTGCCCGTGCGAGAGCAGGAAGCGGTCGCGGCCTTCCCACGCGGGGTCAGCGGCGCGGTAGTTGAGCGCATGGCCGTAGGCCACCGCGAGCACGTCGGCCCAGCCGAGGGCCTGGCCGATGTAGCCCTGGCCCTGCACCTCGCCCATGCGCAGGGCGAAGCGGCGGATGCGGTAGGCGCGTTCGCGAACCGTCGTCGTCAGATCAGACATGTGAGTCCTTGTGGTGAAAGTCGTTGAAAGAGGCGGCTCACAGGAGCCCGATGGAGAACCAGGGCACGAAGGCCACGATGAGCAGGCCGGCCAGCAGCGCGCCGAGGTACGGCCAGATGCGGCGCACGGCGACGTCGGGGTGGGCGCGGCCGATCGTGCAGGCGGCGTAGTAGCCCAGGCCGAAAGGCGGGGCGAACAGGCCGATGCCCATGGCCAGGATGACCACCATCGCGTAGTGCACTTCATGCACGCCGATTGCCTTGGCGACCGGGAACAGCAGCGGCGCGAACAGGACCATCGCGGGGATGCCTTCGAGCACGCTGCCGAGCACGATGAAGGCCGCGATCGACACCAGCAGGAAGCCGTACTTGCCGCCCGGCACGCTGGTCATCATGTCGGCCAGGCTGTGCGAGAAGCCCGACTGCGTCAGCGCCCAGGACATGCCGGTGGCGGTGCCGATGATGAAGAGGATGGCGCCCGACAAGGCCGCGGTGTCGACCAGCATCGGATAGAGACGGCGCCAGTCGAAGCGGCGGTAGATGAGCAGGCCCGCGACGACGGCATAGGCGATGCCGATGGTCGACACCTCCGTGGCCGTCGCGATGCCTTCCACGACCGCCGTGCGGATCAGCACCGGCAGCAGCAAGGCGGGAAACGCGATCAGCAGCGTGCGGCCGATCACCCTGAACGGCGCCCGCTTCAGGCCGTGCGCGACCTCGGCGCTGCGATAGCGCGCCAGGGCCGCCAGCATCAGGGCCAGCACCACGCCCGGCAGGATGCCGCCGGTGAACAGCGCGCCGATCGAGATGCCCGCGACCGAGCCGATCGTGATCAGCACCAGCGACGGCGGGATCGTCTCGGCCATCGCGCCGGATGCGGCGAGCAGCGAGATCAGTTCGCCCTCGTTGTTGCCGCGCTTCTTCATCTCCGGCAGCAGCACGGGCGCCACGGCCGCCATGTCGGCGGTCTTGGCGCCGGAGATGCCCGACACCAGCAGCATCGCGCCCAGCAGCACGTAGTTCAGGCCGCCGCGCACATGGCCCAGCAGCGAAGCCAGGAAATCCACCATCGCCTTGGCCATGCCCGTCATCTCGACCAGGTGCCCCAGCAGGATGAACAGGGGCACCGCCAGCAGGATCAGCGAGCTCATGCCTTCGTCGATGCGGCCGCTGACCACCGCCAGCGGTGTGGACGTGACGCACAGCAGGAAGGCCACGGTGGCCAGCCCGAAGCAGAACGCGATGGGCACGCCGAGCAGCACGCCGGTGCCCAGCAGGAGCGCGAAGAAGATGACCAGGTTCCAGTTGCCGATCGCCTGCAGCCAGCCCGAGCCCAGATACAGCGCGCCCGCCAGGGCGGCAATGGCGATCGACACGCCGACGAGGTCGGCGACGCCCAGGCGCGCCAGGCGCAACAGGCCGAGCGCGATCATCAATCCGGCGCCGGCCGGAACCGCCGCGGCGCGGATCGTGTTCGGCCACGAGAGGGCCGGTGTCTGCACGATCCATTCGTCGCTCGCGTACTCGGTCATCGGCCCGATCAGGATCACGAGCAGCAGGCAAGGCGCGGCAATCGCCAGGGTCTCCGCCCAGGCCTTGGCGCGAGGGCTCCAGCGCGACACCAGCGCGGTGGTGCGCATGTGCGTGCCGCGTCGCAGCGCCACGGCCGCGCCCAGGTTGGCGAGCCAGAGGAACAGGATCGACGCGAGTTCGTCGGCCCACGGAATCGGGCTGTTGAAGACGAAGCGCATGATCACGCCCGCCAGCAGCACCACCACCTCGCCGACCACCAATGCGGCAGCGGGGACTTCAATGGCGTGGCCGAGCCAGGATTCGGCGCGTGCCGCCAGCGAATCGCCGGCCTGCAGTGGGGGGTGGGCTTCCAGCAGCACGGCGCTCACTTCCGGCTCCCGATGCCGGCTTGCGGCATCGCCCGGCCCCTGGCCGCGTGGTGGTCATGGTTCAGCATCTCGGTTGTCTCCTTGAAAGGGTGGATCAATGGGTCGACCCTCGGAGATGCCG
This sequence comes from Variovorax sp. 01T432, assembly GCF_056398605.1. NCBI lineage: Bacteria > Pseudomonadati > Pseudomonadota > Betaproteobacteria > Burkholderiales > Comamonadaceae > Variovorax > Variovorax sp. 01T432. The sequence goes on from NZ_JBFTPS010000016.1 coordinate 75,046, forward strand.
ATGCCCTCGGCGTGGCCTTCGCGGGCTGGCGCACTTGCGTGATCGCCTTGTCTCCTGGGTTCCTGGGAGCGGATGTTCCGCGCCGGAGCACTTGACGACAAGCGAAGAGTCATCAGCCTAAGATGACAGGAATTCATCTGACCTGAGGGTTGACCCCATGGCCTCCGTACCTCCCTTCGTGAACCTCCAGGCCTTCGAGTCCGTGGCCCGCCGCCGCAGCTTCGCGCTCGCCGCCGCCGAGCTGCACCTCACCGCGTCCGCCATCAGCCACCAGGTGGCGCGCCTCGAATCGCAACTGGGCGTGCGCCTGTTCGAGCGCAGCGCGCACGGCGTGCGCCTGAGTGCCGCGGGCGAGCAATACCTCTCGCGCATCGGCGGCGCGCTGCAGGCCATCGCCGCGGCCAGCGACGACCTGCGCCAGGGCATGCGCAACAGCCTCTACGTGCACTCCACGCCGAGCTTCGCGAGCCTGTGGCTGCTGCCGCGGCTGCCCGCGTTTGCCAAGGCCTACCCCGACATCTCGCTCAACCTGTCGGCCGCCCACACCCACAGCGACTTCGGGCTCGGCCAGGCGGACGTCGACATCCGCTACGGCGTGCCGCAGTGGCCCGACCTCGTGATCGAGCCGCTGTTCGAGGAGCGCATCCTGCCCCTGGCGAGCCCGGCCTTCATCCGCGAGCACCGCCTGAAGCGGCCGGAGCAACTGCTGGAGGTTCCGCTCATCCAGAGCAACGTCAGCGTGGTGCAGTGGTCCGACTGGTTTGCCGCCAACACCCGCCAGCGTGCGCCGGAGCGCTTCACCCTGCGCTTCGACCGCGCGATGATGTCGCTCGACGCGGCGGCGCAGGGACTGGGCGTGGCCCTGGAGAGCTACACCATCGCCGGCCGGCACATGGCCGAGGGCAAGCTCAAGCCCATCCTCGGCCTGGACAAGACCGTGCGCACCAAGGCCCACTTCGTCGTTTACCCGGCGCGTCATGCCAGACGCGCGCCGGTCGAGGCATTCCTGTCCTGGCTCCACGGCGAGGCGGCGAAGAAGGCCTGAATCGCGGCGCTCGACACGTGCCGAACCGCGGCGGCTATTTATCACCCGGGAAAGTCCCCGGAAGGAAACCGATTTCTTCGCGCGCGCAGTGTTGCGGGCGCGCAAAAGTGCGCGTCGGCACGGGCTACGATGCCTCATGGATTCCGCAACCCACCTCGAGACTGAACTCGACAGCTACTTCGCCTGGCTCGCACACTTCGAAGCCAGCGTCCCCCGCGCACGCAACGTCGTCTCGTGCTGGTACAGGAGCGAGATGCTCCAGGCTTACACCCGCTACTCCTGGTTCAAGCCTTCCACCCCCGGCGAGCCCGCGCTGTGCCTGGCCAACATCACGGTCGCCGGCGACGCGCGCGGCCTGGGCTACTTCGCGCGCCTCGTCGCGCGATTTCTCGATGGAAGCGATGGCCTGACGGCCCGCGTGCTCTACCTCGAGAACATCGCGAGCCCCCGCTTCGAGCGCTGGCTGGTTCGAACGGGCTTCCAGCGCTGCGCGCATGGCGCCTGCGAGTTCTCCGCCTACTACCTCGTGCGCTAGCGCCGGAATCCCGCCACGCTGACTTGTGATTCACGGCCTGGGATCTCCGGTGCCCGACAGGAAGCGGGTCGAAGTGTCGGACGCCGGCGAGGCGGCGATGCGGCACTGACGCGCACCCCGGCTCAAAGCAGCAAGGTCCAGAGCACGTAGAGATTGGCCGCGCACACCATCCCGAAGATGCCCCAGGCCGTGCGCCGCACCAGCGCCGTGTTGGTGAAGGGGCCCATGCGGGCGCGGTCGCTCGTGATCGACACCAGCGGCCAGATCGCGAACGGCAGCTGAAGCGACAGCACGACCTGGCTCGCGACCAGCAGCTTGCCCAGCGCGCCCTCGCCGAACCACACCACCCCCACCAGCGCCGGCACCAGCGCGCAGAAGCGCGTGATGAAGCGCCGCTTCCAGCAGGGCATCTCCAGCTGCAGGAAGCCTTCCATCAGCACCTGCGCCGCGATCGTGCCGGTGAAGGTCGAGCTCTGCCCGGCCGCCAGCAGCGCGATGCCGAACAGCAGCGCCGCCAGGCTGGTGCCGACCAGCGGGTCGAGCAGGTGGTAGGCGTCCTGGATGTCCGCCACGTCCGTGCGCCCCGCCGCATGGAAGGCCGTTGCCGCCAGCACCATGATCGCGGCGTTGATCAGCAGCGCCACCAGCAGCGAGCCGATGGTGTCCCAGCGCAGCAGCCGGATCGCATCGCGCTTGCTCGCCTCGTCGTCGCGCACGATGCGCGTCTGCACGATGGACGAATGCAGGTACAGGTTGTGCGGCATCACGGTGGCGCCGATCACGCCCACCGCGAGATACCAGAACTCGGGCTTGACCATCTCGCGCGGCCGCGGCACCAGCCCGCCGAGCAGCGCGCGCACCGGCGGCCGCACCAGGATCATCTCGAGCAGGAAGCACAGGGCGATGGTCCCCACCAGCCCCAGCATGATCGCCTCGACCTGCCGGAAGCCCTTGCCCTTGAGCCCGAGCACGATCAGCGTGTCGAACGCGGTCAGCAGGATGCCGTGGGTCAGCGACACGCCGAGCAGCAGATGGAAGGCGAGGGCGGTGCCCAGCACCTCGGCCAGGTCGCAGGCGATGATGGCCAGCTCCGCCAGGATCCACAGCAGGCGCCGCACCGGCGGCGAGTAGCGCTCGCGGCAATGCCGCGCCAGGTCCTGCCGCGTCGCGATGCCCAGCCGCATCGCCATCAGCTGCAGCACGATCGCCGTCAGGCTCGCCAGCACCACCACCCACAGCATCGCGAAGCCGAACTTCGAGCCGCCTTCGATGTCCGTGGCCCAGTTGCCGGGGTCCATGTAGCCGACCGACACCAGCAGGCCCGGGCCGACGTAGAGCATCAGCCGGCGGTAGAAGGGCAGCCCGGGCCGGATGTCGATCGTGCCGCTCACCTCCGAGGGGCAGAAAGGGGCCGTCGGGGTCTGCGGCAGCAGGCGCAGGAGGCTGGCGAGCGGGTTGAACATCGCGGCGCAGTTTAATGGCCTGTCCGCTCCGGGACGGTCCGCCGGCCGCTGAGGCACACTCCGGGCTGTAGCCACTCTCATGATTTCCATGACAGCCGAAAGCAGACTCCCCCGAAACCATGATTAGCAAGTCGTCGCTGCGCACCGCCGCGTCGGTCGCCGTCGGTGCCCTCTGCGGCCTCGCGCTGGGAGTCCTGTTCTGCGAATGGGTGGTCGAGCGCCAGGCCGAGGTCGACGCGGGGCGCTTCGCCGACGCCTACACGGCGCGCGCCGACGAGATCGCCGCGGAAGTGGGCGCGGCGTTCGAGGAATTGAACCGTTCCCCCGACCCGGGCTGTTCCGACGCCGACCTCGCGCACCTGCGGCGTGTCGTCATGTCGTCACATTTCCTCAAGAGCGCCGCGCGCCAGGGGCAGGGGCGCACCCTGTGCAGTTCCGACCTCGGCCGCATCGACGAGCCCCGGCCGCTGCCCCCCGCCACCTTCGTCACCGACCGCGGCGTGCGCGTGTCGATCGATGCGTCCACGCCAAGTTCCGGATCGGTGCTGATGGCGCGGGACGGCGCCGCCGTGGCGGTCAGCGTGCAGGCCTACCTGGCGCAACTCGATTCCCGCTTCGAATTCACCGTCATCGCCAGGCACGGCGGCGAAAGCACCCCGCTCGTGTCCACCGGCTCCGCCCTGCCGCCGGACAAGGCCCAGCTCGTCCCGGGAGCGCGGGTCGAGATGGGCCAGCGTCGCTACGAAGTGCGGTGTACGACCAACCGGAACACCTGCGTCCTGGCGACCGCCATGCCCCCATCGCCGCCTTACCAGTCGCCCGTGTTCATGGGCTTTGCCCTCTGCGGCCTGCTGGCGGGCGCCGGATGCGGCTTCGGGGCCGGCTCGGTCATCGGCCGCTCGCGGCCCCTGGGCAAGAGCCTGCGCGCGGCCGTGCGCGCCGGCACCCTGACCGTCGCCTACCAGCCCATCGTGCGCCTCTCCGACCGGCAGCCGGCCGGCGCCGAGGCGCTCCTGCGATGGAACGACACGGCCGGCAACCCGATCAGCCCGAACGTCTTCATCGTCGTCGCCGAGGAAGAGGGCTTCATCCTGGAACTCACCCAGTTCGTGGTGAAGCGCGTCCTGGCCGAACTCGGCGAGGAACTGCGCCGGCGCCCGGGATTCCGCGTGACGATCAATGTCTCGGCCCACGACCTCCTGAACCCCGGCTTCGCCAGCTTCCTGAAGGACCAGCTCCAGGCCGCCAACGTGTCGGTCGACAGCATCGGCTTCGAACTCACCGAACGCTCGACCGCCGAGCGCTCGGCCATCGGCCGGGGCATCCAGCGCCTGCGCGACATCGGGCACAAGGTGTACATCGACGACTTCGGCACCGACTACTCCAGCCTGTCCTACCTCGCCCATCTGCACGTCGACGCCATCAAGATCGACCGCTCGTTCACCCTCGCGCTGCGCGAGACCGGGCAGGGCGCCAGCATCGCGCCGCAGATCGTCGCCATGGCGGAGGCCCTGGGCCTGATCCTCGTCATCGAAGGCATCGAGGACGAGAGCCAGGCCGCGTACTTCCTCAAGCTCGACCCCTCGGCCCTGGCGCAGGGCTGGCTGTTCGGCAAGCCGGTGCCGGCCAGCGGCCTCTTCGCCGAAGCGGACCCCGAGGGCGAGCGCGCGGCGCGCGAGGCCGAGGCCATCCGCGCCTCGCTGAACGCCGTGACGCGCGCCTAGTCGAGGGCCACGGGCGCGGCGGCGGCATCGCCGCCGCCGACCAGGCGCCACAGCGCCTCGGCCGCCGAGGCCATCTCGGCGGGTTGCCGGTACAGCCGGATCTCCACCGGAATGCGCCAGTGGCCCCCGGCCGCGTCCACCAGCGCACCGGTGCGCAGGTCCTCGGCCACCAGGCTCAGCGGCAGCCAGGCCAGCCCGCGGCCCTCGATCGCCATGGTCCGCAGCAGCACCGCGTGGTGCGCGGTGAACACCACCGACATCGGCGGCATCGGGTCCTTCCCGGCCGCGGCGCCGTGGGCCTCGCCCAGGCAGGCACGCATGATGCGCCCCAGGCCCGAAGCCTCGCTGTAGGCCAGCACGCTCGGCGCGCCCTCGCGCCCGATGGCATGCAGCGGCGCGCCTTCCGGCCCGGGCGCCGCCACGGGCATCAGCACATCCTCGCTCAGCCGCAGCACCGGATAGTGCCCGTCGTCCAGGCGGCCCGGCACCCCCGCATGCCCATGGCACAGCACGAACTGCACCCGGCGCTGCAGCATCAGGTCCTCGCAGGCCTGGGAGTTGTCCGACATGGTCTGGATCGGGCCCAGGCGCAACTGGGCCTCGATGCCGCCCAGCCAGCGCGGGAAGAAGGTCAGCGACAGCACATGCGTGGCCGCGAAGCTCAGGCTCGCGGCCGCCAGGTCGTGGGCGGCGCGCGCCTTGATCCGCGCCGCCTCCAGGCCCGACAGCGTCTCCTGCAGCAGCGGCCGCAGCCGCTTGCCCGCCGCCGTCAGCGACGCCGGATGCGCGCTGCGGTCGAACAGGTCGACGCCGACCCACTCTTCCAGCGCGCGGATGTGCCGGCTGAACGCGGGCTGCGCGATCGCGCGCGCCTGCGCGGCGCGCGAGAAATTGCCGCTTTCGGCCAGGGCCAGGAAGTCTTCCAGCCATTCCAGGTCGAGGGGTCGGTTGTCGGGGCCCATGCGTTGCGCTGCCGGATAGTTGTATGCGATTCGAGTATTGGACGCCGCGTGCCCCCGCGGAAAAAGATGCGGGCCTCGCTGCACCTCGAACACCACGGAGACCCTCTCATGCCTTCCATCTCGAATTATCGCGGGATCATCCCCGCCATTTCCTGCCCCTTCACCCCCGACCACCGCATCGACGAGCCCGCGCTGCGCAAGCTGGCCTCCTGGCTGGCCGGCCACGACGGCGTCGTCGCCATCATGACCAACGGCCACACCGGCGAGGTGTTCTCCCTGACGCCGGCCGAACGCGCCGAGGTCACCCGCATCGTCGCCGACGAGCTCCGCGGCCGCATGCCGGTGATCTCCTCCATCGTCTGCGAAGGCCTGGCCGAAGCCGCCGAGCACGCCCGCGCCGCCCAGGCCGCCGGCGCCGTCGCGCTCGACGTCATGCCCCCGCACCACTGGCTGCGCTTCGGCTTCACCGCCGGCCACGCGCTGCAGTACTTCGAGGCCATCCACCGCGCCGCGCCCGAGCTCGACCTGGTCTGCCACGTCTACCCGGCATGGACGCGCGCCTCCTACTCCTCGCAACTGCTGGCCGACCTCGCGCGCCTGCCCTACGTCCAGGCCTTCAAGGTCGGACAGCGCGACATGAACAAGTACGCCCGCGACATCCAGGCCATCCGCGAGGCCGATGCCTCCAAGGCCATCCTCACCTGCCACGACGAATACCTGCTGGCCTCCATGGTCCAGGGCGTCGACGGCGCGCTGGTCGGCTTCGCCACCTTCATCCCGCAGCTCATCATCGACCTCTGGAACGCCGTCAAGGCGGGCGACCTGAAGAAGGCCATGGCCGTGCAGGCGCTCATCACCCCGCTCAAGGATGCCGTCTACGGCGGCGGCGAGCCCACCGGCGAGGCCCATGCGCGCATGAAGGGCGGCATGTACCTGGCGGGCGTGCTCGACAACGCCACCGTGCGCCCGCCCACCGAGGCGCCCAACCCGCAGGAGATGGAAGCCCTGCGCGCCGCCGTGCGCCAGGCCGGCCTGCAGGGCCGCTGAGCTTCCCCGCGCGGCGGCGCCGCGCGACCGACCCGAACCCGAAGGAGACAAGACAAATGCAACGCAAAAACTTCCTGCGCGCCGCCATCGCGGCCCTCGCGCTCGCCGCCGCCTCCACCGGCTTCGCCGAGACCTGGCCGAGCCGGCCGGTGCGCATCGTGATCCCGTTCCCGCCCGGCGGCACGCTCGACACCGTCGGCCGCCTGCTGGCGCAGAAGCTCGGCGAGCAGACCGGCCAGACCTTCATCGTCGAGAACCGGCCCGGCGGCAACGGCATCATCGGCGCCGACGTCGTCTCCAAGGCCGCGCCCGACGGCTACACCCTCATGTTCAACGCGTCCACCTTCGTGACCGCGCCCATGACCATGAAGTCCGTGCCCTACGGCGTGCTCAAGGACTTCACGCCGGTGGCCCTGGTCGCCAAGGCGCCGCTGTCGGTGGCGATCAACAAGAACCTGCCGATCACCGACGTCAAGTCCCTCATCGCCTACGCCAAGGCCCACCCGGGCAAGATGACCTTCGCCGTCGGCTCCATCGGCTCGGCCGGCCACCTGTCGACCGAACTGCTCAAGCGCGCGGCCGGCGGGCTCGACTACCTGATCGTTCCCTACAAGGGCACCGCGCCCGCCTTCCAGGACCTGATCGGCGGCCAGATCGACGGCTTCATCGACCCCATCCTCGGCTCGCTGCAGTACCACAAGGGCGGCCTGCTGCGCGTCATCGCCGTCACCTCCGCCGCCCGTGCCTCCAGCCTGCCGGACGTGCCCACCGTGGCCGAGACCATCCCCGGCTACGAGTTCTACAGCTGGTACGGCCTGTGGGGCCCCGCGAAGCTGCCCGCGGCGGTCACGCAACGGCTCAACGCCGAAGTCAACAAGGCCCTGGGCACCGACATGCGCGAGACGCTGTCCCAGCAGGGCCTGCTGCTGACGCCGGGCAGCGTCGAGGACTTCGCCAAGTTCGAGCGCACGGATATGGAACGCGCGCAGAAGATCATCACCGACGGGAACATCCGTGTCGAATGAGACCGCCCCGCGCGCCGTGGTGACCGGCAGCAGCAGCGGCATCGGGCGCGCCATCGCCGAGCACCTGCTGGCGCGGGGCTGGCAGGTGAGCGGCCTGGACCTCGCGGCGCCCAGCCTCTCGCATGCGGCCTTCCGGCCTGTCACGGTCGACCTCGGCGACGGCGCCGCCATCGCCCGCGCCGCGGCGGAGATGCAGGACGCCGACGCCCTGGTGCATGCGGCCGGCGTGCTGCGCGTCGGCCCGCTCGGCCGGCTCGACCTGGCGGGCGGCGAACTCATGTGGCGCCTGCACGTGGATGCCGCCACCCGCCTGGCCGATGCCATCGTTCCCGCCATGGCCGCGCGCGGCCGGGGCCGCGTGGTGTTCATCGGCAGCCGCGTGGCGCAGGGCATGCCCGGGCGCGGCCAATATGCCGCCACCAAGGCCGCGCTGGTGGCGCTGGCGCGCAGCTGGGCGGCCGAAGTCGCGCCGCGGCAGGTGACGGTCAACGTCGTCTCGCCCGCCGCCACCGAGACCTCGATGCTGCAGGACCCGGCACGCGCGGGCAGCGCGCCGCGCCTGCCGCCCATCGGCCGGCTGATCCAGCCCGGGGAGATCGCCGAACTCGTCGCCTTCCTGCTGTCCGCGCCGGCCGCCGCCATCACGGGCCAGGACATCGCCATCTGCGGCGGCGCCTCGCTGCCGCGCTGAGCGCCCCGCCTTCCTCCAACCCTCCACACCCCTCAAGACCATGAAGATCGTCAACATCGTCGAATCCACCCGTCCCATCAAGTCGGACATCCGCAACGCCTACATCGATTTCTCGAAGATGACCCTGAGCCTCGTGGCCGTCGTCACCGACGTCGTCCGCGACGGCCGGCCCGTGATCGGCTACGGCTTCAACTCCAACGGCCGCTACGGCCAGGGCGGCCTGATCCGCGAGCGCTTCATGCCGCGCCTGCTCGAAGCCGAGCCCGCGTCCCTGGTGGACGACACCGGCGAGAACCTCGACCCGCACAAGATCTGGGCCCGCATGATGATCAACGAGAAGCCCGGCGGCCACGGCGAGCGCTCCGTCGCGGTCGGCACCATCGACATGGCCGTGTGGGACGCCGTCGCCAAGATCGCGCAGCGCCCGCTGCACGAGCTGCTGGCCGAGCGCTACGGCAACGGCAAGGCCAACCCGCGCGTCTTCGTCTACGCGGCCGGCGGCTACTACCACCCCGGCAAGGGCATCGAAGGCCTGCGGCGCGAGATGACGAGCTACCTCGAGCGCGGCTACTCCGTCGTCAAGATGAAGATCGGCGGCGCCCCCTTGGCGCAGGACTGCGAGCGCATCGAGGCGGTGCTCAAGCTGCTCGCCCCCGGCCAGCAACTGGCGGTGGACGCCAACGGGCGCTTCGACCTGCAGACCGCCATCGACTACGGCCGCGCGCTCTCGCAGTACCCCCTGTTCTGGTACGAGGAGGCCGGCGACCCGCTCGACTACCAGCTGCAGGCCAGGCTGGGCGAGGTCTATGCGGGCCCGATGGCCACGGGCGAGAACCTGTTCTCCATGCAGGACGCGCGCAACCTGATCCGCCATGGCGGCATGCGGCCCGACCGCGACTGGCTGCAGTTCGACTGCGCGCTGAGCTACGGCCTGGTCGAGTACCTGCGCACGCTGGAGATGCTGAAGGAGAACGGCTGGTCGCCCTCGCGCTGCATCCCGCACGGCGGCCACCAGATGTCGCTGGCCATCGCCGCCGGCCTGGGCCTGGGCGGCAACGAGAGCTACCCCGACCTGTTCCAGCCCTACGGCGGCTTCCCCGAAGGCGTGAAGGTCGACAACGGCTACGTCACGCTGCCGCCGCTGCCGGGCATCGGCTTCGAGGGCAAGGCGGACCTGATCGCGGAGATGCGGGCGCTGGCGAGCTGAGGGCGGCGCGATCCGCCTCGGTTGTGCCGAAATCGATATAGCAGCTCTGTTCCTGTTGGGCTGCGTGCGGTGTGCCTCGTCCGTAGACTGGCAAGTCCCAATGACACACCCACGCCTTGCGGCGGAAATGGAGACCATGAACGACCTGACCCAGCTCAACTACGAGTTGAACAACTTCGTAGCCACCCTCACGCTCAACAGCCCGCCCGTGAACGCGCTCACGCGCGTCCTCAATGACGAACTCACCCTGGCGCTCGACCGGATCTCCGAGATGGATGAGGTGCGGGTCGTCATCCTGACCGGCGCCGGCAAGGTGTTCTGCGCGGGCGCCGACCTCAAGGGCCGTGCCTCGGTCATCAAGGGACCCGGAGACCTCCTCGCGCATTCACGCCGGACGCGCGAATGCTTTCATGCGATCCGCGAATGCGCGAAGCCGGTGATCTGCGCGATCAACGGCGCCGCGCTCGGCTCCGGCGTGGCCATGGCCGCCTCGAGCGACATCCTGATCGCATCGGAGAAGGCGTCCCTCGGCCTGCCTGAAGTCGACGTGGGCCTGCTGGGCGGCTGCCGCCACGCGATGCGCCTCTTCGGCCATTCCCGCCTGCGCCGCATGATGCTGACCGGCATGCGCGTGCCGGGCGCCGAGCTGTACCGGCTCGGCGTCGTCGAAGAGTGCACCACGCCCGAGGACCTGATGCCCAAGGCGCTGGAACTCGCCGCCATCATCGCTTCGAAGAGCCCGGTGTCGACCCGGATGGGCAAGCACACGCTGAATGTGATCGAGGACATGAGCTTGCGCGACGGCTATCGCTACGAACAGGACATGACCGCCCTGATCGGCAAGACGGACGATGCGAAGGAAGCGCAGCGCGCCTTCGCCGAAAAGCGCGCGCCGGTCTTCACGGGCCACTGAGCGAGACACGCCGGGCCGGGCCGGCGTGTCCGCGCCATCAGTCCAGCTTGGCGCCCACCGCCTTGGCCAGCGTTCCCCAGCGTTCCGACTCCGCGAAGATGAAGGACCCGAACTCTTCGGGCTTGCTGGCCACCACCTCGACGCCCTGTTGATCGAACTGCTGCTTCAGGTCGGGCGAGCGCAGCGCGGCACCGACGGCGGCATACAGCTTCTGGATGACCTCGGGCGGCGTGCGTGCCGGGGCCAGCATGCCGTACCAGTTGTACGCCTCGGCCTTCGGAATCCCGAGTTCCGCCATCGTGGGCACGTCCTTGAGGATGGGAATTCGCCGGGCATTGGTCACCGCCAGCGCGCGCAGCTTGCCCGACTGGATCAATGGCAGCACCACGGGGATATCGGCCATCATCATGTCCACCTGTCCGCCCATCAGGTCGGTCAGCGCCGGCGCCGCGCCGCGGTACGGAATGTGATTGATGTTCAGCCTGGCTTCGCGCTTGAGCAGCTCCGCCTGGAGGTGCGGCGTGGTGCCGTTGCCGGCCGACGCATAGTTGATCTTGCTGGCATCGCCGGTGGCGGCTGCCTTCAGATCGGCGAAGGTCTTGTACTTCGAGTCGGCGGACACCACCAGCACCGCGGGCACCTTGAGCGCCTGGGTCACGGCCACCAGGTCCTTCTGCGGGTTGTAGGGCATCGACGGAACGATGTGCGGCACGATGGCCAGCGCGCCTGCCGAGGAGAACAGGAGCGTGTAGCCGTCCGCCGGCGATTTCGCGACCACGTCGGCGCCCAGCACGCCGCCGGCGCCCCCCCTGTTGTCGATGATGATGGGCTGGCCGAGCGATGTGCCCAGCCTCGCGCCCAGCGCGCGGGCGGTCTGGTCGACGGGACCGCCGGCCGGAAAGGGCACGACCATGCGAATGGCCTTGGTCGGGTAGGCTTGCGCCCACCCGGTCAGGGCGGTCACGGCGAGGGTCAGCGCGGCAGCGGATTTGAGAAGTCGATTCATGTCCATGTCTCCAGGTTTGTGATGCCTGGACTCTAGGTGGCGCCTCGGTGGCTGCCACCGTGGTCCGGCGCATAGCTGCTATGCGGGCCCGCGTGCGGCCGGGCTCGCTGCTATGTTGCGCGGCGCATCACAGTCTTGCGGCCGGCCGTCTAGCTCGAAGCCATTCGCGCTCCCAGAATCGGCTGCAACACAAGGAGACTTCGAATGACAACCGCCAAGGGCCCACTGTCGCACGTGAAGGTGCTCGATCTGAGCCGCATCCTCGCGGCCCCCTGGGCCAGCCAGATTCTTGCCGACCTCGGCGCCGAGGTGATCAAGGTCGAGCGGCCGGGCGCGGGCGATGACACGCGCACCTGGGGCCCGCCGTTCCTGAAGGACGCCCAGGGCCAGGACACGAAGGAGGCAGGCTACTACCTGGCCGTCAATCGCGGCAAGCGTTCGATCACGGTGAGCCTCGAGAAACCCGAGGGGCAGAAGATCGTCAAGGAGCTCGCCGCCCGCGCCGACATCGTGCTCGAGAACTACAAGGCCGGCACGCTCAAGCGCTATGGCCTGGACGAAGCCTCGCTGCGCAAGATCAATCCGCGGCTCATCTACTGCTCCGTCACCGGCTTCGGCCAGACCGGTCCGCGGCGCGACCAGCCGGCCTACGACTTTCTGATCCAGGCCATGGGCGGCCTGATGAGCGTCACCGGCGAGAAGGATGGCCGCCCCGGAGGCGGCCCGCAGAAGGTCGGCATACCGATCGTGGACCTGATGACCGGCATGTACACCGCCGTCTCGGTGCTGGCCGCGCTGGCCCGCCGCAACGAAAGCGGCGTGGGCGACACCATCGACATCGCCATGCTCGACGTGCAGGTCGCGACGCTGTCGAACCAGGCCATGAACTACCTGGTGTCGGGACAGGTGCCGCGCCGCAACGGCAACGCGCATCCCAACATCCAGCCGCAGGACGTGTATGCCTGCGCCGACGGTGACGTGATCCTGGTGGTCGGGAACGACGGCCAGTTCGCCCGGCTGTGCGAAGTGTTCGGCCGGCCCGAATGGATCACGGACCCGCGCTTCGCCACCAACGCCCAGCGCGTGCGCAACATCGGCGAACTCTCGGGCATGCTGCGCGACACGTTCGCCCGGTGGGAGCGCGACAAGCTCATCGAGGCGCTCGACCGGGCGGGCGTGCCCTGCGGCCCCATCAACTCCGTCGCCGACGTCTTCGCGGAGCCGCAGGTCAAGGCGCGCGAGATGCTTCGCCATGTGCCGCATCCGAGCGGCGTCGACGTGCCGCTGGTCGCCAGCCCGATGCGCTTTGCCGAGTCACCCCTGCATGCGCAATCCGCGCCGCCCCTGCTCGGGCAGCACTGCGACGACATCCTGGGCGAGCTGGGCTACAGCCGCGCCGGCATCGAAGCGCTGCGCCAGGCGGGAGCGATCTGATGGCCGCGACGATGAAGCTGCACTGGTCGCCCAAGTCGCCCTATGTGCGCAAGGTCATGATCTGCGCGCACGAGCTCGCTCTGCTGCCCAGGCTCGAACTCGTGCGTTCCGTCGCCGCCATGCTCAAGCCCAACCCGGCCATCATGGCGGACAACCCGCTGTCGAAGATCCCGACACTCGTGCGCGAGGACGGCTCGACGCTCCTCGATTCGATCGTGATCTGCGAGTATCTCGACGACCTGGCGGGCGGCACGCTCTTTCCGGCGCGGGGGGAAGCGCGCTGGCGCGCCCTGCGCTGGCACGCCCTGGGCGACGGCCTGCTCGACGCGTTGATCCTGTGGCGCAACGAGCGCGAACGCGAGCACCCGCTGCAGGCGCTGACGGAAGCATTCGACCTCAAGACCCGGGCCTGGCTGCGACTGCTCGACACGGAGGCCGAGTCCCTGGCCGGCGCCGCGTTCTCCATCGGCCACGTGACGCTCGGTTGCGCGCTCGGCTACATCGACTATCGCTTCGACACGCTCGGCTGGCGGGCCCTGGCGCCGCGGCTCGCGGACTGGTTCGCGACCTTGGAGCGCCGTCCTTCCTTCCAATCCACAGCGCCCATCGATGGCTGATCGCTGATCGCCGATCGAGTGACCGGCGATGCCTGGTCACTCGGCGGTCGCGCCGGATTTCTTGAACGATCAGCCGGATCAGCGGGTGAGCAGCTTGCCGATGCGCGTGACCTGGTCGTAGGAAGCGTAGGCGAAATCGCGATCAGGGCCGGCGCATTCATCGGTAGAGCTGCTCCGGGTTGAGCCGCAACACCTGGTCCGCGATGGCCGCGCTGCCTGCCCAATCCTTGAACATCGCGAGCAGTTGCGCCGCATCGGGCGCGGGCGTCACGCGAAGGTGCGGCCAGTCACTGCCCCACACCAGGCGCTCGGGGTTGGCTTCGATCATCTTCTGCTGGAACGGCAGCCCGGCTCGCCAGTCGGCGACGCCCGCAAGATTGCGGTACGCGCAAAGCTTGATCCAGACCTTGCCCGTCGCCAGGAGGTCCAGCAGGGCGCGAAAACCCGGATCGTCGACACCCGCATGAACGTCGAAGCCGCCCATGTGGTCGATCACGACCGGCACCGGCAGCTTCGTCAAGCGCGAGGCGATGGCCGGCAATGCCTTGCAGTCCGTCCACAGTTCCGCGTGCAGGCCGGCGTCAGCCAGCCGAGGCGCCAGCGCGCCCAGGTCGTCGAGCGACGCGCTGCCCGCGAAATTGGCGCCCGCGCCGCTGCGATGACTGAAGCGCGCGCCGCGGACGCCGCGCGCTCGCAGGCTTCCAGGCGCCAGTGCATCGCCGGGCTGGACAACCACCACCCCGCGCAGCTTCGGCTGTGCCGCCAATGCATCCAGCAGCAATGCATGGTCCTTGCCGTAGGCGCTCGGCTGAACCAGCACGCCGTTGGCAAGGCCCAGTCTGTCGAGAAGCGCCAGGTAGTGCGACTCGATGGCTTCCGGTGGCGTATAGCTGCGCTCGGCCGCCAGCGGAAATCGATCGTAGGGGCCGAACAGGTGGGCGTGGCAATCCCAGCCGGCGGCCGCGAGGGCGGTGCCGCTCATCTCAGCGCTGCCTTCTGCGGGAGCGGGAAGGCCGGCGCGACGCCTTCCGGCAGCGGAATCTCGTGGCAGTTGAGCGTCATCGCCACCATCGTGTAGTAGCCGATGAGCGCCGTCAGCTCCACCACGGCGCGTTCGCCGAAGCGTGCGAGAGCCGCGGCGTAGGTCGCGTCCGAAACCGAGTTGTGCCGGTTGAGCTCGACCGTATAGCGGTACACCGCCGCGTCGTCCGCCGACAGGCCCGGCGGCTCGGTCTGGGCGAGAAGCGCATCGATGATCGGCTGCTCGATGCCGGCCTTCTCCGCTTCGGCGCGATGCGCATACCACTCGAAGGGCGAGTCGCAGGCGCGGCCCGTGACCAGGATGGCAATCTCCGACAGGCGCGCCGGCAGCGTCGTGCCGTAGCGCAACAAGGCGCCGAGCGCCTGCCATTTGTCGGCGAGATCGGGGTTGTGAAGCGCGGCCCGCAAAGGGCCCTGGATTCGGCCGCGCGGACCGGAAACGATCTTGTCGTAGACCGCGCGTTGCTCGGGATTCATGGCTTCGGGCGCGGGCAGGGAAATTCGTGGCATCCGTGTGTCTCCTGGGGATCGATCTCTTCCGGCGAGCTTAGAGGACGCGGGCCACGCTGGCCCGCGCGCGCGACGCAACGCTGCTATGCGTCCTCGTGCAAGACGGGCGCTACGCGGGGCCGCCGAAGTGCCACATTCCGCTGCGCGCGCCATCTTCCACGATGCCCACGATCTCGGCCGCCACGGCGGAGACGGCCCGCGCCGGGCCTTTGGTGCGCGCGATCGCCATGGACACGGTCCGCTGCAGCGTCGGCGAAGCGATCCTGGCCACCTGCAAGCGGCCTTCCTGCAGCTCGGCCCAGACCGCGTGAATGGGCAGGACGGTGTAGAGCCTCGCTTCGGCGACGGTCGAGCGCATCAAGGGGAGCGAATCGGCCTCGATGACCGGCGCCAGCGTGATGTGTTCCTGGCGAGCCAAGGCATCCAGCGCCGTGCGCAGCCCGTTCGGGGCGCTCGGCAGGATGAAGGGCAACTCGTGCAGGGCGGCGAAGGCGACTTCGGGCGGGGCGGTCAACCGATCGCCCGGGGGGCCGACCAGGTAACTGTCGACGGTGGCGAGCGCCTGCTCCTGCTCGGGCAGCGCATGGCCGTATCTGTAGAGGATGGCGATGTCGATTCGCGCGTCGGCCAGCCATTCCTCGACCTGCCCGCTCGAGCCTTCGAGGATTCTGAGCTGGATGCCGGGATGGTGCTCGCGCAACTGGGTGAACAGGCGCCCCACGATCGAATTCGTGATGGATGGCAGCGAACCGATGGTGACCCGGCCGGAAGGCTCGCGCGCCTCGCCGTGGATCTCGAGCTCCAGTTGTTCCGCGTTCGACAGGAGCGCCTTTACCAGCGGGAAGATCCGCTGGCCGACATCCGACAGCGCCACGCCCCGGCCCGTGCGGTTGAAGAGGCGCGCCTTGCACTCCCGCTCGAGCGCATTCAGGTGGCGGCTCAACAGCGATTGGTTGCTGTCGAGAAACAGCGCCGCGCGCGTCAGGCTGCCGAGTTCGGCAATGGCCAGGAAGGCCCGCCACTTCTGCAGGTCCGAGGTGATGGCGAGCTGAATCTGAGTGGCCTTGCCAGTTTGCATGGAACGTTGCTCGGAGCATTGAAAGCGTGCGATTGTCCGGCCTGCGCCCGGCAGGCGAATGCCGGGTTTCCCTCACGCGCTATGCCGCATAGAAGCCCTCGAACGCCGACAGCGGTGCATCGAGCGCCAGCACCTGCAGCGGAAAGCACCGCCCCACACCCTCCAGCCCCGACGCCGCGGCCAGCCGCTGCCGCAGCACCGCGGTGGGCCCGGGCCGGAGCTCGCCCTTGCGGTCCAGGAACTGCCCCCACAGCGACATGTTGCGAAAGCGCGGCCCCGCCGGCCTCGCCGTGCGCAGGTAGCCCTGGGGAAAGAGCCCGCGATACGCCTCGATGTTGTAGAGCCAGGAGGTGCCCGCCACGCGCACCTCCGCGGGCTCGCTGCGCCGGATCTCCGCGAAGAGCGTGCGCAGCTCGGCCCGCCTCCGGGCGCGGCGGTCCGCGGCGAGCGGCGAATCGCCATCGGCCTCCGCGTCCTGAAAATGCAGGCGGACGTGGCTGTCCCCCCAGCGGGCATACGAGAAGCAGCCCACCGTCGCCATCACCGGCGGCATGCCGTCATCGGGCGTGCGCGTGAGATAGAAGGCATAGGTCCAGTCGCGGGCATCCCCCGCGCGTTCCACGCCCGCCAGGTAGGCGCGCCATGCGGGATGCTCCGCGTCGAAATCCCGCCCGAGCCCGAAGCGCACATAGAGGTTGGTGTAGACGAGGAGGGCGCCGGACAGCCGCATCCCCGACAGCGCGCTCACGCCGCGCGCGAACTCCAGCTGCAGGTCGAAGAAGTCCTTGCCGTAGATCATCCGCGCTCCGTCCGCCCCTGAAACAGCGCCCCGGCCGCGCCGTGCTAGCGGGGCGCCTTGCCGATCGTCTTCGTCGCGCGAAGAAAGTCGAAGTCCACGCCCTGGTCGGCCTGCGTCACCGATTGCAGGAAGAGCTTGAGATAGCCGCGCTCGCCCTTCGGCTCCACCACCGGCGCCTCCTTCGCGCGGCGCGCCAGTTCCTCGTCCGACACCAGCAGCGCGATCTCGCGGTTCGCCACGCTCAGGCGAATGCGGTCGCCGTTGCGCACATGGGCCAGCGGCCCGCCGATGGCCGACTCCGGCGTCACGTGCAGCACGATGGTGCCGAAGGCCGTGCCGCTCATGCGCCCGTCGGAGATGCGCACGATGTCCTTCAGCCCCGCCCGCGCGAGCTTGCGCGGAATCGGGATGTAGCCCGCCTCCGGCATGCCCGGCGCGCCCTTGGGGCCGATGTTCTTCAGCACCAGCACATCCTGCGGCGTCACGTCCAGCTCGTCGCTGTCGATGCGCGTGACAAGGTCCTCGATGTTCTCGAACACCACCGCGCGGCCCTCGTGCTCCATCAGGCCCGCATCGGCCGCCGACTGCTTGATGATCGCCCCGCCCGGCGCCAGGTTGCCGCGCAGCACCGCGATACCGCCCTGCGGATAGATCGGGTCGCTCAGGGATCGCACCACGTCCTGCCTGAAGCCCGGCCCCGCGCGCTCGATCTCCTCGCCCAGCGTGCGGCCCGTGACCGTCATCGCGTCCAGGCGCAGCAGCGGCTTGAGCTCGCGCAGCAGCGTCGCCATGCCGCCCGCCTTGTGGAAGTCTTCCATGTAGTGCTGGCCCGAGGGCTTGAGGTCCAGCAGCACCGGCGTCTCGCGGCCCATGCGGTCGAGCGCCTGCAGGTCGATCTCCAGCCCCACGCGGCCCGCGATGGCCGTCAGGTGCACGATGCCGTTGGTCGAGCCGCCGATGGCCAGCAGCACCCGCATCGCGTTCTCGAAGGCCGCGGGCGTGAGGATCTTGTCGATGGTGAGCCCCTCGCGCGCCATCCGCACCGCCTGCGCGCCCGTCTGCTCCGCGATGCGGATGCGGTCGGCCGTCACGGCCGGCGGCGAGGCCCCGCCCGGCATCGTCATGCCCAGCGCCTCCGCGATGCAGGCCATGGTGCTGGCCGTGCCCATCACCGAGCAGGTGCCCACGCTCGCCACCAGCTGGTTGTTCACGTCGGCGGTTTCCTCGGCCTCGATCTCGCCCGCGCGGTACTTGGCCCAGTAGCGCCGGCAATCGGTGCACGCGCCCACGCGCTCGCCGCGATGGTTGCCCGTCAGCATCGAGCCGGTGATGAGCTGGATGGAGGGAATGCCCGCCGAAGCCGCGCCCATCAGCTGCGCCGGCACCGTCTTGTCGCAGCCGCCGATGAGCACCACGGCATCCATCGGCTGGGCGCGCACCATCTCCTCGGTGTCCATCGACATGAGATTGCGCAGGTACATGCTCGTCGGCGCCGCGAAGCTCTCGTGCACCGAGATCGTCGGGAAGTCCATCGGCAGCCCGCCGGCCAGCATCACGCCGCGCTTGACCGCCTCGATCAGCTGCGGCGCGTTGCCGTGGCAGGGGTTGTAGGCGCTGCCCGTGTTGGCGATGCCGACCACCGGGCGGTCGAGCGCCGCGTCGGTATAGCCCGCGCCCTTGATGAAGGCCTTGCGCAGGAAGAGCGAGAAGCCCTGGTCGCCGTAGCTGGTCAGGCCCTTGCGCATGCCGCCCGGTTCGGCGGCGTCATCGGGTTCGAAGGGGGAAGAGGGCATGCTTGCTTGCTCGATGTTCAGTGTTCAAAGCCGCAGGGAGACGATCGCCAGATAGGTCAGCGCCGACAGCCCGAGAATGCTCAGGCCCACCGTGCGCCGCCGGTGCATCTGCACCCACAGGATCACGCCGGAGAGCGAGAGGAAGATCAGGCTGCCGGCCAGCGTATCCACCAGCAGGATCCAGGGCAGCGGCATCCCGTTGCCCTTGTGCATGTTGGTCAGCGTGGCCATGAAGCCGTTGCGCGTCGTCGTCACCGCCACCGAGCGGTTGCCGCGCCAGTGCTCCACCTGCACGCTCTCGCGCGGGCCGCCGAAGGTGTAGACCCAGCGCTCGGGCTGCATCAGCGCGGGCGCGGCCTTGTCGGCCTTCTCCGCCTTGTCCGCCCAGGGCACGGGCCGGGCCTTGTCGATGCGGATGTTCGTCGGCGGCGCGGGCAGCTCCAGCGCCTGTTGCAGCCAGGCGCCCAGCGCCTGCGCGTCGGCCGGTGCGGGCTCCGGCAGCGCGATCTGGCTGTTGGCGCGCACCTGCGCCATGGCCGGCAGCTTCAGCACCGCGCGGTGGTTGAGCCAGATGCCGCTCAGGCCGAAGGTGAGCCCGAGCACGGCGCCCCACAGGCCGAACCAGCCGTGCGTCTTGCGAAGCCAGCGCACGAAGACCGCGCGGCGGTGGTGGGGATGTCGTTCGGCAACGGCGGGTGTGTCGGCGGAAGAGGAGGGGAGGACCGTGTTCATTGAGATTCGTCAGGGAGCATCCACCACCAGCGCCCCGTTCAGCTCGCGGATGCGGTGGTCGATGTAATAGCCGCCATATTCCGTATAGCGCAGAAAGGGGCGCGCGCATTGCACGCACTGCCAGACCTCGCAGCGGTTGTACGGAAAATAGCCCAGCGCGATCGGCGCCTGCGGCGAATCGTAGCGCGTGCCGTCGGGATGGTATTCCTCCACCGTCGGCTCGTCGTAGGCATCGCCCCCGGCCACGCGCCCCACGCGGCGCAGCATCGATTCGTCGAAGGTCGACGACACCGTCTCCCAGCCCGGGCAGTGCAGCCGCGCGCAGCGGCAGCCCGCCAGGGGCACATAGGCCGCCGCGAGCGCGCGGATCCCCGAGGGCGAGAGGGTCGGCGCGGTGCCGCCGCTGCTATTGCTGCTGCTGCTCATGCCGGCCCCCGCGCTCAATCGGGCGTGGCGCCCGAGGTCTTCACCACCTGCGTCCACTTCTCCAGGTCCTTGCGCGCGAAGTTGTGGAACTCCGGCGTGCTCATCGACATCGGCTCGGTGCCGAGCGCGAACAGGCGCGCCTTCATCTCCGTCTGCGCCAGCGCCTCGCGCACGATCTGGTTGAGCTTGAGCGTGATGGCCGGGTCCAGCCCGGCGGGGGCGAGCAGGCCGTACCAGGGCTTGGCGTCGAAGCCCGGCAGGCCGAGCTCGGCCACCGTCGGGATGTCGGGGAAGGCTTCGGCGCGCTTGGCGCCGGTGCTGGCCAGCACCTTGAGCTTGCCGGCCTTCACGTGCGGCATGGCGGGCAAGGGGTTCTCGAAGGAGATGGGCACGGTGCCCGCGAGCAGGTCGTTCATCGCCGGGCCCGAGCCCTTGTAGGGGATGTGCTGCATCTTGATGCCGGCGCGCTGGTTGAACATCTCGCCGATGATGTGCTGCGGCGTGCCCGAGCCGGCCGAGGCGAAGTTGATCTTCTCGCCGCGCTTGCTGCGGTCGATGAGGTCTTTGAGCGAGGTGATGCCCGAGGCCGGATTGGCCAGGATCACGAAGGAGGTGTTGACCAGCGGCGCGACGTAGGTGAGGTCCTTCATCGGGTCGTAGGGCAGCTTGGCGTAGAGCGAGGGCGAGATCACGATCGGGCCGCTGGCCGCGAGCAGCAGGGTGTAGCCGTCCGGCGCGGCCTTGGCGACGTAGTCGGTGCCGATGTTGCCGCCGGCGCCGCCGCGGTTTTCCACGACGACGGTCTGGTTGAGCTTCTGCTGCAGGATAGGCGCGAGCATGCGCGCCAGCACGTCGGTGGTGCCGCCCGGGGCGTAGGGCGAGATGATGCGGATCGGCTGCTTGGTGGGCCAGGCGGCCTGGGCGAGCGCGAAGGCCGGCGCGAGGGCGGCGGCGAGGAGGAGAGGGGTGAAATGGCGGCGTTGAATCATGGGGTGTTGTCTCCTTGTGGGGAGACAGACCATGCCACAAAGCGCGGGGCGGCGCAGCCGGTGGGGACCCGGGCTACGGCGGCCGGCGGCCGGCGGGCGTGTTCGTGACCCGCGCCGCCGTGGGCGCGGGTGCGCGCGGGTTCAGCCGGCCGGGGCTTCGGCCGCTTCGGGCGCGTCGAGGCGCGCGGCGGCCTGCAAGTCGAGAAGGGCCTCGTGGACGGTGCGCAGGGCGTCGTCGACGCAGTCGATGCGGCGACCCAGCGCTTCATTGACCAGGCGCAGCAAGGCGCTGAGCTCGCTGCGCGTGGCCTGGATGTCCTCGCACTCGTCCACGCCTACAGGGGCGAGGAGGAGTTCGAGGCCGGCGTAGGCTTGCTGGACCTCGTGGAGGTTGTCGGCTTCGTCGATGGCGCGGAGGGCGAGGGACGCGGGACTGGGGGCGGATTCGGAGTCGACAGCGGGCGCGGAAGCGTCGCGGGAATCAGGAAGGGTGCGGGCATGCGCGGATGCGCAAGGGCGATTGGCCATGGGTGGCTCCTAGCAAAACAGATGACAAAAAACGGCCGCACCCTCTGCGGTAGAGAGTGCGACTGACCTTGCAAGCGGTGTTATTGCAGGACGCCAATCCCGCCACGCCTTTTTGGGCGTGGCGGGCAGTATAGCTACGGTGATGGGGGCGGGCGGGGCGCAAATATGCGCGTCTGATGAGGGGCACCCGGGAGGATCCAACTGCAGTCGAAGCTGTCGACAGGGCTTGGCTCCCAACTAGGCTGGCTAGCCGACGCAAGGATACGGGCGTCTCGTGGATTCCGGAAAGGCGGCCTGTGGGAATTGAGTAGTCGTTCGGAACATCGGCAACGCCGCGATGGCCCACCTTCGCGAGATAGAAGTGCCCGGTGACAGCCGTCGAGTCACCTCAACCTGTTGCGTGCAACCAAGGCTGGCTCGGCCACAATGCACTCATGCCCGCCGAACCATTCAACGAAATTCCTTCAGCTACCGACACCACCCTTCCCTTGCTGAAGGCGATTCGAGATGGCGGGGACATAAAGCTTCGAGACCTGGTCGAGCAGTTGGCTCGAGAGTTTCAACTTACCGAGGATCAACTCGCGGAGCGCGTACCCAGCGATACCGACTACCTGTTTGCTAATCGTGTCGCATGGGGAGCGATGTTTCTGAAGCGCGCAGCCCTAATCGCTCAACCTCAGCGCGGCCGGTATCAAATCACCGACGAGGGCCGGAAGTTGTTAGCGGCGCCTCCGGAAAAGATAGATGGCAGGTTCTTGATGACGATTCCTGCCTATGCGGCTGCCAGCAAGCAACGGAAGGAGAAGGAACAGCAGGATGGTCTTCCCACGGGTCTTCCAGCAGTGACAAACGCCGTGTCGCTAGTTGAAGCTGCCGACGCGTCAACCGTGGACCTTGAAGTGCCACCAGAAGAGGCCATGGAAGGCGCGTACAAGAGCCATCGCAGTGACATCGAGACGAAGCTCCTGGAGCAGATCAGGCTCGCGGGCCACCGCTACTTCGAGAAGGTTGTCGTGGATCTCCTGCTGGCAATGGGATACGGGGGTTCCAGGCGCAACGCAGGGCGAGCATTCCAGACATCGGGAGATGGTGGCGTGGATGGTGTCATCGATGAAGATCGCCTTGCACTTGATCGTATCTACATCCAGGCCAAGTGCAACGCCGAGGGACAACCCCGTAGGAGTCGATCGCCTGCAAGCGTTTGCCGGCGCACTGAGAGGCAAGCGCGCAAGCAAGGGTGTATTTGTCACTACTTCCTATTTCACCAAGGGGGCGCGTGAATATGCTCAAGATCACGGGAATATCGCGCTGATTGATGGCGAGAAGCTGGTGGCTCTCATGGTCGATCACAACATCGGCGTGATGGCCGCCACCACGTACGAACTCAAGCGGATCGACGGCGACTACTTTGAAGAAGCCTCCTGACGCCGCTCGCGCTGTGTATCAAATGAGCGCGCCTGCGTTCTCTGCCCGCCACAAATTCGCGCACTGGCCTAACGCGGAAATCCCGAACGTCGCAGCTGGCGTGTATGCCATTTGGGATGGCAACAAGCTTATCTACTGTGGCATGGCAGGCCGCGAGTTCGAGAAATCTGTAGCCACCGGTCGAACGAAGGTCGGATTGATAAACCGTCTTGGTATGCACGCCAATGGACGCCTCAGCGGCAACCAGTTTTGCGTCTACGTTGCCAACAGATTTGTGGTCCCTGCACTTCGACCTGAGCAACTGCCGTTGTTCGCATCAGGTGAATTGAACCTCGACAGACTAACCCGCCAGTACATTCACGAGAGGTTGGAGTACCAGTTCGCCTTTGCCTCGTCAGCGAATCTGGCCTTCCAAATTGAACGTGATTGTCGAAACGGAACTGCATTCGGTGTTAAGCCGGTGCTCAACCCGCTGTAGTTTCGGAGTTCGTCTACCAGAAGATTTCACACCCACACTTTATCGTCCGATCACATGGCCTCTTACTTCTTTGCCAACCAAGGCACTACACCCACTTCGAGCAGCGGGAGCAGGGCGGCCGCGCAGCCGTTGCCGACCCGGCATGGAGTCCTTCCACGTCCAGCCGCCCGGCCATCGAATCCACCAACACCGCTTTCAAGTGCGACGGCCGCACGTACTGCTCTCAGATGAACTCATGCGCCGAGGCGACCTTCTTCCTGAAGAACTGCCCCGGGGTCAAGATGGATGGCAACGGCGACGGGGTGCCGTGCGAGAAGCAGTGGTGTCATTGACCGGGACTTCCCCCCTCGTCGATTGCCGCAATCAGTGTGCGGCGGCCCTTGGTGCATTTGAATCGCGTGTTCCTTCAAGGCTCAGGCTTCAGCACTCACCACTCACTGAGATACCTTCCTGCGCTCGAACTCGAAGACTGAAGTCTTTCCGCTCGCTGTCACCTCGAAGCGGATCAAATCGTTTGCCTGGGCGTACGGATCGCAGCAGTTCCTGAGGATCAGTTCTCCAGAAACCATATGCAGCGGGTCGACTGTGTTGGTCTGCAGAATGGAATTGGCGGCCTGCTCCTGATTCTGGGCATTGAATTCGAGCTGTTGAACTCCGAGGCCAGTAGCCCCGCCGATTGCGGCGCCCGCCACGATGCCGGCAAGCGGGTCGTAGACTCGTACCGTATTAGCACCTGCGAATGTGGCCCCGCCGCCGCGGCCGGCGACATAGCCGTGGTAGTTCGTGGTGTAAGTCTGGTGCGACGCGTTGTACGCGGCTGCGCCTGCAGCCAATCCCCCGAGGATGGCCAATGCAACCTGCTGGCCTCGCTTCTCGTTTTGAATCTCGGCGATGCGCTCGGTGTACGTGTAGATCGGCACGGGCTGGCCGCGAAAATAGGCCTTGATATTGCTCGTGTCGAAGTTGATAGCCTCGCCGCCGTTGTTGGCATAGCCGATCGTGAACGTCGGCATGGTTGTGCCCTGGGTCTTGAACGTCGGGAACATGAAGACTTCATGGACTTCACTTCGCTCGGATACCGTGCCCACGCCTTGAGAATATTTCAGGGCCTGTGCGGGAGCGTTTGGCTTGGCGGAATACGCAACCATGGTGCTGCACCCACTTGTTGCGAGTGCCGATATGCAGATGAGGGCGACGGCCTTCGTGAAACTGATTTGATTCTTTGACAAGCCCACGTGTGCGTCTCCTGTAGTTGTTCTATGGCAGGCAAGCATTGTTGCCAGCACATGCGCCGAACGCGAGGCAGAAAGTCTCACTAGTCACGGAATCGCACCTCACCCGATAACCAATGCGCACCTATGCGTGCTCCTTCGCGATAGAGTGCCGCATTCACGTCCGGAGCCGCCGAACGAACAACAATGAGGAGAACGCATGTCGAGACGGATGAATAGCAGCCCGCTGGGGGACATGATTGGCCTGGCATTGATGCGCCAACCAGGGGTCAAGGTTGCGCTGACTCCCGACCAGGGACTGATGACAGTGCAACTCCCCGGATCGACGTAATGGGCGAGATCGCCCTGCAAATCGCGATCATCGCGGGCGTGCTCGCCGGGAGCTTCGCCGGGCCGCTGCTAGCCATCGGATTTCTCGTCGTTCGCAAGCGCCGCGCTCGGGCCCGTCGCCGGTCTCCTATTGGCATCGACCTGCTTCGCAGCCCCGGACATACGCTGCGCGACCAGATCGATGAAGCGGGTGCCGATGTACTCAGTGATGCGTTCTTGCTGATGCTGGTGCCTTTGATGGCCATCGCTGTATTCCTCGCGCAAGGCCTTCTGCGTGGCATGCAGGGGATGATGCATCTGGGGCCGTTCTATGCGATCTTCACGTTGAGTTTCGTGGCCTTCATGGTTTACAGGCTCTGGAAATCAGGCGAGCAACTGGACAAGCTCAAGGCCGGGTATGACGCCGAGCTTGCAATAGGGCAGGAACTCGACCAACTGATGCGCCAGGGCGCCTTTGTGTTCCATGACTTCCCTGCGACGAACTTCAACATCGACCATGTGGTGATCGCCGCCGAAGGCGTCTTCGCAGTGGAGACAAAGGGCTTCACGAAGCCGAAGCGCGGACGGGGCCGGGCCGATGCAACCGTTTCCTTCGACGGCAAGGTTCTGAAGTTCCCGGCATGGACGACCAAGGAGCCGCTGGAGCAGGCTGAGCGACAGGCCGACTGGCTCGCCAAGTGGTTGACGAGTGCCATCGGCAGCCCAGTCCATGCGCTTCCGGTTCTGGCGCTTCCCGGCTGGTTCGTCGAGCTCAATGGTCTCGGCAATGTCAGCGTTTACAGCGGGAAGCAACTGCCTCAGTTGCTGAGGTCGCGCGGTGCTCTACCTTTGTCCGATCAGGACGTTCAACGCGTCGCTCATCAGGTGCAACAGCGTTGTCGCACGGTCGCTCCGAAGTATTCGGAGAAGGTGAAAGCGTCTTGAGAACAGCACGTGTGAAGGCGAAAGCCCGGAGCGCCAGGCCGTAGCCCCGGGCCCACGTACATTCACACATGCGCTATTGGTGGGTCAACCAGAACCAAACGTACCGCCACGAAGTGCGCGGCGGCTACCTATGGTCGCCGAAGCGCAAGGCCAACCAGGCGAAGAACCCCTTCTACGACTTCATGCGCGAGGTGGCGCCGGGAGACGTCGTGTTCTCGTTCGCGAACACCGTCATTCGCGCCATCGGCATCGCCGGGTCGCATGCCTACGAGGCGCCCAAGCCGCTGGAGTTCGGCGTTGCCGGCGCCTATTGGGACAAGATCGGCTGGCGCATCGATGTGCGCTTCAGCGAGTTGCGCTTGCCGATCAGACCGTCCGAACACATGGCCACGCTGGAGCCGCTGCTGCCAGAGCGGTACGCTCCGCTGCGCCCCAACGGTGCCGGCCTTCAGAGCGTGTATCTCACACGCCTCCCCGACCGACTCGCGGCAGCGCTGGTCGACCTGCTGGGCGCCGAGGCACGCGACCTGGTGCTGGGTTATCGCGTTGCGGATGAATCATCGGCCGCTTCCGCCATTGGCCTGGTGGAATGGGAAGAGCACGAACTGAACAAGGTTCAATCGGACCTCTCGCTGCCGGAGACGGACCGGCAAGCCATCGTGCTGGCGCGCCGCGGTCAAGGTCTTTTCAAGAAGCGCGTGATGAAGATCGAGCACGCCTGCCGAATCACCGGGGTAGACCGCGAAGAGCACCTGCGGGCAAGCCACTGCAAGCCCTGGCGTGATGCGACCCACGAAGAGCGGCTGGATGGCGAGAACGGTCTGCTGCTCACGCCGAGCATTGACCACCTCTTCGATCGCGGCTTCATCGCCTTCGAGGACAGCGGACAGGTGATCGTGTCGCCGGTCGCGCACCGCGAATCATTGGTGAGGATGGGGATCGAGCCCGAACGACCGCCGAACGTGGGCGGCTTCTCGACGGGGCAGCGACGCTTCCTGGAATTCCATCGCGAGAATGTGTTGCTGCGGTCTAGCTTTCTGGATCATTTGGCCTAAATTGGCCCGCGTCAGGATTTCATTCAGTCACAGGCAACCCTTCGGCAGACTTCCTCCGCTTAGCAAGCGGGTCGACCAGACACCGACTGGTCCGCATGTCAGCTACACCCAGATCCTGGTCAGCGGCATCAGACACGCCTGCGGCTTGGTGCGGCTGGCGCAGGCTGAGCAGGACGGCACGCTTGGTGCGCGGCTTTGACCACCTTCGCGCCGCTCCGTTGGCGTTTCCTTGGCGGGGCAGCGGACTTGGTTTCGCCTCGTGCGTCACCTCTTGGTCAAGCCATAGTCATTCTCATCATCAACCCAAGTTTCGGCATTCCGTTTGCCAGCCTTGACTTGCAAGAGACCGCCGGTTCCATCGTTCTTGATGACCAACCGAATGCGCGGACATGCCTTCATTGGCGGCTCCGGTGTGATGGTTGTCGTCTCCGCCGATTTTTCGACCGATGCCGGCATCTCTCGATCAAGACACTCGTCGACGCCTGCACCTTGAACGCGGAAGGAATATGCCGCCCCCTCCTGGAACAGTTGCGCCTTGGCTCGCCGATAGCCGGGGTTGAGGTTGGCTTTGATGTTGGCGGCAAACGAGTTGGGCGGCAGGAGGAAGTCCCATTCGGCTGCTGCGGATGCGGAGGTCTCGCCCGCCCCAAGGATTGAGGCACAGATGATCAAGACGCGCACTGAAGGATTGAAATTCATATGTTGTTGGTAGACGCGGTGCTGGGGTTGTGACGCGCCGTCAAGAGGTCTTCTGAGGACGAGCATCCTCAGGGATATCGGCACCGCCGATGAATTCTTTAGCCTGGACGACGGCATCCGGTGCCAATAGTCACGAATTCGATCCTGGTCGCCCGATCAAACCGCATCCGCGCCGCCGCTTTGGCTAGAGTCCAGGGCAAACACGTCCGGCCCCGCCGCACCAACAACAACGAGGAGACCCCATGCCACGACGCAAGAAGACCAGCCTGCTGGAAGACCTGATCGAGGTCGTATCGATGCTCCCCTGGTGGGTCGGCGTCGCGCTGGCCCCGCTGAGCTATTTCCTTGCGCATGCATGGGCTGCTCGAATCACAGCCGAGATGCTGACCAGACCGCAGCTCACATCGGGCATCTATTACGCATTGGCACTCGCAGGCCAATACCTCTTGCCTTTCATCTGTCTCTCCGGCGCGGCCGTCTCCGCATGGCGCCGCCGTCAGAGGCGGGGCCTGGCCGACAACGTGGCCGCCGCGAAGACGGCGGACGTCCTTCAAGGCATGAGCTGGCCTGAGTTCGAGATCCTGGTCGGCGAGGGCTTCAGGCGCAAGGGCTTCCAGGTCGAAGAGCGGGGCGGTGGCGGGGCCGATGGCGGTGTCGATCTCGTCTTGCGCCGGGGTGGCGAGAAGCATCTCGTGCAGTGCAAGCAATGGCGCGCCTACAAGGTGGGCGTGCAGGTCGTGCGGGAGCTGTTCGGCGTGATGGCGGCTGAAGGCGCGGCGGGTGGTTTCGTCGTGACCTCTGGCCGGTTCACCGATGAGGCGCGCGCCTTTGCCGAGGGGCGCAACCTCCAATTGCTCGATGGCGATGCCTTGTTCGCCTTGATTCGATCCGCGCGAGCCGTCGAGCGCGCAGCGCCTTCGCGAGCGGCGCAGGCGGTGCCGCCGGCGCCGGCCAGCAAGGCAGCGCCGGCACCGCAGGCGCCCGCCTGCCCGAAATGCGCGGGCGCGATGGTGCGCAGAACCGCGAGGAAGGGCGCGCACGCGGGCGATTCATTCTGGGGATGCGCCGCGTTCCCTCAATGCAGGGGAACCGCGTGAAGAACCGACCCCCAGCCCTCCCGGCGATCGATTCCACGAACTGAACCGCCCCGGGGTCAACATGGACGGCAACGGCAACGGCGACGGGGTTCCGAGCGAGAAGCAGTGGTGTCATTGACCGGAACAGCGTGCCGGATTCCCGTCCAGAGCCGTCGAACCGAGAAATCTACAGAGGGCGACCTGTCATATCCGTCCCATCGACACCAGCACGATGAGGGTACCGCGCTCCCTCGCGCGTGCATGCATGCACACCCGCGGTGCGGCGTAGGACACGAGCCACGCGAAAACAGGCGCGGCCCTTAGGCGCACGGCTCTCCCACGCCCCAGACTCCCATGGTGGCCACGGCCCGATGAGAGGAATCATGAGCAATCCCTGGACAAAGAAGAACCCCCTGATGAGCATGTGGCTCAGTGCGGCCAATCGGGCCGCGGGCACCGCGCGCGGGAAGGCGAGCGCCATGGCCAGGCGCCAGGTCGCCGCGACGCAGGCCGAGGCCGCGCGGCAGATCGTCGATTTCTGGACCGGCAAGCCGGCCACCCCCGTGGCACGGAAGAAGACTCGCCGCTGAGCGGAAACATTGAATGGCCAAACGGCGACAGAACTCATCATGGGCCAAGATCATCGGTCGCAGCGTCGCATCCTTCACCGGCATCGCCCTGCGCGCGAACACGCTGGCCGCCAGCCGCGCGCTCAAACCCACGCTTGAAAAGCGCCGTGCGCCACCCGGCGAGGGCCAATGGCTCGCCGGCACGGCCCTGGGACCCGCGGGCATGCGCAAGTACCGGCTCTACCGGCCGCCGGGCGTCAAGTTCGGCGAGAGCCTTCCCCTGCTGGTGATGCTCCATGGCTGCGGCCAGGACGCGAAGGGCTTCGCCACCAGCACACGCATGAACACCATCGCGGCGCGCGAGCGCTTCATGGTGCTCTATCCGGAGCAGGACCGCCTGTCGAATCCCCATGGCTGCTGGAACTGGTTCGACACCACGTCCGGCAGGGCCTATGGCGAGGCGGCCTTGATCATGAATGCCATCGACCAGGTGAGCGTCATGTACGCCGCCGACCGCACGCGCGTGGCGGTTGCGGGGCTGTCCGCCGGCGCGAGCATGGCCGCGCTCCTGGTGACGCGGCATCCCGAGCGCTTCAAGGCGGTGGTCATGCATTCGGGAATTCCGCCGGGCACGGCGCATTCCACCATGTCGGCGCTGGGGGCCATGCATGGTCACCGGGCGACCAGGCCACTGCCGGCCACGCCCGTGGCCATGGGGGCGTCATGGCCCCCTCTGATGGTGATCCATGGTGCCGGCGACAGGACCGTGGCGCCCAGCAATGGGCTTGCCGCGGTCCAGGCCTGGGCAGACGCCGCGGGCGCCTCGTCGGGAAAGCCGCGCCTCGTCCAACGCGGCAAGAGGTACCCCGCCAACGTCACCGACTTCAAGCGCAGGGGGAGCACCGTGGCCACGCTCGTGGATGTCACCGGCCTGGGGCACGCCTGGAGCGGCGGGGCTGCGAAGCAACTGTTCAGCGATGGTCTGGGGCCGGACGCGTCCCGCATGGTCTGGGCCTTTGCGGCCAGGCAGTTCCGTCGCTGAGTGAGTGAGTGAGTGTTTGAGTGAGCCGCGCGCGCGGCGGCGGTCGCATGCCTGCGCGAGGCCGCGTTGGCCTACGCCTGTCTGCGCGGAAGGCTCACACCGCCGCCTTTCCCATGGTTTGAAATCAATGCTTCAAGGCGGCACGCTGCCGCTGCGGCAAACAGGAGAAAGACATGGCAACAGACAACATCTTGAGCCCCTCGGAACTCGCGGACGAGGCCCGGCAATTCGGCGGTGACGCGCTCCAGGCGGCGCAGGGCTATGCGCAGGAGAGCGGGCGCATCGGCGGCGACGCCTTGCGGTCCATTCGGGCGAGCGTCGAAGATGCCAGGGAGATGGGCGGGCGGGCCGCCGACACGGCCGCCGCCATCTCCGCTGACGTGAAGGACGTCGCCAGGGACGCGGGCGCCACCGGCCGGGCCTACGCAAGGGACGCCGTCCATGCGGCCGGCCAGAAGATCCGGCACCTGAAGGAGCGCGTGGGCGACGCGAAGGCGAACTGCGCGAAGTACGTCGCCGACGAGCCCGTGCGCGCGTCGCTCATCGCCATCGCCGCCGGGGCGTTGGCGACGACGATGCTGCTGTTCGCGTTTCGGCGAAGCCGCCGTCAATAGGCCCTGCGGCCTCCGGATCACACGCGTGGCGGATCGGTCTCGCGCTCGGGATGCCGGTGCTTCGCGAGTGCGGCCAGGAAGGCGTCGATCGCGCTGCGCGCCGCCGATGCATCCCCCCGCACGATGCCGGGGTCCGCGTCGCCCGAGGGCAGCGTCTCCGGTATCTTGTTGTCGACCAGCAGCGACTGCGCCGCGCCGCGTGCCAGGATGGCCTTGCCGTGCCGGAAGTGGTCCTTGATGAACTCGGCCGTATGGCCGTCGCCGGCCAGCAGCGCCACGCCCGCCTCGCCGTCCGGCAGCACCAGTCCATCGAACAGGAAGCCCGGCTCGTTCTCCATCGAGGCGTCGGCCTCCATTCCTTCTCCCTGCGCCGTCTTGAAGGGCCCGATGCGCGGGCCGACCAGCCGTCCGACGGCATCCGCATCGAGCAGCGCCGCCTGCACCGCGGCCAGCGCCGTGCCGTCGATGCCGTCGGCCACCAGCAGCGCCACCTTGCGCGTGCGGATCGATCCGTCGCCGGGGCGCGCCATGAGCGAGAGCGAAGGCGACCGCGTGACCTCGGGCCTGGCGGGCACGGCCAGGGCTCTGGGCAATGCGCCGGGCAGCGCCATGCCCAGCCCTTCCGCCACCTTCTGCGCGAGGGCGGGCGAGGCGTTGATCAGGCCTGCCACCATGCGTTCGCGGATCGCGGGCACCGTGCACTTGGAGAGTTCGAACCGGAAGGCTGCGGCGATGTGGGCTTGCTCGGCGGGCGTCTGGCTCTCGAAGAACAAGGTCGCCTGCGTGTAGTGATCGGCGAACTTCTCGGGCTTGCCGCGCACCTTGTCCTGCTCGACCTTCTGCGGAAAGGTCACGAAGCCGGCCGAGGCACCCGCCTGGAACGGACAGCCCCCGCCCAGCGAGTTCGGCTCATAGGCGACACGGCCGCGGTGGATCGCCTGGCGATGCATGCCGTCGCGCTGGTTGTTGTGAACCTGCGCGAGCGGCGCATTGATCGGCAGCTCGTGAAAATTCGGTCCGCCGAGCCGGGTGATCTGCGTGTCGACGTAGGAATGGATGCGCCCCGCCAGCAGCGGATCGTTGCTGAAGTCGATGCCCGGCACCACGTGCGCCGTGCAGAACGCCACCTGTTCGGTCTCGGCGAAGAAGTTGTCCGGGTTGCGGTTGAGCACCATGCGGCCCACGGGCGTGAGCGGCACCAGCTCCTCGGGCACGATCTTGGTCGCGTCCAGCACATCGAAGCTGAAGGCCTCGGCCTGTTCCTCGGTGAAGATCTGCAGCGCGAGTTCCCATTCGGGGAACGCGCCGGCCTCGATGGCTTCCCACAGGTCGCGGCGGTGGTAGTCGGGGTCCGCGCCGGAGATCTTGACCGCCTCGTCCCACACGAGCGAATG
This sequence comes from Variovorax sp. 01T432, assembly GCF_056398605.1. Classification (NCBI taxonomy): domain Bacteria; kingdom Pseudomonadati; phylum Pseudomonadota; class Betaproteobacteria; order Burkholderiales; family Comamonadaceae; genus Variovorax; species Variovorax sp. 01T432. Next base: position 107,449 of record NZ_JBFTPS010000016.1, read on the forward strand.
GGTGCCGAGCACCGGACTCCAGTGGAACTTGCAGAACACCGATTGGCCGGCTTCGTTGACGAGCCGGAAGGTGTGCACGCCGAAGCCCTGCATCATCCGGTAGCTGCGCGGAATCGCGCGGTCCGACATCTGCCACATCAGCATGTGGGTCGACTCGGGCATGAGCGACACGAAGTCCCAGAAGGTGTCGTGCGCGCTCGCCGCCTGCGGCATCTGGTGGTGCGGCTCCGGCTTGACGGCATGCACCAGGTCCGGAAACTTGATCGCGTCCTGGATGAAGAACACCGGCATGTTGTTGCCCACCAGGTCCCAGTTGCCCTCGTCGGTGTAGAACTTGACGGCAAAGCCGCGCACGTCGCGGGCGGTGTCCTTGGAGCCGCGTTCGCCGGCCACGGTGGAGAAGCGCGCGAACACGGGCGTGATCTTGCCGGCCTCCCGGAAGGGCGCTGCCTTGGTGAACTGCGGGATGGCGTCATAGCACTCGAAGAAGCCGTGCGCGGCGGAGCCTCGCGCATGCACGATGCGCTCGGGGATGCGCTCGTGGTCGAAGTGCGTGATCTTCTCGCGAAGGATGAAGTCTTCGAGCAGCGCCGGGCCGCGCAGGCCCGCCTTCAGCGAGTTCTGGTTGTCGGCAATGGCCACGCCCTGGTTCGTCGTGAGCGGCTGCCCCGCCGCGTCGACGCGGACCCGGTCCAGCGATTCGATGCTCGCGTTGATGCCCGGCGCGGCCATGCTTCCCACCTTGGCGGAACCGACCTCTTCCGACAGCGTGCTCGCCGTGGCGGCGGGCGAAGGCGGCTCGACGCTCAGGCCGATGGGCGGCCTGAGCGCATTGTCGTGGCCGTGCTCCAGGGACTTGTTGAGGTTGTACGGCATCAGGGCCGCCAGCTCTTCGACGTGCGCGGCCTTGAGCGCAAGGGCGTCGGCCGGGTGGCCCGGCGGAAGATGGGCGGCGCCGCTGTCGGTGTTGCGCGCGGCGGATGCGGCGGCGACAGGGGCTGCGGGTTTTGGCGCGGGCGGCGGCTTGGGGGTGGACATGGTTTTCCTTGGTGAGGTTCAGTGCAGGGGAGGGATCGCGAAGGAGGGATTCACGTTGGCGCAGGGGCGGGCGTGATCGGGCAATGACGCCAGCCGGGCCCGCATCGCGTGCAACAGCGCATCGGCGAAGCCGCCCTTGGCGCGCGCGTCGCGACGCGCGCTGGTCACCACGCGCGGGCCGGCACTCCAGGCGATGCGCGCGCCGGTGCGTTCCAGCGCCTTGACCAGCGCTTCGTCTTCGCTGCACGCGAGGTGTTGGAATCCGCCGGCGCGCCGATAGGCGGCGGCGGAGACGCCGAGGTTGGCCCCGTGGATGTGCCGGTGGCCGTCCCGGTCCGTATAGGTTTCCCGGAAATGCGCATGCAGCATGTCCGCATGGATGCCATGGGGCGACCAATCGTCCACGGTCACGCAACCGCAGACCGCGTCCGCCCGCAAGGCGAGCTGGTCGACCAGCCACGAAGGGGAGACCAGGGTATCCGCATCCGTGAAGGCGAGCCATCGCGCGCCCTTGGCGAGAAGATGTTCGGCTCCGACGGCGCGTGCGATGCCCACGTTGCGCGCTTGAACGCGGACCCGGTTCGCGCCGGCCGCGAGGGCCCTGCTTTCGGTGGCGTCGGTGCAACTGTCGAGGACGACCAGGATCTCGACATGCTCGCCGTCGAGCGCGGGATGGTTCGCGCCGGCGACCGCGGCGCGAACGCAATCGTGAATGACGCATTCTTCGTTGTGGGCGGGTATGACGATGCCGAGCATGGGTTCTTTCGTGGGCAGGCCGGCAAGGCTGAGGGCTCCGGTGGCGCGGCCGGGTCAGCAGTGCGGCACTGGACTTGTAGGCGTGCGCGGGCGTGGGGCGTCGCAGCATGTCTTTTCACACAGCGAGCCCCGCGAACAGCCGGCCTCCTACGACAGCGCTGGCCTTCGGCCCACTTTCGTTCACCTCCGATCAAGCATCCTCGCCGCCACATCACTACAAGGATCGGACATGGCAACGATTGCGACCCAGGATCTCTTGGCCAATGAAGAATTTGCGGCGCGCCGCGACCTCGCCGGCGACGCGCGGCCTTCGGGCAGCGGTGTCTCATGGGGCGCGATCCTGGCCGGTGGGGTCGCCGCGGCGGCGTTGTCCCTGATCCTGCTGATCCTGGGTACCGGCCTCGGGCTGTCTTCCGTCTCGCCCTGGGCAGGCAGGGGCGCCAGCGCGACGGCGTTCGGTGTCTCGACCATCCTCTGGCTCACCTTCACGCAGCTCGCGGCATCCGGCATGGGCGGCTATCTCGCCGGCCGGCTTCGCACGCGATGGTCGGCGCTGCACACCGACGAGGTGTACTTCCGCGATACCGCCCACGGCTTTCTCGCCTGGGCCATCGCTTCGCTCGCGACGGCCGCGCTGCTGGGCTCGACGATCGGGGCCATCGTGAGCGGCGGCGCGCAGGCGGGCGCTTCGCTGGTCGGAGGCGCCGCCACGGTGGCGGCCGGCGCCGGCGCCGGGATGGGCGCTGCCGCATCGGCCGATGGCGGCCCGATGGGCGCGGCAGGGCCGATGGGCTATTTCGTGGACTCGCTGTTCCGCAAGGACACGAACGCGGCCGTCGCGCCGGCACCCGCCGGCGATGCGGCCCCTGCCGCCGCCGCCACGACCGGCGCGGCACCCGTGCCGGCAGCCGAGGCGACGCGCATCTTCGCCAACAGCATTCGCACGGGCAATCTGCCGCCGGAAGACGTGCGCTACCTGGGCCAGACCGTGGCGCAACGCTCGGGCCTGAGCCAGCAGGACGCGGAGAAGCGCGTGACCGACACCTACGCCAAGACGCAGGCCACGCTGCGCGAGGCCGAGGCGAGCGCGCGAGACGCCGCCGACAAGGCGCGCAAGGCCTCGGCCTATGCGGCGATGTGGATGTTCGTCTCGCTGCTCATCGGCGCCTTTGTCGCGAGCCTGGCTGCCACCTATGGCGGGCGCCGGCGCGATCTTTGAGATCCTTGAATCACCAACTGGAGAACCCCCATGCGCTCACTGCTGCTGCTCTTCCTGGGTGTGCCGATCCCCATCATCATTCTCCTGGCCCTCTTCATGCACTAGACGCTCTGGCAGCGGTTGCGAGCGGAAGTGAAGGATTCCAGGCATCCAGGCGACGGCTTCGTGCGCGTGCGCGGCGCGCGCGAGCACAACCTGAAGAACGTCGACGTCGACATCCCGCGCGATGCGCTGGTGGTGTTCAGCGGCATCTCGGGTTCGGGCAAGTCCTCGCTGGCCTTCGGCACGCTCTATGCCGAAGCGCAGCGGCGCTATTTCGAATCGGTGGCGCCCTATGCGCGCCGGCTGATCGACCAGGTCGGCGTGCCGGCGGTCGATGCCATCGAGGGCCTGCCGCCGGCCGTCGCGCTGCAGCAGCCGCGCGGCACGCCGGGCGCGCGTTCCTCGGTGGGCAGCCTCACCACGCTGTCGAGCCTGCTGCGCATGCTGTACTCGCGCGCCGGCAGTTATCCGGCGCGGCAGCCGATGCTCTATGCGGAGGATTTCTCGCCCAACACGCCGCAGGGCGCATGCCCCGTCTGCCACGGCCTCGGGCGCGTGTACGAGGTGACCGAGCGATCGATGGTGCCCGACGATTCGCTGAGCATCCGCGAGCGTGCCATCGCCGCCTGGCCGCCGGCCTGGCATGGGCAGAACCTGCGCGACATCCTGGTGACGCTGGGCCATGACGTCGACAAGCCCTGGCGCGCGCTGCCGCGCAAGCTGCGCGACTGGATCCTCTTCACGGAGGAGCAGCCCACCGTCCCCGTCTATGCCGGTCTCACGCCCGCCGAGACCCGCGCCGCGCTGCGCGGCAAGATGGAGCCGAGCTACCAGGGCACCTTCATGGGCGCGCGCAAGTATGTGCTGCACACCTTCGCCACCACGCACAGCGCGCTGATGAAGAAGCGCGTGGCGCGCTTCATGGTGGGCAGCCTCTGTCCGGCCTGCTACGGCAAGCGGCTCAAGCGCGAGGCGCTGGCGGTCACGTTCGCGGGCCATGACATCGGCGAGATCTCGCGGATGCCGCTCAGCCGGCTGGCCGAGGTGCTGGCGCCTGCGGCGGCCGGCGCGCTGACGCAGCAGATGGGGCAACAGGCGTGGAGTCGCGCCGCCGCGCGCAAGGAGACCGAACGCCGCGTCGCGGCCGGCGGTGCCGCCCACCAGGCCGCGCCCGACGTGCGGCGCACGCCCAACCTGTCGGAGGAAAAGCGCATCGCGGCGCAGCGCATCGCCCACGACGTGCGCGCGCGCATCGCCACGCTGCAGCAGCTTGGGCTGGGCTACCTCTCGCTGGACCGCAGCACGCCGACCCTCTCGCCCGGCGAACTGCAGCGGCGGCGGCTGGCCACGCAGATCCGCTCCAATCTCTTCGGCGTGGTGTACGTGCTGGACGAGCCCACAGCGGGGCTGCATCCGGCCGATGGCGAAGCGCTGCGGGTGGCGCTCGACCAGCTGCGGCGCGCGGGCAATTCGCTGTTCGTGGTCGAGCACGACCTGGAGCTGATGCGCCACGCCGACTGGCTGGTCGAGGTCGGACCCGGCGCCGGGGAGCAGGGCGGCCGCGTGCTCTACAGCGGCCCGCCGGCCGGCCTGCGCGGCGTGAAGGAGTCGCACACCGCGCGCTATCTCTTCTCGGAGCCGGCGCCGCCGAGGCGCGCGCCGCGCGCGCCGCGCGGCTGGCTGACGCTCGAGGGCGTGACGCGCAACAACCTCCATCGCGTCGATGCGGCCTTTCCGACCGGCGTGTTCACCGCCGTCACGGGCGTCTCCGGCTCGGGCAATTCGAGCCTGGTGAGCCAGGCGCTGATCGACCTCGTATCCGCGGCGCTCGGGCACGAGCCGCCGCCGCCGGAGGACGAAGACGAGGACGCGCTGGGCGCGCCCCTTCCCGATGCCACGGCCGGCCGCCTGGTCGGCGGCGTGGACGGCATCCGGCGCCTGGTGCGCGTGGACCAGAAGCCGATCGGGCGCACGCCGCGCTCCAATCTGGCGACCTACACCGGGCTCTTCGATCAGGTGCGCAAGCTGTTCGCAGCCACCAGGGCCGCGCGCTCGCGCCGCTACGATGCCGGGCGCTTCTCGTTCAATGGTCGCCAAGGGCCGCTGCGCGACCTGCGAAGGCGCGGGCTTCGTCAGCGTCGAGCTGCTGTTCATGCCCAGCGTCTATGCGCCTTGGCCGACCTGCCATGGCGCGCGCTACAACGCGGCGACGCTGGCGGTCACCTGGCGCGACAGGACGATCGCCGAAGTGCTGGGCATGACGGTGGCCGAGGCCGGCGCCTTCTTCGCCGACCAGCCGGCGATCGAACGGCCGCTGGCGCTGCTGCAGGCCATCGGGCTGGGCTACCTGCGGCTCGGCCAGCCCGCGACCGAACTGTCCGGCGGGGAGGCGCAGCGCATCAAGCTCGCCACCGAGCTGCAGCGGGCGCAGCGCGGCGACACGCTCTACGTCCTCGACGAGCCGACCACCGGCCTGCATCCCGCGGACGTCGACAAGTTGATGGCGCAACTCGACGGGCTGGTCGACGCGGGCAACACCGTCATCGTGGTGGAGCACGAGCTGCGCGTGATCGCTGCCAGCGACTGGGTCATCGACGTCGGTCCGGGCGCGGGCGCCGAGGGCGGCCGCATCGTGGCGACCGGCACGCCGATGGCGCTGGATTCTCAGCGGATGCCCTCGTGCTGCGCCACCGAGCGACCGTCGCGTGACCATACCTGGAGCAGGAAGTCGTCCTCCTCGTGACGCGCCAGCCGCGCGAGGCCCAGCGCGGCCAGTTGCGCGTGCACTTCGTCGGTGGCCAGGCTGCGTTCGGCGAAGTCGGCACGCCAGTCGCAGGCGATCAGGGTGCCGCCTTCGTCGAGCGAACGCTCGCAGCGGCGCGCCAGCTCGCGCATCGCGTCCAGCGAGAGGAAGTAGCAGAGCTCGCCGAGCACGATCAGGTCGAATGCCGCGCGCTCGGGCGGCCAGTCGGCCGGCAGGTCTTGCCGTTCGACGTGCACGTTGCCGAGTCCGGCGGTGCGCCGGCGGGTGATCTCGACCGCGCGGGCCGAGCGATCGCTCGCGTGCACGCTGTCGCAACGGCCGGCGAGCGCCACGGTGAATTCGCCGGCACCGCAGCCGGGCTCGAAGGCCCGCGGGTAGCGCCGGCGCGGGAGCGAGGCCAGGATCAAGGCGCGCTTGCGCTCTTCGTACCAGCGATCGCGCAGGCCGTAGGGGTCTTCGGTGGCGCCGTAGAGGCGGTGGAAATAGGCCTCGGTGTCGCCGGTTCGGCCATCGGGAGCATTCATGCGAGCAGCACCTCGAAGGGTCGCGCGCTTCGCTCGACCGTCGTCGCGCGCAGGATGGGTGGCCGGCCCGTCGAGGGGTCGGGCTGGAGCTGGCTGGCGAATGCCTGCACCGCGTCGCGCTTGCGGCGGCTCGCGTCGGGATCGAGCGCCAGGCATCGGGCCCGTGCCCACGGAATCCTCGGGTCGCCCGGCGCGGCCCAGTGCCAGGCCCACACCGGCACCTCGACCAGCCTCGGGCCGACGCGAGCGGCGGCGAACGCGCAGGCGTGACCGGTGGCTTCGTGGTCGGGATGGCCGTCGCGGCGCCAGGTGGTGAAGACCACGTCATCGCGTTCGAGCAGCGGCGCAAGACGGGCCGCCAACAGGGATTCGAGGCCCTGCAGGCCTCCGTCAGGCAGGCCCAGCCGCAGCGGCTCGGCGTCGACGCCCAATCGACGCAGGGCATCGCGGCTTTCGCGCGGACGTTCGCGGCCCAGCCGGTGCGCGGGCCAGTCGCGGGAGCCCCGGTGGCTGGCGGTGCCATCCGTGACCAGGATCACCCGCACGGCGGTTCCACGCCGCGCCAGTTGCGCCAGGAGGCCACCGACCGCGAGCACCTCGTCGTCGGGATGCGGCGCGACGACCACGGCGCGCGCTCCGTCGGGCACCAGGGCCTGCGCGGTGGTCGCCTGCATCCGGTGCAGGCCGGTCCATGCATGCCATTCGGCCTCCGTCGTGCCCTCGCCGCGGATGGCGCGGTCGTCTTCCTTTTCTACAACGTCCATGGTGTCGTCTCCGCATCGAGGACGATTTCGCCCAGCGCCGCAAGATCGCGCTCGGCATGGCTCTGGCGCATGAAGACGGGCAGGTCGGCCACGGCCCGTGCGAAGCGCGCATCGCGGCACAGCGGCCCCGCTCCCGTGGCGCGGCAGGCATGCGCGATGAGGGCGTGGGCCGCGTCTTCGACCACGAGGCGCGCGCGCAGCGCGATCGGCCGCGCATCGTCGCGGGGATGGGCGTCGATCCATGCGGCGCTTTCGCGCAGGACGGCGGCGCCGGCGGACAGCGCGCCATCGATCGCACCCAGATGCGCGAGCCGGTGGGCGTCGGGCTTGGGGCCGCAGAACGCGCGCGCCAGGCGTGCGATGCCGAGTGCCCCGCCAAACCAGCATGCCGCGATTCCGGCGCCTCCCTGCCAGAAGCCGGGCCGCTGCGTGTAGTCGCCGGGGCGGCCGATCGGCCGCGCCTCGGCGCCGTCGAAGCGCACATCCACGCTGCCGCTGGCCGCCATGCCGACGGCATGCCAGCCATCGTCGGTGACCCTCACCGAGGGCTGGTCGATCGCGACTTCGGCGAGGCAGGGATCGCCGGCTTCGTTCCAGCCGCTGACGACCGCATGCGTGACGCCGCGGGCGCCCGAGCACCAGGCCTTGGTGCCGTGCAGTCGGACACCTCCATGGGCGGGGCCGCCTGGGGCGAGCGCTTCCAGCGTGACCCTTGCATCGGGTGGCTCGGCACACCAGGTGCCCCAGCGCGAACGGGGCGGGGCGCTCGCGGCGCCGAGTTCCCGGCGGATCGCGAGCGCGTCCGTGTGGCCCTCGAACAGCTTGACGAGCGAGAGGTCATGCGCTGCCACCTCCGACAAGACGCGCCAGCGCTCGAGCGTGGCGCCGGAACCGGGCAGGGGAAGCCGGTCGATGCCGGCGTCGACCAGGTGCGCGATCGAGAGCAACTCCCCATGCAGATGTCGCAGGTGCTGGAGCGTGGGATCGGTCACTGGGGAGAGCATCGGGGCCATCGGAGATGTGTTTAGACGCTGCCTTGCATGCACCCCGTCGGCACAGCGCGCACTCGGATGTAGGAGGTGCCGGGTGCGCGGGATGCCCACCGCCTGCTGAACGACGCATCGCCGTGACTTAGTCCGCATCCCCGGCCGCCCCGGTGCGACGGGATGTCAAAAGACATACCCGCGGGAGAGAGCAGTTCCGAGAATCCCCGCATGCAAGACGACGATGACGACTCCTTCCGGACCGATGGCTCCATACCGCGCTGGCTGAAGGCCGCCGTGATTTTCACCATCGTGGTCTCGTACGGCTCCGTTCTGCTTCGGCTGGCCGCGGCGGGATGAGCGCCGCCGCTCAGAGCTGCGCGGACAACAGCGACGCCACGTGCTCCATGGCCTTTTCCGACAAGGGCCGCTCGCGCCACGCTTGGAGCGTGATGCGCCTGGACTGTTTCAGGTCGGCTTCGAACTGCGTCGTTTGCATCGCGGCGAATGCTTCGTCATAGATGTTGAGGTTCGCCTCATCGTTGAGGCGGAAGGAACGGTTGTCGAAGTTGGTCGAGCCGACGGACACCAACAGACCGTCCACCGTGAAGACCTTGCAGTGGAACATGGTGGGCTGGTACTCGCTGATCTCCGCGCCGGCGGCGAGCAGCGGGCCCCACGCCGCCCGCGAGGCCCCGCGCACGGTTTGCGAATCGATGATCGGCCCCGGGGCGATGATGCGCAGCCGCACCCCGCGCTTCATGGCGGCGACGAGCGCGGCGACGGTCAGGTCGTCGGGGACGAAGTAGGCGCTGGAAAGATCGATGCTCTTCGTCGCCGCGGCGATCGAGAGCAGGTACATCAGGTGCATGCTTTCGCTCCCCCCGGAGGGAGAGCTGCTGAACATCTGAGCGCGGCCGTCGCCCATTCGGGCAATGGCCGGAAAGTAGCGATCTCCGTGCAGCACATCGCCTGTCACCTTGATCCAGTTGTCCATGAACACCGCCTGCATCTGGGCGACGACGGGTCCTTCGACCTTGAAGTGCGAATCGCGCCAATGGACTGGGTCCTGGGCATTGCCGGTCCAGGGGGGAGCGATGCCGACGCCACCCGTGAAGCCGGTTCGACCATCGACGATCAGGAGCTTGCGGTGGGTGCGGTTGTTCATGCGGGTGATGTCATACCAGGCAGGCTTGTGGAACTTGCGGATCTGAACGCCCGCGTCCTCCATCTCCTTCACCAGTGCCGCATCGACCTTCGCGCTGCCCAGCCAGTCCAGGAGCACGTGCACCTTGACGCCGGCCCGCGACCGCTCGGCCAGCGCATCGGCAAACGCACGCCCGATGTCCCCGGCCCAATAGATGTAGGTCTCGAAGGTGATGCTGCGCTCCGCGCCCCGGATGGCGGCCAGCATGGGAGGAAATATCCGGTCGCCGTTGTAGAGCGCCTCGAAGCGATTCCCCTCGGTGATGGGCGGCCCGAGCAGCACGCCGAGCGCGCGTTGGTACTGTGCATCGTGCAGCGCATATTGCCGGCGCACCTGTTCGTCGAGCTTCTTCTCGCCGCTGCTGAAGCTGAGCACCAGGAAGATGGCTGCGAGGATCAGCGCGAGCGTCCAGGCCAGGGTACTTGCACGGATTCGGATCTTGTTCATGTCATGGCGACGTCTGAGCCCCATGCCGCGGTCTTGCGAGTCCAGAGGGGGCTGGAAAGTGTGCCTTCCGGAAGGACGTCCTGAACAACCCCGAGTCCGTCAGAGCGGGTAGGACAAGGCCGCCTGCGATGCCGTCAGACACGCGATGAAGCAGAAAGCCTACCCGCCGCGGCGGGTCTCGACGTAGCCTTGGTTCTTCTTTATAGGGGTCCCTCATGCAACGCGTTGCCCGCTTCTGGTTTCCCGCCGCGATCGGCGTCGTCCTGCTGCTTCTGGGCCTGGCGCTGGTGGGGGCGGGGATCTGGCTGGTGGTGATCGGCGGCTCGGCGTACTACGTGGTGGCGGGTGTGCTGATGGCGTTGACGGCCGGCCTGCTGATGCGTCGCTCGCGGGCGGCCTATGGCGTCTATGCGCTGCTGCTGGCCGGCTCCCTGGCGTGGGCGCTGTGGGAAGTGGGGCTGGACTGGTGGGCCTTGGCCGCGCGCATCGACGTTCTGTTCGTCCTGGGCCTGGTGCTGGTCAGCCCGTGGGTGGCCCGCGCCCTGGTCGAAGCGGCCGGCAACGGGAGCCGCGCGGGCGCCTGGCGGCGCGGCCCGGGGCTCGCGCTGACGCTGGCGCTGCTGGCTTCCATGGGGGTCGCGGCCGCGTCGTGGACGCGGGACACCCACGAGGTGGCCGGTGCGCTGCCCCAGGCCGGGCAGCCCTCGACTTCCGTTTCGCAGGACACCGCCGGCGTGCCTGCGGGCGAGTGGCAGGCCTACGGTCGAAGCGGCTACGGCCAGCGCTTTTCTCCCCTGGCCCAGATCACGCCGAGCAACGTCGGCCGGCTCGAAGTGGCCTGGCAGTTCCGCACGGGCGATCTTCGCGGGCAGCCGGGCGACCCTGAGGAGACGACCGACGAGGTCACGCCATTGAAGATCGGCAGCCGGCTCTACCTGTGCACTCCGCACCAGTCCGTGATCGCGCTGGATGCCACCTCCGGTGCCGAGCTGTGGCGATACGACCCCAAGATCCAGGGCGAGCTCGCGCTGCAGCATCTCACCTGCCGCGGACTGTCCTACCAGCCGCCCCGGGCGGGCGGCGCGGCACCCGCGCAGGAGAAGCCGGCCGCCGCGCCAGGGACGCTCACGGCAGACTGCGGCAGCGGCAAGCTCTTCATGCCCACGGCGGACGGTCGGCTCATCGCGCTCGATCCGCGAAGCGGTGCGCTGTGCAGCAGCTTCGGTGACGGCAAGGGCCAGATCGACCTCTGGGCCCATATGCCCAACCGGATGCCGGGCTCCTACTATTCGACCTCGCCCGTGGTCGTGACGTCCAGGCTGGTCATCGTCGGGGGCACGGTGCTGGACAACGTTTCCACCAAGGAGCAATCGGGTGTGATCCGCGCTTTCGACGTGGATACGGGGGCCCTGGTGTGGAACTGGGACTCCGGCAACCCGGACGCGACCGCGCCCACTGCCCCGGGGCAGACCTACACGGTGAACTCGCCCAACAGCTGGTCCATCTCCAGCGTCGATGAGGCGCTGGGCATGGTCTATGTGCCCATGGGCAATCAGCCGCCCGACCAGTGGGGCGGCCAGCGCAGCGCTGCGGTGGAGAAATATTCGTCCGCCGTCGTGGCCTTGGACCTGGCCAGCGGCAAGGTGCGCTGGGTGTTCCAGACCGTGCATCACGACCTGTGGGACTACGACGTCCCGTCCCAGCCCAGCCTGGTCGACCTCACGATCGACGGCGCCCAGGTTCCCGCGCTCGTGCAGCCGACCAAGCAGGGCGAACTCTTCGTGCTCGACCGCCGCACCGGCACGCCGATCAACGCGGTGACCGAAGAGGCCGCACCCCAGGGCGCCGCGCGGGGCGACCACACCGCGCCCACGCAGCCGAAGACGGCGCTGTCCTTCGATCCGCCGAAGCTGCGCGGGCGTGACATGTGGGGGGCCACGATGTTCGACGAGCTGGCCTGCCGCATCGCCTTCCGTCGCTTGCGCTACGAAGGCCGCTTCACGCCGCCTTCGACCGGGGGCTCGCTGATCTATCCCGGGAACTTCGGCGTCTTCAACTGGGGCGGCGTGGCGGTGGACCCCATCCGCCAGGTCGCGTTCACCACGCCGACCTACCTCGCATTCGTGTCGACGCTGGTGCCCCGGCCGAACGACACGGCGCTGATGGTGCAGTCCGACGGGCCTCCGAAGGGCGCGCTGCCTGCGCTCAACGAGAACTTCGGCGCTCCCTTCGCCATCAAGCTCGGGCCCTTCGTGTCGCCGCTGGGCCTGCCCTGCACGGCGCCGCCGTGGGGCTACGTCGCCGGCGCCGATCTCGCGAAGGGCAAGCTCGTGTGGAAGCATCGCAACGGCACGGTGCGCGATCTTGCGCCGGTGCCGCTGCCCTTCAGGATGGGTGTGCCGAACCTGGGCGGGCCGATCATGACGGCCGGCGGCGTGGCCTTCCTCTCGGGCACGCTCGACGACTACGTGCGCGGCTACGACGTCACCGACGGCAAGCAGCTCTGGCAGGCCCGCCTTCCCGCCGGCGGCCAGGCCACGCCCATGACCTACAGCGGGACGGACGGCCGCCAGTACCTTCTTGTGGTGGCGGGTGGCCATGGCTCGACGCACACGAAGGCCGGCGACTACGTCATCGCGTATGCGCTTGCGAAATCGTAGGCGTCGGGCGCGCGTCATCGAACATCACCATCGTCACGCAGCGGTGGGCTGAGTGCCGCCGGGCCTGACTCCCTTGCCCCTGCGAATCTCGTCTCTGAGGTCCTTGGCGAACGCCTCGGCGAGCGCGAGGCGCGCTCCGGGTTCCGGGAAGATCAGCGCGCAGCGGGAGGTGAGTTCTTCCCTGACGGGGCGTACGACCACCAGGGGACCGGCGAAAGACTCCGCGGACCAGCGAGACACCAGCGTGATGCCGACCCCGGCGGCGGCAAGCGCGCACGCGATCAATGCATTGGGCGTCTCCAGCACCACATGCGCGGCCACGCCCAGCTTCGAAAAGGCATCATCGATCTGGTAGCGCAGGAAGCCATGATGCGACAACAGGACCATGCGCTCACCGGCCAGGTCCTTCAGCGAGATCTCCCGCTTCTTCGCCAGACGGTGGCCCGCCGGGATCACGGCCATCGACGGCGCCGGCTCCAGCGGCTCGATGGCGATGGCAGGCCGGGAGAGCGGCAACTCGACGACCCCCACATCGAACTGACGGGTGGAGACCAGTTCGGCGATCTGCCGCGACGGCAGGCTTTGCACGAACACGGACACCTTGGGACGCGAGGACAGGAACCGGGCGATCGCGCGCGGCACCACGCCCTGCGACATTGAGGGCAGGGTCCCGATGCGAAGCGCGCCGGCACGCTGGAAACCGATGTCCTGCGCCACTTGCGCGATTCGATCCAGGCTGCCGTAGATGGGTTCGATCTCGCGATAGAGCAGGTCACCCTCGGGTGTTGCTACCAGCCGCCGGCCCCGCCGCTCGAAGAGCTGGTAGCCGATGCGTAGTTCCAGGAGACCGAGAGCCCGGCTGACCGCAGGCTGGGTCACGTTCATGAGTCGGGCTGCCGCCACGACAGTGCCCGTTCTCATCACGGAATAGAACGCCTCGACCTGCCTCAAGTTCAACGTCGGTTTCATACATAACATTTGAACATGAGCTGCGTCACGATCTCGATTTGTTCCATGCCAGGGGCCGGCCTACGATGCGTCACTCCCTCATGGATTGGGCCTGTGGAGGCCCAATAGCTCCTTATCAGCCCGAAGGCATACGAAGATGAAATTGACTGAAAAGAACAGGCGCGCGCGGATGCCGGCGGCCACGATCGCGACCACGCTGCGTCGTTCCCTTGCAGTGTTGGGTCTCGTCATCGGCGCCCTGTTCGGCGCCACTTGCGCGCAGGCACAAGCACAACCCTTTCCCCATCGACCGATCACGCTGGTTGTGGGCTTTGCCCCCGGCGGCGGCTCCGACGCGGTGGCGCGATTGCTCGCAACCGCGCTCGGCGCAAAGCTGGGACAGCCGATCGTGGTGGACAACAGGGCGGGGGCCAACACCATCGTCGCAACCCAGTATGTGCGCAACCGGCCGGCAGACGGCTATACCCTGCTATTCACCTCGGCATCATTCGCCATCAACCCGGCCCTGCAGAAGCTCAACTTCGACATCTACAAGGACTTCAGCGCCGTTGCGCTGGTGGACACCGTACCCTTGCTGCTGGTCACCAACAACGAAGTCCCGGTGAAATCGGTCAGGGAACTGATCGCCCTGGCCAAGGCACAGCCGGGCAAATTGACCTACGCCAGCTTCGGCGCCGGCAGCGCGGCGCATCTGGCCTCGGAGCTGCTTCTTTCGATGACGGGGACCGACATGGTGCACGTGCCGTACAAGGGCAGCGCGCCGGCGCTGGTCGATGTGATGGGCGGCCAGGTGACCATGATGCTGCCGGGCATCGGCTCGGCGGTGAACCTGGCCAGGGAAGGAAAGGTGAGGGCGCTCGCCGTCTCCAGCGGCAAGCGCTCCGCTGTCATGCCGGACATCCCGACGATTGCCGAGTCCGGCGTACCGGGCTTCGATCTGGTGACCTGGGAAACGGTCCAGGCTCCGGCCGGAACGCCGCCGGACATCGTGGCGCGGCTCAACACGGCGATCCGCGAGGTTCTCGCCACCCCGGAGCTGCGCGCGCAGATGATCAAGCTGGGAGTCGAGCCCGAGTCGACGAAGACGCCCGCCGAGGTGGGGAAGTTCATCCGCGGCGAGGCGGACAAGTTCGGCAAGATCATTCATGACCGCAACATCAAGGCGGAGTGAGCAGGTCGTGAGCGCGGCACAGGTCACGATCATCGGCGCCGGCATTGTGGGCGTCGCGTCGGCGCTGTGGCTGCAGCGTGCGGGATTCGCCGTCACCTTGGTCGATGCGGGCGGTATCGGCGAAGGCGCGAGTTTCGGAAATGCCGGCAACATCAGTCCCGGCGCGGTCGTGCCCTACACCATCCCGGGTGTGCTGCGGCAGGTGCCGGGTTGGCTGCTGGATGCCGAGGGGCCGCTGGTGGTGAGGCCCGGCCATTTCTTCAAGGTGGCACCCTGGCTGCTGGCGCTGGCGCGCGGCAGTCGCACCGAGGCCGCCCTCAAGACGTCGCGCGCCATGCGCGAACTGCACGGCAGCACCTTCGAAGCCTACGACACGTTGACGCGAGACACCCCGGCGGCGGCGCTGATCGAACGCTGTGGCCAGCTCTATGTGTCCGAGCGACCGCATGCGGCGCAGGGCTCCGTGTTGACCCAGTTCATGCGCGAGGCGGCCGGCGTCAGGACGGAATTGCTGGATGCGGACGAGATCCGCGAAGCCGAGCCGACCTTGGCGCCGATCTTCAGGAGCGGCATGCTGCTGCCCGACAACGGCCGGACCCGCAATCCCCATCAACTGGTGCAACTGATGGCCGGCGAGGCGCAACGCCATGGCGCCGTTGTTGTGCGCGGCAAGGTCACCGGCTTTCTGACGCACGCCGGACGGGTGCAGGCTGTCCTCGTTGATGGTCGGGCAAGGCCGGTCGAACGGGTGCTGGTCGCGGCGGGCGCCGCGGCGGGCACCTTGAGCGCCATGCTCGGCACCGCGCTGCCGGTGGAGGCCGAGCGCGGCTACCACATCACCATCGCCGACCCTGGCGAGATGCCGCGCATCCCGGTGACGCACCTCGACGCCAAGTTTGCCGCCGCGCCGATGAACGTGGGTCTTCGCCTGGCTGGAACAGTCGAATATGCGGGCATCGACGCGCCACCCAACTGGAAGCGCACGGCGCTGCTGGAGAAGCAGGCGCGGCGAATGTTTCCGGGCCTGAAGTTGGCACAGGTCACACGCTGGGCCGGCGATCGCCCGACGCTGCCTGACGGCTTGCCGGTGCTCGGCAGGGCGCCGAGCTTCGAGAACGCCTATTTCGCTTTCGGCAATTCGCACTTCGGGATGAGCGCGGGGCCGGTGATGGGCCGCGTGATTGCGCAGATCATTGCCGGCGAGCGCGCTGACATCGAGATCGCCCCCTTTGCGCCGTCTCGGTTTGCATGAAGGGGCGCGGCACGGCCCTCCTTGCCTCGCCTTGGCCGCGCATGACGGCGACCTCGTTGACAATCCGGTGAGCGATGCCATACCTTGGCACGTTCGTCCACACCCACCGGGAGCGTCCCATGCCTGACACCAAGCGCGGTCCAGCGAAGCGCGCGGAACTTCGCGAACGCGCCCTGTCCAGATGGGACAACGAAGGTGGTGCCGGACCGGACGGGCCGCAGGAAGCGCCGGTTCGTGCGAACGACAGCTCGGCAGTGCCGCAGTTGAGCAATGCCGAGCTCGTGCAGCTCCAGGTGCGGGTGATCGCGTTGGAGAACGTGTTGATAGCGCTGCTGTCCCAGGCCACCGAGCGCCAGCTCGACCTGGTGCGCGAGATGGCGGACTACATCTCTCCGAGACCGGGATTCACGCCGCACCCGCTGACGATTCACGCGGCCGCCCAGATGGTCCATCTGGCCGAGCGCGCCGGTCATTTCCGGGGTCCCTCCCTTCCGTAGAGGCCGCGCATGGTGCATGAATTCAAGGTCGGCGACCACGTGCGCTGGAATTCCGAGGCGGGCCGCGTGACGGGCCGCATCGTCAAGGTGCACACCCGTGACACCGACTACAAGGGCCACATCCATCGCTGCACGCCGAGCGATCCGCAGTACGAGATCCAGAGCGACAAGACCGATCACGTCGCGCTCCACAAGGGCGCGGCCCTGCACAGGATCGATTGAGCCATGGCAGCGGGCACCGGCTTGAGCACCATCTGGACCATCGGCCACTCGACGCATACCCTCGAAGAGTTCCTGGCGCTGCTGGATGGCTACGGCGTCCGGGCCGTGGCCGACGTGCGGCGCTTCCCCGGATCGCGGCGCCATCCGCAGTTCGCGCGCGATGCGCTGGAGCAGACATTGCCCGCGCATGGCATCGGCTACCGATGGCTGCCGCAGCTGGGCGGCCGTCGCCGGGTGCGGCCCGATTCGCCGAACACAGGCTGGCGCAATGCCTCGTTTCGGGGCTACGCCGACCACCTGGCCAGCAGCGAGTTCGCCGCGGGCCTCCACGAGTTGCTCGCGTTCGCGGCGCTGCAGCCGACCACGCTGATGTGCGCGGAGCTGCTCTGGTGGCGCTGCCACCGTTCGCTCATCGCCGATGTGTTGCGCTGTCGCGGCGTGGAGGTCATCCACATCCTGGATGCCGCGCACAGCACCGTCCATCCCTTCACTTCGCCGGCGCGCATCGTGGACGGGCAGCTCAGCTACGCCGCGCAAGCCTGACCGGATCGAAGTCGCGCGGGGGGCCGACGCCGCGGGCCAGCAGGGTCACGCGGCGGGCGGGGCGCAGCCGTTCTCCGGCTCGGGGTTGTGCCAGCCTTCGGGCGGCGCGACGAGCGAGTCGGTCTCTCGCGGTCCCCAGGTGCCCGGTGCATAGGGGAGCGCGCGATGGTGCTGCGCGAGCACCGGCTCGACGGCGGTCCATGCGGCCTCGACCGCGTCCTGGCTGGTGAAGAGCGCGCCATCGCCTGCCATGGCGTCGCCGAGCAGCCTTTCGTAGGGCGAATCGTCGCCCAGCGCGTTTTCGCAGAGGTAGAGCTCGCGCTGGTCGCCGACGAATTCATGGCCGGCGCGCTTGACGCGCGCGGCCAGCGCGATCGCCGCGACCGGGTGAAGCGCGAACCGCAAGTAGTTCGCGCGGCCCTGCGCCGGGCTCGCGTCGTCGAAGAGTTTCTGCGGCGGCGCGCGCCATTGCACCAGGACCTCGGTCGCGTTCGTCGGAAGCTTCTTGCCGGAACGCAGGTACCACGGCACGCCGGCCCAGCGCCAGGAATCGATGAACAGGCGCAGCGCGCAGAAGGTCTCGACGTCGGAATCGGCGGCCACGTTCTTCTCGCGGCGATAGCCCTCGTATTGGCCGCGCACCAGGTCGTCCGGTGCCAGCGGACGCATCGCGCGAAAGACGCTGGCCTTCGCGCTGTGCACGGCCGCATAGCTTTGACCGGCGGGAGGTTCCATGGCCAGCAGCGCGACGATCTGGAAGAGGTGGTTCTCGACGACGTCGCGCAGGCAGCCCGCGCCTTCATAGAAGCTGCCCCGCTCGCCGATGCCGAAGTCCTCGGCCAGCGTGATCTGCACGCTCGCGACATGGTCGCGGTTGAGGATCGGCTCCAGGAATGAATTGGCGAAGCGGAAGTAGAGGATGTTCATGATCGCCTCCTTGCCGAGGAAGTGATCGATGCGAAAGATCGACGACTCGGCGAACACCGAGCGGGCGACCGCGTCGAGCTCGATCGCGGAGGCGAGGTCGCGGCCGAACGGCTTTTCGACGATGACGCGCGCGTTCCTGGCGAGGCCGGCGGCGCCCAGGTTCTGGATCACGGTGGCGAACAGGTTCGGCGGAATCGCGAGGTAGTGTGCCGGGCGCCGCGCGCCTGCCAGCGCGGTCCGCAGCGCGGCGAAGGTCTCGGCACTCCGGTAGTCGCCGCTGACGTACTGCAGGAGGGAAAGCAGGCGCTCGAAGGCCGCGTTGTCGTCGATGCCGCCTTCGCGTTGGAGGCTCTCCCGCACACGCTGCCGGACCGCTTCGGTGTCCAGGGCCGAAGCCGCGACGCCGATGACGGGAACCGTCAACGCCCCCTTCTTCACCATCGCGTAGAGCGCGGGGAAGACTTTCTTGCCGGCCAGGTCACCGGTGAAGCCGAAGATGACGAGCGCGTCCGAGTGCGTCGCGTCCGGTGTTGCGTTGGCGGTCGCGTTCATTTCGGCGTGGTGGCCATCAGGCAGGCCATGGGAGTGTTCAATCCCCCATCCTGCCGGCGAGGGCTCGGAGCGCACTCGGATGAGCGCGGCAGAGTCGGTAGGACCACTCCGACGCCGCCGATTCGCATGGTGGATTCGGCCTGCCAAGTGCGGGGCCTTGGAGACGTGGGAGCGCACGGCCATCATCGATCCGGCGACGGCGTCGCGGGCACCTCGCGGCGGCTGCGGCGCTCATCGGCGAAGGCCTTGGTGAACTCGGCGCCGAGAAGAAAGATCTGCACCGCGTAGTAGACCCACGCGATGAGAACCACGAGCGAGCCCGCGGCCGCGAACGACTCGCCCACACCGCTCTTGCCGAGGTAGAGCCCGACCAGCAGCTTTCCACCATCGAAGAGCAAGGCGGTGGCGAGGGCGCCGATCCAGACGTCTTCCCAGGCGATGGGCGTGCTCGGCATGAGCTTGAAGATCAGCGCGAACATCAACGTGAACACCGCGATCGAGACGAGGGCGTTGAGTGCCTGCAGCAGTCCGACCGACTCGCCGAACAGGCTGCCGTACCAGGTGCCGAACGCGGCAAGGGCCGCGCTGACGCTCAGCGAGACGATCATCAGGAACGACAGTCCCAGGATCAGCCCGAAGGAGAGCAGTCGCGCGCGCAGGATCGCCCACACGCCCTTGGGCTTCTCGCGCGCTGGCACGTGCCAGATCCGGTCCAGGGAGGTCTGGAGTTCGGCAAAGACCGTGGTGGCACCGACGAGCAGCACCACGGCGCTGATGGTGCCGGCGACGAGTCCTCTTTCCGGGCGGCTCGCCGATGCGAGCAGCGCCTCGACGACCGACGCGCCTTCGCGCCCCACCAGGGCCGCCGTCTCCTGAACGATCCGCGCCTGGGCCTCATCGCGTCCGAAGAGCAGGCCGGCGAGGGCGACGACGATCACCAGCAGGGGAGCGAGCGAGAAGATGGTGTAGTAGGAGATGGCCGCGCCCATGCTGGGCGCATAGTCGTCGACCCATGCCGTGAGCGCCTTGCGGCTCACGAGATAGAGCTGTCGGGGCGACATGGCCCGATGGCCAGCAAATGCCGCCGGGCGGCGTGAAGCGCCGGCCCTGGACGCCATGGCAAGCGCTCGACGAAACGAACACCCCCATGCTGCCTTCGCACAGGCTGGCACCTGCAAGCGCGCGGGGGATGTCGGGTGTGAATGGGTGTCATCGGCAGTTGCCCCGCGAGGACGCCGCAGGCTCGGGCGACGCTAAAGGACGGCCCGTTGCGCAGCTCATCGGCATCGCTCGGATTCCAGGGTGGGAGGGCTCCTACGCCACGGGCAACGGGCCGCCGACGCCTGGGACAGGTCCGCGCGCACCGGCGCGACTCGACATCGTCCGAGGTGCTTTCCTTCGTCATCCTGAAGCATGCGGCGAGCCGCCTCCACTGCGACTTCCGCCTGGAGCTGGAGGGTGTCCTGCTCTCCGGGGCCGTACCCAGGGGGCCGAGCTACGACCCCGGCGACAAGGTCGATGGGGATCGGGAAGAACGCGCCCTGGTAGCCGCCGCTGCGGCTGTAGATCTGCGAATTGATGCCCGCCACCTCGCCGCGCGCGTTGTGCAGGGGGGCGCCGGAGTTTCCGGGATTGACGG
Organism: Variovorax sp. 01T432; assembly: GCF_056398605.1. NCBI lineage: Bacteria > Pseudomonadati > Pseudomonadota > Betaproteobacteria > Burkholderiales > Comamonadaceae > Variovorax > Variovorax sp. 01T432. The sequence continues at coordinate 127,625 of NZ_JBFTPS010000016.1, forward strand.
CGACATCGGTCTGGATGAAGGGCACGAAGCTGTCGTCCGGCAGCGATCGCCCCTGGGCACCGCCACGTCGGTCTTCGGATCGGACCCCGGCACCTTGGCGGGGAACTCGCGGCGATCCGTGAGCTTGACGGTGACGTCGGAGGCGCCTTGCACCACGTGGGCGTTCGTCAGGATGACGCCATCGGCGCTGACGATGAACCCGGAGCCCTGGCCGCGCAGGAGTGGCTGGGGACCGCCGCTGGCCGCCGAGCTGCAATCGCACCAAACACGCGCGACCTCGTGGGCCGCGATCGTGGGCGAGCGCTACGGCGACGACGTGTCGCTCCATTCTCTGTCCGATGGCACGCGGGTGCTGGTGGATGCCCAGGGGCAGCCTGTTGCGATGGTGGTCGCCGGCGGCAACGAGGGGGTGAGCCTCGTGGATGTCCGCGACGGCGCGGTCGTCGGCGTGGACCACGAAGGGCAGGCGGCGCAGCTTGCGCTTGTCGCCTCGCCGGCAGGCGCCGCAGAAGGCGAGGTCTTTACCCACGAGCAGGCACTGGCTCAGGCCCGAACCCAGCCCGCCGCCGATGCCGTGGCCCTGATGAACAGCATCATCGGCCTGTCCAGCTGGAGCGAGATGAGCGAGCTGCAGCGCAGCGCCGCCGTCTCCAGCATCTACAACACGCTCGGCGGCGCCTGCCCGATCGTGCTCGATCTGGACAACGACGGCCTGGACCTGATCCACCCGGACGATTCGAGCATCTTCGCGGACGTCAACGGCGACGGCTGGCGCGAGCGCATCGGCTGGGCGGCACCTTCGGATGCGGTGCTGGACTTCGATGCGAACGAGGACGGGCGCGCCGACCTGGAGCGGGAGGTGAGCTTCGTCGGCTACCAGCCCGGGGCCCGCACGGACCTCGAAGGGCTGGTCGCCTTCGACACGGATGGCGACGGCAGGATCACGGACGAAGACGCTGACTGGGAGCGCCTCGCGCTCTTCCAGGACGTGAACGGCAACGGCCGCCAGGAGGAGGGCGAGTTCCGGTCGCTGGAGGACGCGGGGGTCGCCGCGATCGGCCTCCAGCGCGAAGGCGAGCCCGCGCTGAACAACGGCAATGTCGTCTTCGGAACCTCGGAGCTCCAGTGGAGCGACGGCCAGAGCTCGCGCGCGGGCGATGTCATGTTCGCGGGCCACAACGTGCCGCTGCCCGATGCGGCAATGGATGCGCTTGCCAAGGCCCAGGCGGAGGCGCAAGCGAAGGCCGAAGCCGAAGCAAAGTGGCAGCAGGAGCAGGACGACCTCTTGATGGCCGAGGCGATGCGCAT